>JBILCN010000002.1:0-60074 GCA_044353095.1 Candidatus Nanopelagicus sp.
AGATTGGGCCATTAACTATTCATTTTTATGCTCTTTCAATTTTAACTGGGATTGCAGTTGCTATTTGGATAGGTCGAAGTCGTTATAAATCGATTGGTGGAAATCCCGAAGATATTTCAGAGGCAGCGCTTTGGGCAGTACCAGCTGGAATAATCGGCGGCCGGATTTATCATGTAATTACTTCACCGCAAAAATACTTTGGTGAAGATGGAAATCCAATTGATGCCTTAAAGATTTGGCAGGGTGGATTGGGTATTTGGGGAGCAATTTCTCTTGGCGCCGTTGGTGCTTATCTTTACTACCGAACTCATAAAACTTCTCATTCATTCTCATACTTCTTAGATGCGTTAGCGCCAGGTGTTGCCTTGGCCCAAGCGATTGGCAGAATTGGCAACTGGTTTAATATTGAATTGTTTGGATCCCCAACTACTTTGCCTTGGGGCTTAGAGGTTCCAGCGTTTAAGCGACCAGCTGAATTCTCAGAGTTTGCAACCTTTCATCCAACCTTTTTGTATGAATTAATCTGGTGTACCGCGTTGGCCCTGTTCTTAATGAAATTACCTAAATTTATGAGCACTAGATTTTCAAATCCTGGTGATTTATTTGCGATTTACGTATCGGGTTATACAATCGGACGTTTATGGATAGAAGCATTAAGAGTTGATACTGCAACCTTAATTCTTGGACTGCGTTTTAATATCTGGATCAGCCTATTAGTTCTTATTTCAGCAATGACATACTTGTATAAATCCTCAAGAAATCTTAAGAAAAACCCCACGAACTAGTAAGATCCCAATATGGGTTTAGAGGAAGTTCGAATCGGTAATCTGGCACATCGCTCACATCGAGCAGGATGGCTTCGCGCTTCAGTACTTGGTTCAAATGATGGCCTGGTATCTACCGCTAGTTTAATGATTGGTGTTTCAGCGGCCCAAGCAAATGATTTTTTAATTACAGCAGGTTTAGCCGGAATTGCAGCGGGTGCAATGTCAATGGCGGTGGGTGAATATGTATCGGTGCGATCCCAAAATGATATTGAAGCGGCCGATCGCCAAATCGAGATAGAACAATTAAAAAGGGATCCAGCAGGAGAGCTGGAAGAGTTAACGCAGATTTACATTCAACGCGGTTTACCAAAAGAGTTAGCTTTGCAAGTTGCAACAACCATGAGTGAAAAAAATGCCCTTGAAGCGCATCTTCGTGATGAGTTGGGCCAGTACGAACATACAAAAGGGCGCCCAATTCAGGCTGGGTTTGCTAGTGCCATCAGTTTTATTGTTGGGGGAGTAATTCCATTTATGGGAGCACTTGCACCAACACCAGGACAGCAAGTTCTCTCCATTATTGGTTTCACCATTTTAGGTTTACTAGTAACTGGTTACGCCAGCGCAAAAATAGCATCTTCACCTCCGGGTAAAACTATTCTGCGCATATTTATGGGCGGAGCCTTGGGCATGATTATCACCGCCGGAATTGGCTCGCTAGTTCACCTAAGTGGGATATAAAAAAACCGATCATCCTGCTAGACTTCGCCTAGTTATTTAAGTTGGGCCATTGACGTCCTGACTCTTTTTTCCAGGAGCGGCCAACAGATCTTGATATCAGCAAAAGCTTTTTCAGCTATCCCTAATGCAACAGGGTTGTATGACCCTGCAAATGAGCATGATGCATGTGGTGTTGCGATGGTTACTACCCTAAATAAGTTACCAACTCATGAGATTGTTTCAAAAGGTTTAATCGCGCTACGAAATTTAGATCACAGAGGAGCTTCAGGAGCTGAACCTGATAGCGGAGATGGTGCGGGCATATTAATTTGCCTGCCAGATAAATTCTTCCGCTCAGTTGTTGATTTCACGCTGACGCCAATCACTAAATATGCAACGGGTATCTTTTTTATTGATAAAAAAATTGATCAAAGCAAGTTCAAAGAAGCAGTTTTATCGATTGCAAAAGAGGAGGGTGTTCGCATTTTAGGTTGGCGTACCGTGCCAATTAATAGCATGTCACTAGGTAAAACAGCGCTTTCTGTAATGCCAGCTTTTGAACAAATCTTTATTGCAGGTGAGAATAATGAAGCAGATCTTGAACTAGATCGCTTAGCATTTTGTTTCCGTAAAAGAGTAGAGCACGCTTTCGAGGTTTACATCCCATCTCTTTCATCAAGAACTATTGTTTATAAGGGAATGCTCACCACAGGGCAATTAGAAGAGTTTTTCTCTGACCTTTCGCAGCCTTTAGTTGAATCTCCACTAGCGCTAGTTCACAGCAGATTCTCGACTAATACTTTTCCATCTTGGCCACTGGCGCATCCATATAGATTTATCGCACACAATGGAGAGATCAATACTGTAAAGGGAAATAGAAATTGGATGAGCGCTCGAGAGAGTTTGCTGCAAAGTGATTTGATTCTTGGAGATTTAAAGCGACTGTTTCCAATTATTGATCCAGCTGGCAGTGATTCAGCATCCTTTGACGAAGTACTAGAGCTGTTATATCTAGGTGGGCGAAGTTTGCCGCATTCAATCTTGATGATGATTCCAGAAGCATGGGAGAACCATGCAACGATGGATCAAAAGCGAAAAGATTTCTACGCCTTTCATGCCGCACTAATGGAGCCATGGGATGGTCCGGCATGTGTAACTTTTACAGATGGTAAGCAAATTGGTGCAGTTCTAGATAGAAATGGCTTAAGACCTTCAAGATTTTGGGTTACTGATGATGGTTTAGTTGTTCTTGCATCTGAAGCGGGCGTGTTGGATATCGCACCATCGAAAATTACTCGCAAAGGAAGATTGCAACCAGGTCGAATGTTCTTAGTCGATATTGATCAAGGCAGAATAATTGAGGATGATGAAGTAAAGAACTCTCTAACTTCAGCTGCGCCATACAGTGATTGGTTACATGCGGGATTAGTTAGATTAAGTGATCTCCCATCTCGCGAACATATTGTTTATCCACACTCATCAGTACTTCGTCGCCAACGCGCCTTCGGTTATACCGAAGAGGAGCTTCGAATCATTATTACACCGATGGCAAAAAATGGCGCTGAACCTTTGGGCTCAATGGGTACTGACACTCCAATCGCTGCACTCTCGGATAAACCAAGATTGCTATTTGATTACTTCGCTCAACTTTTTGCGCAAGTTACCAACCCACCACTTGATGCCATTCGCGAAGAGTTAGTTACATCCCTCGGTGGTTCGATTGGACCAGAGCACAATCTTTTGGATCCAGGTCCATCATCTTGCCGCCAAATCTCATTACAGTTTCCAGTAATTGATAATGATGAGTTAGCAAAAATCATCCACGTAAATGCTGATGGCGACCATCCAGGATTTGCTTCACATGTAGTCAGAGGCTTGTTCCCAATCGCAGGTGCGGGTGCGTCGTTGGAAAAGAGATTAATAGAGATACGTGCTGAAGTATCGAAGGCGATTAGCGAAGGTGCCAGAATTATTGTTTTATCAGATCGAGATGGCGATGCTGAAAATGCTCCTATTCCATCCTTATTGTTGACAGCTGCTGTACATCACCATTTAATTCGGGAGAAAACTCGTACCAAAGTTGGTTTAGTTGTGGAATCAGGCGAAGTTCGTGAGGTTCACCATGTTGCATTATTAATTGGTTTTGGCGCAGCTGCGGTAAATCCATACCTTGCTATGGAGAGCGCTGAAGATCTAGTTCGTCAAGGTGTAATTACTGGAATAACACCAGAAAAAGCGGTCAGAAATTTAATTAAATCTTTAGGCAAAGGTGTTTTAAAGGTAATGTCGAAGATGGGCGTTTCCACCATCGCCTCATATACCGGTGCACAAATCTTTGAAGCTATTGGTTTATCAAAAGAGTTTGTTAGCGAGTATTTTGTTGGAGCAACATCAAGATTAGGTGGTGTTGGAGTAGATGTGATTGCTCAAGAAACTATTAAGCGTCATCACATTGCTTATCCGCCAGGTGGTGAAGTTCCAGGAAGCAAAAGATTGCAGATTGGTGGCGAGTACCAATGGCGCCGCGAGGGTGAACCACACCTATTTAATCCAGAGACGGTGTTTAAGTTACAACATGCAACTCGGAACAAGCGATTTGATATTTTCCAGCAATATACCAAGGCAGTTGATGATCAATCTAAATCCTTGATGACATTGCGTGGTCTCTTTGAGTTTAAGAGTGGAGTCAGAAAACCAATCTCAATTGATGAGGTTGAGCCAGCCACAGAGATTCTTAAGAGATTTGCAACTGGTGCGATGTCATATGGTTCCATCTCGCAAGAGGCACATGAAACTTTAGCTATTGCGATGAATCGACTTGGTGGAAAATCAAATACCGGAGAAGGCGGTGAGGATCCATCTCGTAATATTCCAGATGTAAATGGTGATTCACGAAAATCTGCAATCAAACAGGTAGCAAGTGGTCGTTTCGGCGTGACAAGTGAGTACCTAGTTAATGCCCAAGATATTCAGATAAAAATGGCGCAAGGGGCAAAGCCTGGAGAAGGTGGACAACTTCCGGGCAACAAGGTTTATCCATGGATTGCAAAGGTAAGGTATTCAACGCCAGGAGTTGGATTGATCTCACCTCCACCACATCATGACATTTACTCAATTGAGGATTTGGCGCAGTTAATTCATGATTTAAAAAATGCTAATAATGAAGCACGTATTCATGTGAAATTAGTTGCAGAAGTTGGTGTTGGCACAGTTGCGGCAGGAGTTAGCAAAGCTCATGCTGATGTTGTTTTGATTTCTGGCCATGATGGTGGAACTGGCGCATCACCACTTACTTCGCTAAAACATGCTGGCGCACCATGGGAGTTAGGTTTAGCTGAAACTCAACAAACCTTAATGTTAAATGGTTTACGTGATCGAATTGTGGTTCAAGTAGATGGCCAAATGAAGACCGGCCGTGATGTGGTTATTGCCGCATTACTTGGCGCAGAAGAGTTTGGTTTTGCTACTGCACCGCTTGTAGTTTCTGGATGCATAATGATGCGAGTGTGCCATCTAGATACTTGCCCAGTTGGTGTTGCAACTCAAAACCCAGAGCTGCGAAAGAAATTCAACGGAAAACCAGAGTTTGTTGAAACCTTCTTTCAATATACTGCTGAAGAGGTAAGGCAATTACTTGCTCAATTAGGATTCAAAACATTGGCTGAAGCGGTTGGTCAGGTAGAGCTCCTTGAAACTCGAAAAGCAATTGAACATTGGAAGGCAGCAGGATTAGATCTAGCTCCACTGCTTTTGGCTCCGTTAGATTCTGCTCCTCGAATAAATACAACTACTCAAGAGCATGGCTTGGCCAGTGCGTTAGATAATGAATTAATAAAATTGGCAAAACCAGCACTAGACAGCGCTGCTCAGGTAAAGATCCAATTACCAGTAAGAAATGTTAACCGTACAGTTGGCACAATGTTAGGTGCAGAAATTACTAGAAAATTTGGCGGAGTTGGCCTACCTGCCGACACTATTGATGTGACTTTACATGGATCTGCTGGCCAATCACTTGGCGCCTTTATACCCGCAGGTTTGACCTTACGTTTATTTGGCGATGCTAATGATTATGTTGGTAAGGGTCTATCAGGGGGACGAATAATTGTGCAACCGCATGAAGATGCAATCCTAAAATCAAATGAGAATGTGATTGCTGGCAATGTAATTGGTTACGGAGCAACATCTGGTGAGATTTATATTAGGGGAGTCGTCGGAGAGAGATTCTGCGTACGTAACTCTGGTGCAACCGCAGTTGTTGAAGGTGTTGGCGATCATGGTTGTGAATACATGACCGGCGGCACAGTTGTAGTTCTAGGTGGAACTGGCAGAAACTTTGCCGCAGGAATGTCTGGCGGTCGAGCTTATGTACTTGATCTAGATCAACGACTAGTTAATCCAGAGATGGTTGATGTAGTAAGTATTCCCGCAGATCAAGATGATATCTTGCACGGAATTATCGAAGAATTCTTCCAAGCCACAAATTCACAGGTTGCTAAGGATTTATTAAGTAGCTGGTCAGTTAACAAAAATCGAATCTCCTTAATCATGCCACGTGATTATGCCCGGGTACTTGAAGTAATGGCTAAGGCAACTCGTGAAGGCTTGCCAGTAGATTCTGCAGTTATGGCGGCAATAAATGGCTGATCCAAAAGGATTTTTAAATACTCCACGTGAGTTACCAAAACGTAGACCAGTCGATGTTCGCATCAAGGATTGGAAAGAGGTTTATCTCGAGCAAGATTTCACAGATTTACAAAAGCAGGCAGGTCGCTGCATGGATTGCGGAATTCCGTTTTGTCATCAAGGGTGCCCACTTGGAAATCTAATTCCTGAATGGAATGATTTAATTTGGCGAAATGATAAGAGCGAGGCGATCGATAGATTGCACGCTACTAATAACTTTCCAGAGTTCACTGGTCGGTTATGCCCTGCGCCATGTGAAACTGCATGTGTAATTGGTATCAATGCTGATGCGGTAACAATCAAACAAGTAGAACTTCGAATCATTGAAGAGGCATTTGATGAAAAAATTGTAAAACCATTAGCGCCAGATCGCTTGAGTGGAAAAACAGTTGCTGTAATTGGTTCAGGTCCAGCAGGTCTAGCTGCAGCTCAACAATTAACCAGAGCTGGCCATACTGTGGCGGTCTATGAACGCGCAGATAAAATTGGTGGTTTATTACGTTATGGCATTCCAGAGTTTAAAATGGAGAAATCAATTGTTGATCGCCGATTGCTTCAAATGGAGCAAGAGGGAACAAGATTTAGAACTGGTGTAAATGTTGGTCAGGATATTACTGGTACTCAATTACGCAGCAAATATGACGCAGTTGTTGTAGCAATCGGTGCAACCAATTGGCGAGATCTTGATCTACCGGGTCGAGAGGCAACTGGTGTTTACCAAGCAATGGAGTACCTGCCTTGGGGAAATAAGCAGGCGTTAGCTGAGATTGAAACTTCACCTATCAATGCCGCTGGTAAAGATGTAGTAATTCTTGGTGGCGGTGATACTGGCGCTGATTGTCTAGGTACTGCAATTAGACAGGGTGCAAAATCAGTTACCCAACTTGAAATAATGCCGCGACCAACAAATGAACGACCAAGTTCACAGCCTTGGCCTACCTATCCAATGCTTTATCGCGTAAGCAGTGCCCATGAAGAGGCCGGAGATCGAATCTACTCTGTTTCAACGCAAGAATTTTTAAAGGATAGTAATGGAAATTTAACTGGCTTGAAATTAATTGAAACTGAATTAATTAATGGCAAGTTTGAACCGGTAGCTGGATCAGAGCGAGTAATCCCAGCAGATTTAGTTTTCTTAGCGCTCGGATTTACCGGTCCAGAGAAGTCGCAATTACTTACGCAATTAGAGGTTGAAGTTGATGAACGTGGCAACATCAAACGAGATCAGTATTATGCAACTGCAACTGAAGGAGTCTTTATCTGTGGAGATGCTGGTAGAGGACAGTCCTTAATTGTGTGGGCAATTGCCGAGGGAAGAAGCGCTGCTGCCTCAGTAGATAAGTACTTAACTGGCAACACACAATTACCTTCTCCAATAGAGCCAACCGCAAGACCCTTAATGGTTTAAGATCAACAAATGCGTCGGGCCAAAATAGTTTGCACAATCGGACCGGCAGTTGAGTCGGTCGAAAAAATAGCTGAGCTAGTAGATGCTGGCATGAATATGGCCCGCTTAAATCTGTCGCATGGAGATCACACTGAGCACCAATCACGGCTTGAGATGGTTAGAACTGCAGCCAAGAAGGCCAATAAGCCGGTAGCAGTACTAGTTGATTTACAAGGACCAAAAATTAGGTTGGCAAGATTTGCAGCCGGCCCGCATGAGTTGGCTCGAGGTGATACTTTTACAATCACAACTGATGATGTAGATGGCACAAAAGAAAGAGTCGGAACTACATATAAGGGCTTGCCAGGTGATTGCAAAGCCGGAGATTACATATTAATTGATGATGGCAAGGTAACTGTTCAAGTTACTAAGGTAAGTGGAAATGATGTAGTAACAACTGTTATTCAACCAGGACAAGTAAGTAATAACAAAGGATTAAATCTGCCCGGAGTAGCTGTTTCAGTACCCGCCCTGTCTGAGAAAGATAAAGCAGATCTGCGTTGGGGATTAAAAGCAGGAGCTGACTTTATCGCCCTTTCATTTGTTCGAAGCGCCGCAGACCTTAAAGATGTACATGCAATTATGGATGAGGTAGGAGTTCGAATTCCAGTTATCGCAAAAATAGAAAAACCACAGGCGGTTGAAAATTTACAAGAGATCGTGGATGCCTTTGATGGAATTATGGTGGCACGAGGCGACCTTGGTGTAGAGCTTCCAATAGAGGAGGTGCCAATGGTACAAAAACGGTGCATCACATTGGCTCGAGAGAGTGCCAAGCCAGTGATTGTTGCAACTCAAATGCTTGACTCAATGATTTCAAACTCAAGACCTACTAGAGCTGAGGCAACAGATTGTGCAAATGCAGTTTTAGATGGCGCTGATGCCTTGATGTTATCTGGTGAAACCTCGGTAGGAGATTTTCCAATTGAAGCGGTTCAAACTATGGCAAGAATTATTGAACACACCGAAACAGTTGCATTAGATCAAATACCACCACTTAAGCATTCACCGGCCACTAAAGGTGGTGCAATAACTAAAGCAGCAACTGAAGTTGGCTTAACAGTTGGCGCTAAGTTTTTAGTTGCATTTACCCAAAGTGGAGATTCTGCAAGAAGAATGTCCAGGTTGCGCTCTCCAATTCCGATGCTTGCCATGACACCAGAGGATGGAACATATAACCGACTTTCTTTATCGTGGGGAGTTGAACCTATGTTGACTGCAGTTGTGAATCATACTGATGAGATGGTGATGCAGGTTGACTCATTATTGATTGAATCCAAGCGAGTTAAAATCGGTGATCTCGTGTTAATTGTTGCTGGATCACCCCCTGGAATTCCAGGCTCAATCAACGCAATGCGCGTTCACAAAATTGGTGATGCAGTTGGTGGGGCAGCACCTGCCTACCGTAAATAATTTCAGAATTGCACCTGCGCTAGCATAAACTTCTACCTTCGCCTCGGTACTCCAACGGTAGAGAGGACGGTCTCAAAAACCGTATAGTGTCGGTTCGAATCCGACTCGAGGCACATGATGATGCAATCAGGAAACTCCGTGAACGATCAAACTTCTAATCCAGCTAATAATTCAAAGATTCGAATTTTGGTGGCAGAGGATGAAACCATAATTCGATTAGATCTTATTGAAATGTTAACTGAGGCTGGTTATGAGGTTGTAGCGCATGCTGAAAACGGCGCAGTTGCAATAGAGATGGCCAAACTGCACAAACCAGATTTAGCAATTCTTGATGTGAAGATGCCGCTAGTTGATGGAATCACCGCTGCGCAGGAAATAATTGAAATTGCGCCAGTGTTAATGCTGACCGCATTTAGCCAGCGAGAGTTAGTAGAACGGGCACGAGATGCTGGCGTTATGGCTTATGTAGTGAAACCATTCTCAATAAATGATCTAATTCCAGCGATTGAAATTGCTACCAGTCGCCACAGGCAGATGAAATCATTGCAAGCAGAGGTTGCAGATGTTTATGAACGTCTTGAAAGTAGGAAGGTGATTGAAAAGGCTAAAGGAATATTAATGAGTGGATTATCCTTAACTGAGCCACAAGCTTTTTCATGGATTCAAAAAACTGCGATGGATCGCCGGATTCCTATGAAAGAGGTAGCCATGGCAGTGATTGATCCTAAATTTATGCCAGATCTTGGTCGCTAACCCACCAGTAGGTAACGATTTTGAGATTTATCCACAATTTTCGGGCTGAAATCAGGAATTTAAGCCCGATGACTTTGCCTACCTTTGGCAGGGAAGTTAAACTTCGCGTCTGCTTCATTGAGTGATCAAAACTGTAAATAGTTGAGAATTACCTTAATGGATGTGGGCAAACCGAGAGGAAAACAATGAAGAAATTCAACAAAGCATCTGCTGCTGTTGCAATTGCGATCTCTGGCTTACTTCTAGCTGGATGTTCAAGCAGTGGCAACGACGGTTCTGGTGCGCTAAAGATTGGATCGCTACTACCTGAGACAGGTAACTTAGCATTCCTTGGACCACCAGAGTTTGCTGGTATCGATCTTGCTATCCAAGATATCAACGCTGCCGGTGGAGTTCTAGGAAAAGATGTAGAGCACCTACGCGGTGACTCAGGAGATACAAGTTCTGATATCGCACAACAAACTGCTGATGCACACATCGCAGCTGGTGTTGGTGCAATCATTGGTGCTGCATCATCAGGAGTATCACTAACTGTTATTGATAAAATTACAACTGCTGGCATTGTTCAAATGTCTCCAGCAAATACATCCCCAACTCTTTCAGATTACGCAGATGACGGTTACTACTTCCGTACTGCACCATCTGATACCTTCCAAGGAGCAATTCTTGGACAGCTAATGGCAAAGAATGGCGCTAAGAACGCTGTCTTCTTAACCATGGATGATGCTTACGGAGTTGGCTTGTCTAAGTACGCTCGCGGAGCATTCACTGGAACATCAACAGACATTGTTTATGATCCACAGGCTGCCGAGTTCGCTGCTGATGTTGCAAAGGCAAAGGCTGCAAAGCCAGATGCAATTGCGATCATTGGTTTCGAAGAGACAACTAAGATCCTTACAGAGCTAATCAAGCAAGGAATCGGTCCTAAGAATGTTAAGACATACTTAGTTGACGGAAACCTTTCAGGTGGCGCATACAAAGATCTTCCAGCAGGCGTAATGACAGGTGTTAAAGCAACTCTGCCAGGCGTTTACACTGATGGCGATCTAAAAGCTCGTCTATTAGCTGTTGACCCAGCTCTAGAGGATTTCTCATACGCTCCAGAGTCATATGATGCAACGATTATTATTGCATTAGCAGCTGAGCAGGCTGGAAAGACTGATGGTAAGTCAATCCGCGATAACCTGATCTCAGTTTCATCTGGTGGTACAAAATGTACAACCTTCGCTGATTGCAAGGCTCTAATCGCAGCAGGCACAGATATCGATTATGACGGTGTATCCGGTCCAATCGATTTCGCAGCTAATGGCGATCCTTCAAAGGCGACAATGGGTGTATACGAGTACACAGCAAATGATAAGTATGTACCACGTCCAGAGCAGTTCATCTCAGGAGATGTCCCAGCAGGCGAGTAATACCTATTAATTAAATAAGACCCACCATTAATTTGGTGGGTCTTATTTTTATGGCTTTAATTTGTGGATATCGATTTAGCTAATGTACCTAAATACAACTCGATGACCTTTGGATCCTTGGCTAATGATTTACCAGTTCCTTCATAGGCATTCTTGCCCTGATCTAGAACATATCCTCGATCAACAATTTGAAGACAGCGACGAGCATTTTGTTCAACCATAATCACAGTCACACCTAATTTATTGATTTCACGTACACGAACAAAGACCTCATCTTGCAGAGCAGGGGATAGGCCCGCGCTAGGTTCATCAAGAAGAAGAACCTTAGGATCCATCATCAATGCACGTCCCATTGCAACCATTTGACGCTCACCCCCTGATAAAGAGCCAGCTCTTTGCTTACGGCGGGTGGCTAGGGTTGGAAATAAATTAGTTACAAATTCAAAGCGCTCACTATAAATTTCCGGCGACTGGTATGCACCCATTTGTAAATTCTCTTCGATAGTCAAAGAGGGAAATACATTGTTTGATTGGGGTACGAAGCCAATACCTTTTTGTACCAATTGATCAGCTCTCATATTGGTTATATCTTCACCAAGCAGGCTAACCGTTCCAGAACCAATCTTGACCAGACCAAAGAGAGATTTCAGAAGGGTGGATTTACCTGCACCATTTGGACCAATAATGCCAACTAGTTCACCTTGATTGGCATAAAAATTACAGCCATTAAGAATATTAACTCCTGGTAAATAACCTGCAATCAACTCGGTAGCGACCAGTAAGGATGAGGCAGGGGTTGTAGCTGTCATTAATTCACTCCGCCCTTTAAATTCTTACTCGCCATTGATTCTGAATTTTCATCTAGTTCGCTGTCATGATGTGCGCCCAAATAAGCTGTGACCACATCTTGATTATTGATGATTGATTTTGGTGTGCCTTCAGCAATGATCTTGCCCTGAGCCATCACTACAACCCAGTCGCTGATCTCCATCACCATATCCATGTCATGCTCAACAAACAAAACTGTTTTTCCTTGTGTACGCAGATCTTTGATGTGCTCGAGCAAGGATTGCTTAAGCGCCGGATTAACACCCGCCATCGGTTCATCGAGCATAATCAATTCAGGTTCAACCATTAATGCACGAGCAAGTTCCAACAACTTTCGTTGGCCACCAGAGAGTGCGGCTGCAAAATCATCCTTCTTATCAATTAACTTAAACTTTTTTAGGATTTCCTCAGAGCGCAAACGAATCTCAGCCTCTTGCTTTCGCCAGGTGAGTGGGAAGAGTGAACGCATAAGCGATTCGCCCTTTTGGTCCTTAGCTGCTAACGCCATGTTTTGAATAACTGTAAGTCTGTACAATGCTTTTGTAAGTTGGAAGGTTCGAACCATGCCAAGTCTTGCAACTTTAAAGGGTGGAACATTATTTAATTTCTTGCCCTTAAATGACCATTCACCCTGATTTGGTTTGTCATATCCAGTAAGAAGGTTGAAGAAAGTTGTCTTACCGGCGCCGTTTGGACCAATCAGTGCAGTGATCGCTCCCCGCTGTATCTCTAAATGCTCGACATCAACTGCGGTTAAACCACCAAAACTTCTGGTGATCTTATCGGCAACAAGTATTGGATCAATCTTTTTGGCACCAGGAATCATTTCTACCTTAGCAAAATACTCCGTGGAGTTGCTATTACGCTCTTGCATCAAGTGCTAACTCCTTCTTATCGCCGAAAATTCCTTGTGGTCGGTAGATCATTAACAGCATCAAACCAAGACCCATCAACATAAAACGAATCTGACCAACTTGGTTGACGCCAATTAACCACTCTGGAATGTATCCAGCCGTGACTGCCTGGCGAAGCATCTGCTCAATGAAGACGATTAGGAACCAGAAGATCATCGCACCAATAATTGGTGAGAACACTCGTGCGGCGCCACCCAAAATCAAAACTGTATAGGCAAAGAAGGTTAAAGCTGAGCTGTAATTATCTGGCTGCACAGATTGACGTGAGAGTGCATATACAAAGCCAGCAATTGAGCCAATAACGCCACCAATAATCAATGATTGCATTTTGTACAGATAAACATTCTTACCCAACGAACGTACCGCATCTTCATCTTCGCGGATCGCCTTTAATACCCGGCCCCAAGGGGAGTTGACCATTACCCACATCAAGAAGGTAATGATGGCAACAATTGTCCAACCTACAATTACTACCCATAAATCATTACTGCTGAATCTGATTATTGGTGTTTCAAGTCCAGACTTGAATGGATTTAGATCAAAGAAATCCTTACCAAACTTTCCGCTGATTCCATCTGAACCACCCAGTAAGTCATTAAAAGTGGCAGATCGTGCCACCTTACGAATAATTTCAGCTGCTGCGATCGTAACAATCGCTAGATAATCTGCGCGAAGTCGAAGTGTAGGTATGCCAAGGATTAAGGCAAAGATTACTGAGTTTAAAATACCAATTAAGAATGAGATAAATAATGGAATCCCAAAGCTCATAACTGAAACTGCGACTGAGTAGGCACCGACCGCTAGAAAACCAGCCTGACCGAAGTTAAGTAAACCGGTGTACCCAAAGTGCATATTTAAACCGATCGCAGCGAGTGCGAAGATAATGGTGTTAACGCCAATTGTTGCACCTAGAGTTTGTTGAATAACAAAGAGAAAATCCATCTAGCCGATCCTATCTCTCTTGCCCAAAATTCCTTGTGGGCGAATGATCAGAATCAGAATTAGGACCAATAGTGCTCCAACGTATTTAAGTTCAGTAGGAATGAATAATGTGGAGAGTTGAACCAACAATCCAATAATTAAGGAGCCAATGAGTGCACCATTTGCAGTACCCAAGCCCCCTAAGGTCGCTGCAGCAAAAATTAAAAGTAGCGTATCTTGACCCATTAAAAAGCTAACACCTTGGTTAGTTGTTAAAATTATGCCCGCATAAGCAGCGAGTGCAGCTCCTAGAATCCAAACTGATCTGATTACCTTTTCAACATCAATTCCTGAAGCAGAGGCTAAAGCGGGGTTATCTGCCACTGCTCGACTGGCCTTACCCATCTTTGTTTTTAGCAACCAAAGGGTGGCTAGAATCAAAAAGATGATTGCAAAAATCGTTGTAATAATCGATTTGGGCGTGATGCTTACAAGGCCTAAATCAAGACCTGCCTGACCCGCATACTCTGGCAGTTGCTCAGTATCGCCACCGAATATAAAGAGGAAGAAGTACCTAACAAATATTGCGAAACCAATTGAAACAATCATCATTGCAATTAAACCAGTGCCTCGTTTGCGCAGTGGCTTCCACAGGTATTGATTCTGCGCCCAACCTGCAACAGCAGCAGTGATCAAAATCGAAAGCGGCACCGCAAAAATCACTGGAATGCCAAAATTTGAACTTAAGTAATAAGTAAGAATTCCACCCATAGTCAAAATCTCACCATGAGCAAAATTTGTTAGGCCGGTTGTACCGAAAATTAGATTTAAACCTAGGGCGGCCAGGGCGATGATCAAGCCAAGAATTAGCCCATCGAGTGCTAATTGCGGTGCACGCTCTAACCGAGTGGCCTTTTCTACTCCAACACCAATTGGGAACTGAATGGCAAGATCTATTCCGAGCATAAAGACAGATACCTTTACAGTAGCGCGCTCTGGATTAGTTAGACCTTGTCCTTCTGGTAGCGAGTTCTCATCTATTGAAATTTCATACGCGCCAGTTTCTTTGGTAACAATTCGCCAAGCACCCTCGTTGTCGGTAGTAACTCGACTATCAAATCCAGATGGACCAACCGCTGAAATTTTGATGCCAGAAAGGGCTATGCCATCTTTATCTGTCACCACGCCATATAGAACAGCTTCATCGGCTTGTGCTGCAGTTGCAGAATTTAGCGAAACTCCAAATGAGAAAGTGCTTGCGATGATGGTAAAAATTAAAGAGTAAGTTGCTTTTCTAAGTAAGGAAACTGTCGGCAGGGAGCTCTTTTTTATCACAGATAACTCTCCCTTTTTGATGAAATCTCTGAACTTAACAACCGCTGATACTGCTGCAAACAATAACCCTAGGCCTATCTTTCAGCAAGAATCAGGCAGGTAATTCTCGCTGTACAGGTTCTTTCGCCCGCATCATTGCTGATAACAATCTCATAACTGCACATGGTCTTTCCTAGAGAAATTGCCGTAGCCACTCCGGTAACAAAACCAGCTGTTGCTGATTTGTGATGGGTGGCGTTTATATCCACTCCGACAATTTTTCGATTAGGACCCGCGTGTAGTTGAGTGCCGATAGATCCTAAAGATTCAGCCAAAACTACATTTGCCCCACCATGAAGTAATCCGATTGGTTGGGTATTTCCTTCAACTGGCATTTTTCCGACTAAGCGAGTTGGGGATGCCTCGAGAATTTCAATGCCCATTTTTTTATCGAGAGCACCACTACCGCGCTCTTTAATTATTTCTAAGAAATCACTCATGGCGGGAAGTTTATCCCGACAATGGTGATGATTGGCAATTAAGATCCCAATATGAGTTCGGGCGATACAAAAAAGCAACATTTACTTCTAATCGATGGTCACTCGATGGCTTATCGAGCATTTTACGCCCTACCTGCCGACAACTTTCGAAGTTCATCTGGGCAACCAACAAATGCAATTTATGGTTTTGCCTCGATGATTATAAATTTATTAAAGGAAGAAAAACCAACTCATATTGCTGTTGCTTTTGATGTCTCTCGAAAAACATTTAGAAGTGAAAAATTTCCTGAGTACAAAGCTCAACGAAGCAGTACTCCCGATGAGTTTCGTTCCCAGCTTTCTCATATCAATGAGTTAATTACTGCTTTCGGTATAAAGTATTTTGCCGTTGAAGGATTTGAGGCGGATGACATCATTGCAACTTTGGCCAAACGTGCTGAACTTGAGAATTTTCAAGTTTCAATCTGTACTGGCGATCGAGATGCATTCCAACTAGTAAATCAACAAACAACAGTTTTGTATCCAAAAAAAGGTGTAACCGAGATGACTCGAATGACGCCGGATGCACTCTTTGAAAAATATGGATTAACGCCCGCGCAGTATGCAGACTTCGCCGCACTTCGTGGTGATCCAAGTGACAACTTACCTTCACTTCCTGGTGTCGGTGAAAAAACTGCGACCAAATGGATTGTTGATTACGGATCTCTGCCAGAGTTGCTTTCGCACGCAGATGAGGTAACAGGCAAGGTTGGGCAAGCGCTACGGGAAAATATTGAGTCAGTTCAGTTAAATCGTGAGTTAACTCAATTGGTAAGTGACATGCAGATAGAGGTAAAAATCCCAGAGCTTAGCTGGCAAGGCTTTGATGTAAATGAAACTACCAAGATATTCGATCAATTGGAGATTAAAGCCTTAAAGGAACGAATAAAGGTGCTTCCACAAATTGGAGTTGAGACTGCATCAGTTCAAGCAGTAGATCCAAAAGTAATCGCAACTTCTTCATCTGAAATATCAGCAATAGTAGCTAAAACAAAAACTTCAATTTCAATCCATATAGAGGTGATTGAGAATCGATTGACCAGGTATGCGGTTGCAACTGATCCGCTGCATATTTACGAGGCAACAGATGTTGATATCGGCGATTGGATAAGGGATGCAAAGATAAAAAAGATCACGCACGGTGCAAAGTGGCTGATTAAGGAGTTTGATCTATCTGGTTTGATTTCAGATGTTGAAATATTGGCTTATTTGAATAATCCCGGAAGTAGAAATCTTGCACTAAATGATTTAGCGCAGAGATTACTTGGCGCACAAATTGATCAAGATAGTTTATTTGAAAGTTTTGCGCCAAAAGCAGCAGGGTGGATCTACTCCTTACATGAGATCTTATTTGCGGAACTAACCGGCAAAGAGATGGTTTCACTTTATGAAACTATTGAAATCCCAACCTTGATTGCGCTAGCCCAACTGGAAAAGGTTGGAATTGCGGTAGATGCGCAAAAGCTAAGGGATTTATCAACCCAATTTGCAGGGGTAGTAAGTGAGCAGACACAGGCTGCTTACAAAGTAGCAGGCCATGAATTCAATGCCGCTTCTCCAAAACAGCTTCAAGTGGTGCTCTTTGATGAGTTAAAGCTTCCTAAAACTAAGAAAATTAAAACTGGCTATACCACAGATGCTGAAAGTCTGAACTGGTTGTTGAATAAAACAAAACACCCAATTTTGCAACATTTAATGCGCATTAGAGAGAGCAGTAAATTGCAAACCACTATTGAAGGTTTGATCTCTGCGATTGCCGATGATGGTCGGATACATACAACCTTTCAACAAAGCGTTGCAGCAACTGGCCGACTTTCATCAACTGAGCCAAACTTACAAAATATTCCAGTTCGAACTGATGATGGACGTCATATTCGTGGCTGTTTCATTGCACAAACTCCATACACACAATTATTAACCGCTGATTACAGCCAAATCGAGATGCGGATTATGGCTCACTTATCAAATGATGAAGGATTGATCCAAGCATTTGAATCTGGGGAGGATCTGCATTCAACAGTAGGTGCATTAGTTTTTGGTGTTAAACCATCTGAAGTCGATGCTGAGATGCGCAGAACTATTAAAGCAATGTCATATGGCTTGGCATATGGTTTATCTTCATTTGGTCTATCGCAAACATTAGATATCGATCCGGCTGAGGCTTCAAAGTTAATGAGTACCTACTTTGAAAGGTTTGGTGGCATTCGAGATTATTTAAAGAGTGTTGTTATTGAAGCAAGAGAAAAGGGATACACCGAAACGATTATGGGGCGACGTCGTTATCTGCCAGATCTTAATCATGAGAATCGCCAGCGCAGAGAGATCGCAGAGCGAGCAGCGCTAAATGCACCAATCCAAGGTTCAGCTGCCGATATCATCAAAATTGCATTATTAAATATAAATACCAAATTAACTCAGAACAATCTCAAATCTCGTGCGTTATTACAGGTTCATGATGAATTGATCTTTGAAGTTATGCCAGATGAGGCGAAAGTATTGGAAGAGATTGTACGAACACAGATGGCTGCAGCATTTAAACTAAGAGTTAAGTTAGATGTCAATATCGGTTTTGGCGAAAGCTGGGATCTAGCAGCTCACTAATGCCTTCTGACCTTTGAGTGATTTTCGAAGCAAGTATTTTCGATTGTGGTTGAATCATGTGGTTTTTTGGAGCCTGAAATTTGAGTAAACGGTGAATCTAGCCTTATTTGGGTGAAGTAGACCGAGACCGCTTTGACCATAGCAATGCTGCAAAGGTAATCTTGCGCTCCGCATTACCCGTCCCTGTCCCTACTAGTTGCATCACCCTCGGAGTACACCCCCATAATGACACCCTCACAAATTGCTGTAAATGATATTGGCAGTGCAGAAGATTTTTTAGCCGCAATTGAAGGCACAATCAAAAATTTTAATGATGGAGATTTAGTTTCAGGAATTGTTGTTCAAATTGATCGTGAAGAAGTTTTACTAGATATTGGTTATAAAACAGAGGGTGTAATTCCTTCCCGCGAACTATCTATCCGCCACGATGTGGATCCAAATGAATTGGTAAAGGTAGGCGATCGAGTAGAAGCGCTAGTCCTACAAAAAGAGGATAAAGAGGGAAGATTAATTCTCTCCAAGAAGCGCGCTCAGTATGAAAAAGCTTGGGGCGATGTTGAGGGTAAGAAAGAGCGCGATGAAGTTGTTACTGGAACAGTAATTGAAGTAGTTAAGGGTGGCTTAATTGTAGATATTGGTCTACGTGGCTTCCTTCCTGCCTCTTTAGTTGAAATGCGCAGAGTAAGAGATTTATCCCCATACATCGGCCAACAGGTTGAATGTCGCATTATTGAATTGGATAAAAACCGAAACAATGTTGTGCTTTCTCGCAGAGCATTCCTTGAGCAATCACAATCTGCTTCCCGCACTACATTTTTAAATCAATTACAAAAGGGTCAAGTTCGATCAGGTGTTATTTCATCAATCGTTAACTTCGGTGCATTTGTGGACCTTGGTGGCGTAGATGGATTAGTTCATGTATCAGAGCTTTCTTGGAAACATATCGATCACCCATCAGAGGTGGTTGAAGTTGGTGATGAGGTAACAGTTGAGGTTCTAGAGGTTGATTTTGAACGTGAGCGAGTATCACTCTCACTCAAGGCAACACAAGAGGATCCATGGCAAGCCTTTGCTCGCACACATACCATTAATCAGGTTGTGCCAGGTGAGGTTACAAAGCTTGTGCCATTTGGTGCATTCATTAAAGTATTTGAAGGCATTGAAGGATTAGTTCATATTTCAGAGTTGGCAGAACGCCATGTTGAAATTCCAGAGCAGGTTGTTCAAGTTGGCGATAAATTATTTGTGAAAATAATTGACATCGATCTAGAACGCCGTCGCATTTCTCTTTCATTAAAGCAAGCCAATGAGGGTGAAGAGGTTGAGATTGAAGCCTTTGATCCAACTCAATACGGAATGCCTGCACGTTATGATGCAAATGGAAACTTTATTTATCCTGAAGGATTCGATCCAGATACTCAGGAGTGGCAATCTGGTTATGAATCTCAACGCGAAGAGTGGGAGCGTCAATACGCTGAAGCCCAAGCAAAATTCATTGCACACAAGAAACAAAAATCAGAGGCGAAAGCCGCAGATGCTGCAGCCCCTGCACCGGCAGCAGAGTAAAGATACTTTGATTGAAATTGCCTCGGGAGACCGGGGCAATTTTTATTTCCAACTAATTAATCGCAAACAAAAAAGATAGAGTTAAGCCATGCTAATAGTCGCACTTACTGGTGGAATAGGATCAGGCAAAACAACTGTGGGCTCGATCTTCGCCGGTCTCGGCGCAGTTGTGGTGGATTCAGATCAGATCGCCCGAGAAGTTGTTGAGCGCGGTAGTGAAGGTTTCAATCTAGTTGTTGCTCAATTCGGTGATGGTATTTTGAAAAATGGCGATATCAATCGAAGCGCATTAGGTGAATTAGTTTTCGGAGACCAGGATAAATTGCATAAATTAGAAGCAATTACACATCCGTTGATTCGCCAAGCTTTTGCCAAAATAGTTGATGAATCACAAAAGGATTCAATCATTATTAATCAAATTCCATTACTTGTCGAGTCAAAGCATGAGTATAACTTTGATTCCGTAATAACCGTCTCTGTATCAGACTCAGTAAGAATAGAAAGATTACTAGCTCGTGGCTTATCGCAAAGTCAGATCCAATCCAGATTAAATGCTCAAGCATCCGATATTCAACGGGAAAGCATCGCAGATCATATAATTGAGAATTCAGGGGACCTTGCGGCGTTAACTCAAGAAGTTGAAAGGGTTTGGCAATTACTTGTGAGTGCAAATAAGGCCAAGTGATGCGGCCGATCTCAGATTTACAGCGAAAGGTTGAACCATTTCAGGTCATAAGTGATTACATTCCATCTGGTGATCAACCTGCAGCCATTGCCCAACTTACTAACCGCCTTGCATTAGGCGAGAAAGACATAGTTTTACTGGGAGCAACTGGAACCGGAAAATCGGCAACTACTGCTTGGTTGATCGAGCAGGTGCAACGACCAACTTTGGTAATCGCTCCAAATAAAACTTTGGCCGCCCAGCTTGCAAATGAGTTTCGCGAACTGCTACCAAATAATTCTGTTGAATACTTTGTTTCTTATTACGATTACTATCAACCTGAAGCCTACGTTCCACAAACTGATACCTTCATTGAGAAAGATTCATCGGTAAATGATGAGGTAGAGCGGCTTCGCCATTCAGCGACTAACTCATTATTAACAAGACGAGATGTAGTTGTCGTGGCTACGGTGTCTTGTATCTACGGTTTAGGAACGCCTCAAGAATACATAGATCGCATGGTTCGGCTCAAAATTGGTGATTCGATTGATCGAAACCAATTACTAAGAAAATTTGTAGATATTCAATACAAGCGAAATGACATGGCTTTTGAACGTGGCACCTTTAGAGTGCGCGGAGATACGATTGAAATTATTCCGATGTATGAAGAGTTAGCAATTCGTATTGAGATGTTTGGTGATGAGATTGAAAAGATCATGACACTTCATCCCTTAACTGGTGAAATTGTTCGGGATGAAACAGAGATGTATATCTTTCCAGCCACACATTACGCAGCCGGACCAGAAACTATGAAACGAGCAATGGTTGAGATCGAGGCCGAGATGGAGGCCAGAGTTAAGGAGTTTGAAGCTGCGGGCAAGTTACTAGAAGCGCAACGAATTCGGATGCGTACAACTTTTGATCTAGAGATGATGCAGCAACTTGGCTTCTGTTCTGGAATTGAAAATTACTCTAGACAACTAGATGGTCGATCTGCCGGTTCAGCTCCAAACTGTTTACTGGATTACTTTCCAGAGGATTTTTTACTTGTGATTGATGAGTCTCACGTAACTGTGCCGCAAATTGGTGCGATGTTTGAAGGCGATGCAGCCAGAAAACGAACGCTAGTTGAACACGGGTTTCGACTACCTAGCGCCATGGACAATCGACCTTTAAGGTTTAATGAGTTTCTAGAGCGAACTGGTCAGATTCTTTATCTTTCAGCCACTCCTGGAAAGTATGAGTTAGCAAAAGTAGGAACTGATGTTGTTGAGCAAGTGATTCGACCAACAGGTTTGGTGGATCCAAAAATAGTTGTAAAACCAATAAAGGGCCAGATTGATGATCTGATTGGTGAGATTCGCATAAGGGCTGAAAAGAATGAACGTGTTCTGGTAACAACATTAACGAAGAAAATGTCAGAGGAGTTAACCGATTACATGCTGGGCCTAGGTGTAAAGGTTCGGTATTTGCACTCTGAAGTAGATACCTTGCGCAGAGTTGAACTTTTACGCGAACTTCGCACCGGTGAATATGATGTATTGATAGGTATCAACCTTTTGCGCGAAGGATTAGATCTACCTGAAGTTTCACTAGTAGCAATACTTGATGCAGATAAAGAAGGTTTTCTTCGTTCCACCACCTCATTGATTCAAACTATTGGTCGAGCAGCTCGAAACGTATCTGGTGAAGTTCATATGTATGCCGATCGAATTACAAACTCAATGTCACAAGCAATTGATGAAACAAATCGACGTCGCGCCAAACAGGTGGCGTACAATCTAGAACATGGAATTGACCCAACCCCATTACGCAAAAAAATTGCTGACATCACAGATTTGATCGCAAAAGAGGTAGATGACACAGCAGAATTGACGGGGGACAAGAAAAGATCGGCAATCAGTTCTGGTTTGTCCCGTTCAGATACTGCTTCACTGCCAAGACAGGAGCTGATCGCTCTCATACAATCCCTTACTGATCAGATGCGTGCTGCGGCTGCTGAATTGGGTTTTGAGGTAGCAGCTCGTTTACGTGATGAAATCAGGGAGTTGAAAAAAGAGTTGAGGGGCATGGAGGAGGCGGGTAATTAATGAATGATCGATTAATAATTCGCGGTGCCCGTGAACATAATTTAAAAAACGTTTCATTAGATTTGCCACGAAATTCACTGATTGTCTTTACCGGCTTATCAGGCTCAGGTAAATCTTCATTAGCATTCGATACCGTTTTCGCTGAGGGACAACGCAGATATGTGGAGTCCTTATCTGCTTACGCACGACAGTTTTTAGGGCAGATGGATAAACCAGATGTTGATTTTATTGAAGGATTATCTCCGGCGGTTTCAATTGATCAGAAATCTACAAATAGAAACCCTCGTTCAACAGTTGGCACGATTACTGAAGTTTATGATTATCTTCGTTTGCTTTTTGCTCGAGCGGGTAAACCGCATTGCCCGAAGTGTGGAAAAGAGATAGCCAAACAAACTCCTCAAAATATTGTTGATCAGATTTTACAGATGCCGGCTGGCAGCAAATTTCAGGTATTGGCCCCGGTAATTCGTGCACGCAAGGGTGAGTTTGTTGATCTCTTTAAAGATTTTACAACGCAAGGTTATGCCCGTGTCAGAGTTGATGGCACAGTTTATGCAATTGCTGAAGTTCCAAAGTTAAAGAAACAGGAAAAGCACACAATCGAAGTTGTTGTTGATCGATTGGCAGTCAAGCCTGAGAGTAAATCACGCATCACCGACTCAATTGAAACTGCATTGCGTTTAGCCAGCGGTTTAGTGGTACTAGATTTTGTAGATTTAAAAGAAGGTTCACCAGATAAAGAGCGCAGCTATAGCGAGCATATGGCGTGCGGTGATTGTGAACTTTCATTTGAAGAGTTAGAACCAAGATCCTTCTCCTTTAACTCACCTTTTGGTGCGTGCGCTGAGTGCGGTGGCATAGGAACCAAACTTGAAGTTGATGAAGAATTAATAATCCCAGATGATTCAATATCTATTTATGAAGGCGCAATCGCTCCTTGGTCAGGTGGGCATTCATCTGAGTACTTCTTACGATTACTAGAAGGACTAGCAACAGATGTTAAGTTTTCACTAGATACTCCTTGGAAGAAATTATCTGAAAAGGCCAGAAGTGCGATTATTGATGGATATGACTATGAAGTTCATGTTAAGTATAAAAATAGATATGGCCGGGTTCGTAATTACTCAACTGGTTTTGAAGGAGTAGTACCTTTTATTCACCGTCGCCATGGCGAAACAGACAGTGATTTCAGCCGAGACAAATATGAAGCTTTCATGCGCGAAACCCCTTGCCCAGCATGTAATGGCGCAAGACTTAAACCAGAGGTTCTAGCAGTAACTATTGCTGATAAAAATATTGCTCAAATTTGTGAACTATCAATTGCAGAGTGTGCCAAATTTTTAAAAGGCATCTCACTTAATGCCAGAGAAAAACAGATTGCAGAACGTGTTTTAAAAGAGGTACATGCTCGTCTTGGCTTCCTGCTCGATGTCGGATTGGATTACTTATCTTTGGCAAGGCCTGCTGCAACTTTGTCAGGTGGAGAAGCTCAGCGGATCAGATTGGCAACTCAAATTGGATCTGGCCTAACTGGTGTTTTATATGTTTTAGATGAACCAAGCATTGGCTTGCATCAACGTGATAACCGCAAGTTAATTGAAACTTTAACAAGATTGCGCGATTTGGGAAACACATTAATTGTTGTCGAACATGATGAAGACACAATTCGAACTGCTGACTGGATTGTAGATATTGGACCTGGAGCCGGCGAGCATGGCGGACATGTTGTTTCATCTGGCTCTTACGAAGAGTTGATTAAAGCAAAGGATTCAATCACTGGTGCTTATTTAGCCGGACGCACAACGATTGAGATTCCAAAAAAGCGTCGAACAATCGATGAAAAAAAGGTTGTTACTGTGAAGGCTGCAAAGGAGAATAATCTACAAAATATAGATGTTTCCTTCCCATTAGCTGCCTTTGTAGCAGTTACCGGTGTATCAGGTTCTGGAAAATCAACTTTAGTTAATGACATTTTGTATTCTGTTATGGCGAACAAATTAAATGGTGCCCGTATTGTGCCGGGACGTCATCGTACAATCACTGGTTTGGATCAGCTAGATAAAGTTGTTCATGTTGATCAATCACCGATTGGTAGAACACCAAGATCTAACCCTGCTACATACACTGGTTTATTTGACAAGGTTCGTGCTTTATTTGCTGAAACAAGTGAAGCAAAGGTTCGTGGATATCAGCAGGGAAGATTCTCATTTAACGTTAAAGGTGGACGGTGCGAGAACTGCTCCGGAGATGGCACGATCACAATCGAAATGAACTTCCTGCCGGATGTATATGTCCCGTGCGAAGTTTGTCACGGTGCAAGATACAACCGTGAAACCCTTGAAGTTCATTACAAGGGAAAAACAATTGCCCAGGTTCTAGATATGCCAATTGAGGAAGCAAATAAATTCTTTGAATCTGTTCCTGCTATTGCTCGATTCTTAAAGACTCTTTGTGATGTAGGGCTTGGATATGTTCGCCTCGGTCAATCCGCACCAACTTTATCTGGAGGTGAAGCGCAGCGGGTAAAACTTTCTACCGAACTGCAACGCAGATCAACTGGGCGTACAATTTATGTATTAGATGAACCAACAACGGGATTACATTTCGAGGATGTTCGAAAGTTATTGCTGGTATTAAATCGTTTGGTTGATACTGGAAATACCGTAATTGTGATTGAACACAATCTTGATGTAATTAAGTCAGCTGATTGGATCATCGACCTTGGACCAGAGGGTGGTTCTGGTGGTGGATTAATTGTTGCGCAAGGTCGACCAGAAGAGGTTGCCAAGAATGCAAAGAGCTACACCGGAAAGTATCTAGCGCAAGCTTTAGCGAGATAGCAAATATGGCAGACCCACAAAGTTATCGCCCAAGTAATTTACCAAGTGATCCAGGTGTATATCGATTCTTTGATATAAATGACAAGGTAATTTATGTAGGTAAAGCTAAAAATATAAAGAATCGCTTAAACTCATACTTTGGCAATAATTTACAGATAAAAACTCGCAGAATGGTTCATACCGCTGCACGTGTGGATTGGACATTGGTAAAGACTGAGGTTGAAGCATTACAACTTGAGTTCACTTGGATAAAACAGTACAACCCAGATTTCAATGTGCAATTTAAAGATGATAAGTCATACCCTTTTCTAGCCATTGATTTAGCAGCTCAGTTTCCGCGTTTGTTTATCTCACGGGCAAAGAAGGTCAAAGGAGTCAGATATTTTGGTCCCTATTCGCATGCTTGGGCGCTTAGGAGTACTTATGAAACATTAATGAAGATCTATCCTATAAGAACTTGTACAGAAGCCAACTTCATAACTGCAAAGCGAAACAAGCGACAGTGTTTAATGGGGGATATTGGAAAATGTGCTGCTCCATGTGTTGATTGGATTAGCGAATCCGAACACAAAAAAATGGCTAACAATTTGGTGACCTTTCTAGAGAAATCACCTGAGGAGATAGCAATTCGGGTTGAATCTGAGATGTTAACCGCCTCTGAAAATGAGGAGTTTGAAAAAGCAGCTAGGTTACGTGATCAATTAGGAGCGATCAACAAAGCTTTTGAATCTACTGATCGTTTCTTGAATGAGAAAATAGATGCTGATGTACTTGCGATTCATGAGGACATTACCCACGCATCACTCTCTCAATTCATAATTCAATCTGGTCGAATTACCGGTTCACGTTCCTGGATTATTGATCGAGCAAATATTCTTGAGGATCAATCAATAATCTCTGCAATGCTCGGCAAGATATACGATGAAACAACCCCACCATCAGAGATATTGGTTGATCAACTACCCCCTGACATCGATGAGTTAAACGAATGGTTAACTCAGAAGAGAGGCAAGCCAGTAAGCATTCTTGCGCCGCAGCGTGGTGAGAAGGTAGAAATTGTGCAGATGGTTAAACGAAATGCACATCAAGCATTAATTCAGTATTTGAGTAAACGCGCCAATGATGCTTCCGTAAGCGGCAATGCACTGACTCAAATTAGTGAGTATTTAGAGTTGGCGGAGTTACCGCTTCGCATCGAATGTTTTGATATCTCCAATATTCAGGGAACAAATATGGTTGCATCCATGGTGGTTTTTGAGGATGGTCAAGCAAAGAAAAGTGATTACCGAAGGTTTTCTATCAATGATGATGAAGATTTTGATGACACAAGAGCTATCCATCATGTGATTACTCGAAGATTCAAAAGATATTTAGCCGAGAAAGATATTGATCAGGTACAAGCCGATATTGATGGTGCACCAAAACCAAGATTTGCCTATCCACCTCAGCTCGTAATCGTTGACGGCGGAAAAGGCCAAGTTAATGCGGCGGCCAGAGCCTTTGAAGAGTTGGGAATTAAAGATGTGGCGTTAGTTGGTTTAGCAAAACGTTTGGAGGAGGTTTATCTACCAAACACTTCCGAACCAATCATATTTCCCCGCCACAGTGAAGCGCTTTATCTTTTCCAAAGAATTCGAGATGAAGCACATAGATTCGCAATCACCTTCCACAGAAGTAAACGTTCAAAGATGATGTTGGAGTCACTACTTGATGAAGTGCCAGGACTTGGACAAAGCCGCAGTAAATCCCTTTTGGAAAGTTTTGGTTCAGTTACAGCATTAAGAAAAGCCACGGTTTCCGAGTTGGCGGCGGTGCCTGGGATTGGTGAAAAAATGGCGCAGAGCATAATTCAAAGCCTTGATGCCTCATTTTCCGCACAAGGTGTTGATATGCAAACAGGTGAGATTTTAGATGCTTGACACACCTAGCATGATGTTGTCATGAAGAGTGATACTGAACTTTTAATTATCACGGGTATGAGCGGTGCCGGACGTTCAACGGTTGCGCATTCACTCGAAGATCTAGGTTGGTATGTGGTTGATAATCTTCCGCCGGCGTTGCTCGCAAATTTGATCGATCTAGTCGAAGGATCAGTTAAGCAGATTGCAGTTGTTATTGATGTACGAGGCCGGGCATTTTTTGATGACCTAACCCGATCTCTGGCTGATATTGGTGAGCAAGGAGTCGGTCGCAAAATTTTATTTGTTGATGCAAGTGATGAAGCCTTGGTTCGACGATTTGAGTCAACCAGAAGGCCTCATCCATTACAAGCAACTGATCGAATATTAGATGGCATCAGCAAAGAGCGTTTGCGTTTGCGTGAAATACGTGAGAGCGCAGATTTAGTTATTGATTCCTCATCCTTAAACATTCATCAGCTTGAAAAGAAAATAGCTGATTATTTTCATGAAGATAACTCCGTTGACTTACAGGTAAATATTCTCTCCTTTGGTTACAAATACGGAATACCAGTGGATGCCGACCTAGTTGTTGATTGCCGCTTTATAGCCAATCCCCACTGGAATCTTGAGCTAAGGCCAATGTCTGGTCTGGATAAACCGGTTAGTGATGCGGTACTGAATTCAGTTAATGTACAGGAGTTTCTAACTCGCTATCAGTCTTTGTTTGAAACCATGGCAACTGGTTTTATTGAAGAAGGTAGAAAGTATTTAACCTTGGCAATCGGATGTACTGGCGGAAAGCATCGATCGGTTGCAATCACCCAGGAATTGAATCAACGACTTTCAAATAGCAAATCATTGCCAGGC
Source organism: Candidatus Nanopelagicus sp. (assembly GCA_044353095.1). GTDB lineage: Bacteria > Actinomycetota > Actinomycetes > Nanopelagicales > Nanopelagicaceae > Nanopelagicus. The sequence continues at coordinate 28,241 of JBILCN010000002.1, forward strand.
AAGCGCATTCAAAGTAAGGCTTTGCATCGCGATCTAGGTAGAGAGATTTAACTTTGCCACTAACAAATCAAAAGGTAGTTTGTCTTGGCGGCGGCCATGGCTTAGCAGCAACACTTTCAGCGATGCGAGATTTAACAAAGGAGGTAACAGCCATTGTTACCGTTGCCGATAATGGTGGGTCCTCTGGCAGATTGCGCACCGAATTCAATTCACTACCACCAGGGGATTTGCGAATGGCACTTGCAGCCTTATGCAGTGATGATGATTGGGGTAGAAGCTGGGCGCAAATTATGCAGTACCGATTTACCAGTGATGGGCCAATGGATAATCATGCAATTGGTAATTTACTGCTCACTGCTTTATGGGATAGAGATGGCGATCCAGTTAAAGGTTTGGCTCGAGTAGGGGATTTGCTGCAAGTGGTAGGAAAAGTTTTGCCGATGGCACTTGAGCCATTGGATATCGAAGCCACATTTAATATCAATGGTGAAATGAAAACAGTGCAGGGACAAATTGAGGTTGCCGCAGCTAGGGGTGAGGTATCTGAGTTACGAATAATTCCGCAAAAACCAAAAGCAACGCCAGAAGCTATTTCGGCGTTAAATCAGGCGGATTGGATAACCGTTGGTCCTGGCTCCTGGCTTTCAAGTGTGATGCCGCATTTTTTATTAAAGGAACAAGCAGATGCCATAACTTCAGCAAAGGCGAAGAAGATTTTAATCTTCAATCTGCCAGATCCAACAACCTCAGAAGAGTACGCAGATCTATCATTAACTGATCATTTACAGTTTGTCTTAAAACATCTACCAAATTTGAAATTTGATTACGCTTTAGTTGATCTCAGTATTAATACTAACAATTCAGGATTTGAAAAATTGGTCAATTCCTGTGGTGGTCAGGTAGTAGCTTTTGACTTAGCAGAAAATGATCAAACATTCCACCATGATTCAAAGAAATTATCTTTAGCTTTACGCCACATTTTGCAAGAGAATCTGCTTAGATAATCTCATGGCAATGACTGAAGCAGTAAAAGATGAGTTGAGCAGACTTTCTGTAACTAAGCCTTGTTGCCGCAAAGCCGAAGTTTCTGCACTGCTTCGTTTTGCTGGTGGATTGCATATCTCTGCTGGAAAAATCAATATTGAGGTTGAATTAGATACTGCTCAAGTTGCCCGAAGGTTACGTAAAGATATTGCAGAGGTATTTGGTCACGAAAGTGAGCTATCAGTTGTATCTGCAAGTGGTATTCGCAAGGGAAGCAGATACATTGTGCGAGTTCTTGCAGATGGTGATGCTTTAGCGAGACAAACAGGGTTAGTTGATTCAAATAATCGACCAATTAGAGGGTTGCCACCTCAAGTTGTTTCCGCTGCAATTTGTGATTCAGAGGCGGCTTGGCGGGGAGCATTTCTTGCGCATGGTTCACTAACTGAACCGGGTAGATCGTCAGCACTTGAAATTACTTGCCCTGGTCCAGAGGCCGCACTTGCATTAGTAGGAGCTGCTCGACGTTTAGGAATAACTGCGAAAGCTCGGGAAGTTAGAAATGTTGATCGAGTTGTTATTCGTGATGGAGATGCTATCGGTGCGCTGCTTACTCGTTTAGGCGCTCATGAAACTGTTCTAGCTTGGGAAGAGCGCAGAATGCGTCGGGAAGTGCGCGCTACTGCTAATCGATTAGCAAACTTTGATGACGCAAATCTGCGCCGATCAGCAAGAGCAGCGGTAGCAGCATCGGCTCGTGTGCAAAGAGCAATGGAAATTCTCGGTCCTGCAATTCCGATCCATTTAAAAGAGGCAGGAGAGTTAAGAGTTAATCACGGGCAAGCCAGTTTGGAAGAGCTGGGTTCACTAGCCTCACCGCCCATGACCAAAGATGCAATTGCTGGGCGGATCCGAAGATTATTGGCGATGGCTGATAAACGTGCACGTGATCTAGGGATTCCAGATACAGAGGCAAGCGTAAGCCCTGATCTTTTAAATTAATTTAATGCAGGACGCCTGATAAGATTACCTCTTCACAAGGTTGTGATTTGAAATTCATCATTTTTCGAAGAGTTAATGGGGTTTGAAATGCTTAAAGTTGGAATTAATGGATTTGGTCGAATTGGACGCAATTTTCTTCGCGCATCCTTAGCATCTGGTGCCAAGTTTGAAATTGTTGGCATAAATGATCTAACAGACAACGCCACCCTTGCACATCTTTTAAAGTATGACTCAATTCTTGGCAGATTAGGCAAGCCCGTCTCCTTCGATGATTCATCAATTACAGTTGATGGAAAAAAGATTTTGGTTAGCGCCGAACGTGATCCGGCAAACATCCCATGGGCAAAAATGGGAGTAGATGTAGTTGTTGAATCCACCGGCATATTCACAAAGGCTGCCGTTGCACAAAAACACATAGATGCTGGTGCTAAGAAAGTAATTATTTCTGCTCCGGGTAGTGATGAGGACATAACTATTGTGTTGGGCGTAAACCATGAAAACTATGACCCTGCCAAACACCACATTATTTCAAATGCCTCTTGTACTACTAACTGCCTAGCACCGATGGCTAAGGTTTTAAATGATGAGTTTGGAATAGTTCGTGGTTTGATGACTACCATTCATGCATACACAAATGATCAGGTGATTTTAGATTTCCCACATAAGGATTTACGCCGATCACGCGCAGCTGCGTTATCAATAATTCCAACTTCAACTGGCGCCGCCAAAGCAATCTCACTAGTGATTCCAGAGCTAAAAGGTAAGTTAGATGGTTTTGCAATGCGAGTACCGGTTCCTACTGGCTCGGCAACAGATCTAACAGTTGAGTTAGCGAAAGAGGCAACTGTTGATCAAATCAACGCGGCGATGAAAAAAGCCAGCGAAGGTTCCTTAAAAGGCTATTTAACATATACCTCTGATCCAATAGTTTCAGCAGATATTGTTACTGATCCAGCCTCTTGTATCTTTGATTCAGGTTTAACTAAGGTGATTGGTACTCAAGTCAAGGTTGTTGGTTGGTATGACAATGAGTGGGGTTACTCGAACCGATTAGTAGATCTCATTCAATATATTGGAAAATCACTTTAAATCTTAATGAATGTAAAAGATCTAAATGATTTAAATTTAAACTCATCTCAAGTAATCCTCAGATGTGATTTAAATGTTCCGATCAAAAATGGTGAAATTTTAGATGATGGTCGAATAAAGGCCTCACTTCCGACAATAAAGAAATTGCTGGCTGCTGATTGTTCAATTGTGATCATCGCTCACTTGGGTAGACCCAAGGGAATGCGCTCTTCTGATTTATCACTTTCCCCAGTTGCCAAGAGATTGTCTGAGTTATTAAAAACTCCAATTGAATTTTGCGATGAAATACGTCGACAAGGGATAAGAGCAAGAGCTTTAAAGCCTGGACAGATTCTGCTGCTTGAAAATATTAGATTTGAAGAAGCGGAAACTAGTAAGGATGAAAATCTACGCCAAGGATTGGCAGAAGAACTTTCTTCCTATGGAGATTTTTATATTGGGGATGGGTTTGGCGCTGTCCATCGAAAACATGCTTCGGTGTTCGAACTTGCAAAATTATTACCAAATGCGGCTGGAGATTTGGTTTCAGCTGAAATTAAGGTTCTAGAAAGATTAACAAATCAGCCGCAACGGCCATACGGTGTGGTGCTTGGTGGCGCAAAGGTGTCGGACAAAATCGCAGTAATTTCAAATCTGCTTAATAAAGTTGATCTTCTTGCGATCGGTGGCGGTATGGTTTTTACATTCTTAGCAGCCCAAGGCAAGGAGATCGGAAAGTCATTAGTTGAACCAGATTTATTCCCAGTTGTCAGAGAGTTACTAGAACGCGCTCAATCATTAGGTGTGAAAATTCTTCTGCCAACTGACATAGCAGTAGGAAATGAGTTCTCCGATAAGGCAATTGCAACACTTGTGTCAGTTGACGCGATCAAGCCAGATCAAATGGGATTAGATATCGGTGAAGTGAGTGCTCGGAATTTTGCAAGTGAAATAGTTAAATGCAAAACGGTTTTCTGGAATGGCCCAATGGGTGTTTTTGAGTTCTCAAACTTTTCAAATGGAACCAGGGTTGTGGCACAGGCTCTAACTGAAGTTTCAGGTTTGTCTGTTGTAGGTGGTGGCGACTCGGCCGCTGCGGTTCGTCAATTGGGCTTTAACGATAACTCTTTTGGCTATATTTCAACCGGTGGTGGCGCCTCACTCGAATATTTAGAGGGTAAAGAGCTACCAGGCCTTATTGCTTTAAGTCAGGGGAGAGATGCGTAAGCCATTAATGGTGGGTAATTGGAAGATGAACCTAAATCATCTTGAAGCGATTGCAGTAACCCAAAAATTAGCGTACTCCTTAGAAGATCGTGACCATGATGCGGTAGAAGTTGTTGTGCTTCCGCCATTTACAGACTTGCGTTCTGTTCAGACATTAGTTGATGGTGATCGATTAAGACTAACCTACGGCGCCCAGGATCTATCTGCTGCCTCTTCAGGAGCTTATACAGGTGAGATATCTGGATCAATGCTTGCGAAAATTGGTTGCACCTACGTCGTGATCGGCCATAGCGAGCGACGAGCAAATCATAACGAAGATGATGCATCAGTTAATAGCAAGATTAAAGCGGCGTTAGCAAATGAATTAAAACCAATTCTTTGCATAGGCGAGGAGTTATCTGTTCGCGAAGCCGGTAAGCATATTAATCATGTTTTAAATCAATTACGTGGCGCGTTGAAGGGTTTTCATAAACCAGATTTAAAGAAAATTACAATCGCATATGAACCAGTGTGGGCAATTGGAACTGGAAAAACTGCAACACCTGAGGATGCCCAAGAAGTTTGTGGAGCAATAAGGGCTGAGCTTCGGAAAATAGGTAGTGATGAAATAGCAGATAATTGTCGAATACTTTACGGTGGATCTGTTAAATCAATCAACATCCTGGAGATAATGCGAGAGGTTGATATAGATGGCGCTTTAGTTGGTGGCGCCTCTCTTGACCCCGAGGAGTTCGCTCGAATTTGCAAGTTCCATCGCGTGCAAAGCGTGCCAAAGATCAGCTAAATCGAGCATTAATTGGGTTATCGGCGTTGAGATCTAGTACCCTTATCAACCTAAGTATTCAATTAAATCCAAAAACATTGTGAAGGTGAGTAAATGGAATTAGGTCTATCAATTCTGCTGATTCTAACTAGCGTGCTGATGATTGTTTTAGTTCTTCTGCACAAGGGAAAAGGTTCAGGCCTGTCTGACCTATTCGGCGGTGGCGTATCGTCAACATATGGCGGTTCATCAGTAGTAGAGAAAAATCTGGATCGTATAACGATCGTGGTTGGTGGCCTATGGCTAGCAACTGTGATTGCACTAAGTTTGATATTGAAGTAATGATTATTGAAGTAATTCCAAACCCATAAAGAAGTTAGAGGAGTAAAAATGGCTGGTGGAAGTGCAATTAGAGGATCTCGTGTTGGTGCTGGCCCAATGGGTGAAGCAGAACGCGGAGAAGCGATTGCACGTTTTCGCATCTCATATTGGTGTGCAAATGGCCATGAAACCAAACCCTCTTTTGCCGAAGATGGCACGGTTGAAATTCCAGCAGAATGGGATTGTCCTAGATGTGGGTTTCCAGCGGGCAGAGATAAGAACAAGCCACCGCTGCCGGTAAAAAATGAGCCATATAAAACTCACTTAGCTTATGTGAAGGAAAGACGTACAGAGGCTGAGGCAACTAAGATCCTTGATAACGCCATAAAAAAAATGCAAGGTGAAGATTAATTAATTTACTTTAGGCCTTCGATCAATTTAAGAATACCCATCTTTTTATCTTTGAGATGGATTTGTAAAAATGGATAGTTCCGGTTCCTAAGCGCAACCGCATCACCTATGGCTTGAGCAGTAATCAACTCTTTAAATGTGAATGTTTTACCAGGGATAGCAAGATCGATCTGATCTTGTGAGGTTATCTGTATGAAAGCTCCATTGGGTGACCCACCCTTGTGAAATTGACCAGTTGAATGTAAAAAACGTGGTGCCCAGCCAAATGTTGAAGCAACTCCAGTCTTGGCGGAAATAAGTTCACTTAATTCGGCAATCAAATCATCATCACCTCGTGTTAGGTAAGCCATTACTGCGAAATACTCATTTTTAAGCTGTAAGAAATCATCGAGAGAAGTCACACCTTTATTTGAATAGATCTCAAAATTTTCATCCTCAAAGGTTTTAAGCTCTTGTGGGTATTCAAAATTTCCCTTATTTATCACATGATTAGTTTGCTCTTTAGCCTCTGTAACATTGGGTTGGTTAAATGGATCTACCTTAAGCAGATACGAAAGAAGGGCTGTGACCCATTCCCATAAAATAAAGTGGGCACCTAACTCTGCTTCAACAAATAAATCATAATCACCTGATGCAAAACCAATGCTCATACCAAACTTCAATTGCGCATCAGTTTTATTGATGATCGGCAACTTACCTTTACCATCTTTGCCGGTGGATTCGGCAATTAATTGTTCGATCCAATCTTCCAAGCCAGGTAAGGCTGAACCACTGTTAATAAATGTTATGAATTGAGAGGGGGATTGGTAAATTGCCGCAGCAATAATGGCAGCAACGCAATCTTTCCCAACTAAGTTCTTCGTTGCATTAATGGCATCATCTAGTAATTGAGTTACATCAAAACCAACTAAAGCAGCTGGCACCAAGCCATATGCGCTTAGTGCACTGAAACGTCCACCAACATTTGGATCAGCGTTGATTACCTTGTAGCCCTTAGATCGCGCTTGGTTTTCTAAAGCAGAGTTTGGGTCTGTGACAATAACAAAATGATTAGCTGGGTCTAATTTTGCAGAAATAAATTTCTCTTCAAAGTAAGCCATTTGAGAGGTGGTTTCAATGGTTGATCCTGATTTTGAGGCAATAATAACCAGAGCAGAACCAAGATCTTTAGGAGTTGCATTGATGATCTGCTTTGGATCAGTTGAATCTAAAATTGTTAAGTTTCTTTTGTAAGTATTTGCTACTACCTCTGGTGCTAATGAAGATCCACCCATTCCGCATAAAATTACTTGAGTTAACGATTGTGTGCGTGCCCAGGCTGATAGCGCATCCAACTGGGGCAGTAACTCTCGAGAGCTTGTAGGCAGATCGACCCAATTCAATCTGATGGCAGCGTCAGCTGCTGCTGCTTCTCCCCATAGTGTTGGATCTTTCTTGGATAACTTACCAACTACTTCATTCAACTCTGCAATAATATTTGGGTCAATCTGATTTAGAAAATGTCCACTTACTTTCATCTATTTTCCCGCAATTACTCGTACTGAATCAATTAATTCAAACCAGGCTGACTCAAATTTGCTTACGCCATCCACCTCTAAAAACAAGGTAATGCGATCAAGATCAAGTCCGGCAAGAGCAATCTTTGCCATGATGCTATTGGCATGCTGAAAATTTGAAGATATTGTGTTGCCTGCAAATACTGCATTTTGCAGCACCTGATTCAAGGTAGCTTCCGGCATCGTATTCACACATTCAGGTGCAATTAATTGCATCACATAACGGGTGGGATCATATGCTGGATCTTTAACTCCCGTTGAGGCCCACAATGGCCGTTGCAAGTTAGCACCTTTTTCTTGCAGAGATTTCCAACGAGAGGAGTTTGTAAACTCAGTAAAGTATTGATAAGCCAATATTGCATTTGCAATTGCACAGGTACCACGAAGTTCGGATTCGCTGGGAAGTAATTTATCAACTTCTGTATCTATGCGGCTAATGAAAAAAGATGCAACTGAAAATACCTTTGTTATATCTACATTATTGCTGTCAGCAATCTCTAGTCCGTCAGCGTAAGCCGCAAGCACTTCGCGATAACGTTGCAGAGAGAAAATCAGGGTTACATTGACACTGATTCCCATCCCAATCAGAGCTGTTATTGCAGGTAACCCTTCTTTTGTAGCGGGCACCTTAATAAGTAAATTTTGTTTATTTATCTTGCCCCACAGAGAACTACCTTGATCAACGGTAGCTTTTGTATCACGAGCAAATCTGGGATCTACTTCAATTGAAACCCTGCCATCTTGACCGTTGCTTTGTTGGTACAGATTTGCAAACAGATCACATGCCTTTGATACATCATCACAAGTTAAAGTTGAAATAATTTCATCAACTGATTCATTGTTCATTGACTTGATGCTGTCAACATAAAGATCAGAGTTACTTATTGCATTATTAAAGATGCTTGGATTTGTGGTTACACCTCGGATCACGCCTTGATCAATCAAGTTTTTAAGTGAGCCGTTTGCTAATCGTTCCCGTGATAAATCATCAAGCCAGATTGATACGCCGGCGGCGTGGATCTGATTGGTTATATCGCTCATTTAGCTTTTGCGATTGATTCCATGGCACAAGAAACTATGTTCTCTGCGGTGAAGCCATACTCCTTAAACAATCGTTTTGCATCAGCTGATGCACCAAAGTGTTCTAAGGAGACGGCAACTCCAGCATCACCAATAATCCGATACCAAGGCATAACTATTCCCGCCTCGATACTAACTCTTGCTTTGATTGATGGTGGAAGTACTGATTCTTGATAAGCAGCAGATTGCTCGGCAAACCATTCAAGACACGGGGCGCTAACAACTCTGGAATGCACTTCGTTACTTAACAAATCTTGTTGAGCTTGAAGTGCGAGAGATACTTCAGAGCCAGTTGCAATTAAAATTACTGAAAAATCTGGGGCTGTATCAAGCAAAACATAAGCACCTTTGGCAGCTCCTTCAGCGGAGTTGTATTTATTGCGATCGATTACCGGCAAGTTTTGTCTAGAAAGTGCTAAACCAACTGGTGAGAATCTATTTATAATCTCTCGCCAAGCAATGCTAACCTCGTTTGCATCTGCAGGTCGTACAATTGATAAGCCGGGGATTGCTCGAAGGGCAGCTAAATGTTCAACTGGTTGATGCGTGGGTCCATCTTCGCCTAAACCAATAGAATCATGACTCCACACATAGGTCACTGGTAATTTCATTAATGCTGACAGTCGAACTGCGCCACGCATGTAGTCACTAAAAACCAAAAATGTGCCAGCGAATGGTTTAGCCATTCCATGTAAAGCAATGCCATTTAAAATCGCTCCCATTGCATGTTCACGTATTCCAAAGTGAATAATTCGGCCATAAGGATTTGCATCCTTCATCGAACTTGTGCTCGGCAAGAAAGAGCCACCGCCAGCAATAGTTGTGTTATTGCTACCTGCTAGATCTGCAGAGCCACCCCAAAATTCAGGAAGAATCTTTGCTATCTCTTGAATAACTTTGCCAGATGCCGCTCGGGTAGCAATATCTTTCTCCGAAGTAAATGTTGGTAAATTTTTAGCCCAATCCTTTGGCAATTTTTTGTTGGCAATTCTCTCTAGCAATTCGCTATTGGCTGGATTATCAATTTGCCACTGCTTGAACTTTAAATCCCAGGCGCGATACGTATTACCACCGCGATTTTTTATCTTTCTTGTGTGTTCAATTAGGTCCGCAGAAACGGCAAAATGTTCATCGGGATTCAAACCCAAAATTTTCTTAGTTGCTGCAACTTCATCAACTCCTAAAGCTGATCCATGAGATTCTGCAGTGCCTTGTGCATTTGGGGCAGGCCATGCAATTACAGAATGCAATCGAATCAGGGTTGGTCTAACTTCTTCTGCGAGTGCTTGATCCATCGCAAGTTCAAGAGCATCTCGATCAACATCACCGGAATCTTTGGAATTTACTTCAATTACATGCCAGCCATATGATCTGTATCGATCAGATACATTCTCATTGAATGCAACATGAGTATCGCCTTCAATAGAGATTCGATTATCATCATAAATAACTTTCAAATTTCCTAGTTGTTGCAGCCCAGCGAGTGAGGAAGCTTCAGCGCTCACGCCTTCTTGTAGATCTCCATCAGAGCAGATAACCCAAATATTGTGGTCAAAAATATCTGTTTTGTTTTCTGGATCAAGAAGTCCTTTTTCATAGCGGGCCGCCATCGCCATTCCAACAGCATTTGCTACGCCCTGTCCTAATGGCCCAGTTGTTGTTTCAACGCCAACTGTGTGGCCATACTCTGGATGCCCCGGTGTTGCAGCATTGAATGTTCGAAAATTTTGTATATCTGATAACTCAACACCATATCCTGCAAGGTACAACTGGATATACAGGGTTAAGGATGAGTGACCGCAAGAGAGAATGAATCGATCTCGAGCAATCCAATTTGGATTTGCGGGATCATGTTTTAAAACCCTTTGGAATAAGGTGTAAGCAACTGGCGCCAAAGACATGGCAGTTCCTGGATGGCCATTGCCAACTTTCTGTACCGCATCCATTGCTAGTGCCCTACTTATACGAACCGCATCGTCATCAAGTGAGCTCCATGGTCCTCTAGATTCCATCATGATCGAACTCCCTTCAGTAATTGAATATTCGCGGATTTAAATAAACTCCAAACCGCGATCCAAGTAAGAGTAGATCCCAAGAGATGAAAACCAACTAAAAGTTCTGGCAAACCATTAAAGTATTGGAGGTAACCGATGCCTCCTTGAAAGAGGATTACGAGCAATAAAATATTATTACGCTTGTAAATCTGACCTTTATTTTTTCGGTTGAAAAGCCATATGATCAAAGTGATCACTGTCAGAATAATGACGAACTCAGCATGGAGCACTGAAACAAGCTGGGGATCAAAGCCAAATCGAACCGTTTCATCATCGCCAGCATGTGGACCGCTGCCAGTAACAATTGTTCCAATGATCAGGATGATTGCTGTGACAATTACTTGCGATCGCAACAAAATCGATGTATTTGAGTCAACAGCTTGTGTGGTTAGACCTACCATTGCAAACCTCAGAGATGTGGCACCGGAAATTAACAACATCGAAACCAACAAATGCAAAGCCACCGTTGTTGGATGAAGAGCTGTTAAAACTGTAATTCCGCCCAAAATTCCTTGTCCGAAAATACCTAGTAGCTGACCAATTGCTAGTGATCTAACCTCACTGCGGTTTGTTAAATTCTTGCTAACTTTGACCGCTATAAATACTGCAATAAGAGCAACGATTAACAGCGCGAAGGTTAATAAACGATTTCCAAATTCAATCCAAGCATGCAATTGACCTTCAGCTTGATTAGGTACTGGGGTGTATGAGCCTGGTGTGCATTCAGGCCAAGTAGGACATCCAAGTCCAGAGCCAGTTAGACGAACAGCACCGCCAGTGACTACAAGGGCAGATTGCAAAATAAGTAATAAAGTGAAGACTCGACCCTTTATCGATTTTCGGCTAAGGATCATGTTTTAAGCCTATTAGGTGGGGCCCGAGGCGGGGCTGATTTACCTGTTGAAGTTGGCCAACCTCACATCAACTTTCGCAGGCTGGGGTGGCGCTGATCGTTGATTTACGCAACACTTATGTTGTGAAAAAGAATGAGGCTGATCGCACCCGGGATCTTGTTGCCAGGGCGATTTTAGAAAATGGACCTGCCACGGCAGCAGATCTTTCTGCTCGCTTGAAGATTACCGCAGCTGGTATTCGCCGTCATTTAGATTCGCTAATCGCTGAAGGAGTTCTGATTGCCCGCGATCCATACCCAACACTTTCTTCAAAGGGGCGGGGCCGACCATCAAAATTATTTGTCATGAGTGATCTTGGTCGAGAGCAATTTGAACATTCATACGATGACTTAGCGGTTTCAGCGCTGAAGTTTATGAGTTCAAAGAGTGGCGCGCACTTAGTGAAAGAGTTCGCACAAGTACGAGCAAATGAGATTGAACGTAAAGCAGTTTTGATTAAAAATTCAAATAAATCTCTCACTGAGAAAAGTAAATCTCTATCAAAATTATTAACAGATGAAGGTTTCGCAGCATCCACAGGCAAGAAAGGCAAAGGTGAGGAAATTTGCCAACACCATTGCCCAATTGCACATGTAGCATCCCAATTCCCACAGCTTTGCGAAGAGGAAACTGCTGCCTTTTCAAGAATTCTAGGAACCCACGTTCAACGTCTTGCGACAATCGCGCATGGCGATGGCGTTTGTACAACTTATATTCCACCAGCAATTAAAACCAACAAACGAGAGAGAGCTAACGCATGAGCCAGATAACCCATCCAGAGCTTGAAGGCATTGGAAAGTACGAGTATGGCTGGTCTGATAAAACCGATGCAGGCTCTAATTCAAGACGTGGCCTTAACGAAGAGGTAGTACGAGATATCTCATCTAAGAAGAGTGAACCACAATGGATGTTAGATCTACGGCTTAAGGGTTTAGCGCTCTTTGAGAAAAAACCTATGCCATCTTGGGGTTCAGATTTGTCTGGCATCTTCTTCGACACCATCAAGTACTTCGTAAGATCTACTGAGAAGCAAGCAACAACTTGGGAAGAGCTACCTGATGATATAAAAAATACTTATGATCGCTTGGGTATCCCAGAGGCAGAGAAAAATCGCCTAGTTTCAGGTGTTGCAGCACAGTATGAATCAGAGGTTGTTTATCACTCAATTCGTGAAGATCTTGAGAAACAAGGTGTTCTGTTTTTAGATACCGATACCGCCCTACGCGAACACGAGGAGTTGTTCCGCGAGTATTTCGGCACAGTTATTCCAGTAGGCGACAATAAGTTTGCCGCATTAAATACATCAGTATGGTCTGGCGGCTCATTTATTTATGTGCCAAAGGGTGTAAAGGTTGATATTCCATTACAGGCGTATTTCCGCATTAACACAGAGAATATGGGTCAGTTTGAACGTACGCTGATCATTGCAGATGAGGATTCATATATTCATTATGTTGAAGGATGTACTGCTCCGATTTACTCATCTGATTCATTGCACTCAGCTGTGGTTGAAATTATTGTCAAGAAGAATGCTCGTGTTCGTTATACAACCATTCAAAATTGGTCGAACAATGTTTATAACTTGGTAACAAAGAGAGCAACTTGTGCCGAAGGTGCAACGATGGAGTGGATTGATGGCAACATTGGCTCGAAGGTTACGATGAAGTATCCAGCTGTTTTATTGATGGGTCCACATTCAAAAGGTGAAACTCTTTCAATTGCATTTGCCGGCGAAGGCCAGCACCAAGATTCTGGTGCAAAGATGGTTCATGCTGCTCCGTACACATCTTCAACAATCATTTCCAAATCTGTTGCTCGTGGTGGCGGACGCACCTCTTATCGCGGTTTAGTGAAGGTTGAACAAGGAGCTCATCATTCAAAGAGCACAGTCAAGTGTGATGCGCTTTTGGTTGACACTATCTCTCGTTCTGATACCTATCCTTATGTAGATATTCGTGAAGATGATGTGTCAATGGGCCATGAAGCAACTGTTTCAAAGGTAAGTGATGATCAGTTGTTCTATCTGATGTCACGCGGATTAACTGAAGATGAAGCGATGGCGATGATTGTTCGCGGTTTCATTGAGCCAATCGCTAAAGAATTACCAATGGAGTATGCGTTAGAGCTAAACCGTTTAATCGAATTGCAAATGGAAGGTGCAGTTGGTTAATGAGCACTCTGACCACTAATTATTTAGCACCTTCAGGTCGTGAAGAGGCGTGGCGGTTTACACCTCTCAAACGATTAGCAGGGTTACAGATCCCCGAAACTGCAACAACGAGTGAGATCACCTTCGTTGTTAAAAGCGGAGAAACTTCGCAGGCAGTTTTTAAAGAGATCAACAGTGATGATCTAGCGCCTCGATACTTAAGTGAGGATTTGATAACAAAGCGAGTGCGCATTGAGGCTGCAAAAACCTCAGTTCTAACAATTGCTAAAGACGCAGAATTAATGGAACCAGTGATTCTGGGTCGAAATTGCACTGGCAAACCACAAACTTCTCGACTAGTTATTGAAGCTGGGATTAACAGTGTCTCTACAGTCATAATTGAAAACTCCGGAGCCGCACAGATAGGTGAGGAGATTGAAATAATCGTTTCTGCCGGTGCAAAGCTCAATTTCATAACCCTGCAAGAGTGGAACTCTGATGCCATTCATCTCGGTCAACATCATGCATTAATAGCAAAAGATGGTGAATTTAATTCATATGTAATCACAGTTGGCGGATCAGTAGTGCGATTAAATCCAACTGTTGATTTCACTGGTGAAGGGTCAAATGCGAATCTTTTAGGTTTGTACTTTGCTACAGCAGGACAACATCTAGAGCACCGCATTCATGTTGACCACAGAATTGCAAATGCCAAGTCCCGCGTTAACTACAAAGGTGCCTTGTCTGGCAAGGATGCACATACAGTTTGGATTGGCGATGTATTTATTCATAAAGGCGCAGATGGCACTGATACTTATGAACTAAATAGAAACTTGTTGCTAACAGATGGCGCTCGAGCTGATTCTGTTCCAAATTTAGAGATTGAAACTGGTGAAATCGTAGGAGCTGGGCACGCAAGTACAACCGGTCGATTTGATGACGAGCAATTGTTTTATTTGCAATCTCGGGGTATCCCATCTGAACTGGCTCGAAGATTAGTGATACGTGGATTCTTCGCCGATATCATAAGCAAATTGAATAATGAACAGATTCAAGAGCGAATTATGGATCGTATTGATGATGAGTTATCAAAGGTGGGCGCGTGATGAGTGAGATCGCATTTGATTCATTAATTGAAGGCAAACCAGTCAACGTTGAAGTTAATGGAGTTTCTGTCTGCGTTGCCCGCGTTGGTGAAGAGGTCTTCGCCGTAGCCGATACATGTAGCCACTCTGAAGCTTCATTATCAGAGGGAGAAGTATCTGGTTTTAAAATTGAATGCTGGTTACATGGCGCTGAGTTTGATTTAAGAACTGGTGAGGCATTAACGCCACCTGCCACACAAGCACTTCAGAAATTCAATGTAAAACGTAATGGCAATCAAGTAGTCGTAACCGAGTAAGGGGAGATCAATCATGAGTGAATTAATCGTAAAAAACCTTCAGGTCAGTGTCGAAACTGAATCAGGTAGTAAAGAAATTTTAAGAGGTGTTGATCTAACAGTTAAGTCAGGTGAGACACATGCAATCATGGGCCCAAATGGATCTGGAAAATCAACACTTGCTTACTCGATTGCTGGCCATCCTAAATACACAATTACTGGTGGATCAGTAACTTTAGATGGCAAGGATTTGTTAGAAATGTCAGTTGATGAAAGAGCAAAGGCCGGACTATTTCTTGCGATGCAGTACCCAGTCGAAGTTCCAGGTGTTTCTGTATCTAATTTTTTGCGTACAGCAGTGACAGCAATTAGAGGCGAAGCACCAAAGGTTCGCACCTGGGTTGGAGAGGTCAAGGAAGCCATGGCGGCCTTGAATATGGATACTGCTTTTTCTGAGAGAAATGTTAATGAAGGTTTCTCTGGTGGCGAAAAGAAGCGCCATGAGATTTTGCAGATGGAGTTATTACGTCCAAAGATTGCAATTTTAGATGAGACCGACTCTGGTCTGGATGTAGATGCACTTCGAATTGTCTCTGAAGGAGTTAATCGGGTTAAATCAAATTCAGATCTTGGCGTAATGTTAATTACTCACTACACCAGAATTTTGCGGTACATCAAACCTGACTTCGTGCATGTTTTTGCAAATGGAAAGATTGTTGAAGCAGGCGGCCCAGAGCTAGCGAATAAACTAGAGGAACAGGGTTACGCAGCTTATACAACTGCATAATTTACATGGTAGATCTATCACAGTATAAAAAGGATTTCCCAATCCTGGCGCGCACCGTTCGCGGCGGCAATCCTTTAACATACCTTGATAGTGGAGCTACTTCGCAAAAACCAGAACAGGTGATTGCGGCGGAGAGTGATTTTTACCGAAAACATAATGCGGCAGTTCATAGAGGTGCTCATTTACTTGCCGAAGAAGCATCTGCCGAATATGAAGCAGCCAGAGCAAATGTAGCGGCTTTTATCGGCGCAAAATTTGAGGAAACAATCTTTACCAAGAATGCCACCGAGTCCATAAACGCAATCGCTTACTCCTTTGGTAATTCAACAGCATCTTCAAAATTTTTCCTTAAAGAGGATGATGAGATTTTGGTATCAGAGATGGAACATCATGCAAATCTGATTCCATGGCAACAGCTAGCTAAACGAACCGGAGCCAAGTTAAGATGGTTTGAAGTTACCCCTGACGGCCGTTTAGATCTAAGTAAGATTTCAGAACTTATAAATGCGAAGACAAAAATTGTAGCTATTACACATCAATCAAATGTTTTTGGAAGTATTACTCCTTTAAAGCAGATTACCGTCGCCGCCAGAGCAGTGGGTGCAATTCTCGTATTAGATGCATGCCAATCAGTTCCACACTTTAAGGTTGATGTAAAAGAATTAGATGTAGATTTCATTGCCTTCTCTGGCCACAAAATGTTGGGACCAACTGGGGTTGGCGTACTTTGGGGGCACGAAGCATTGTTGAATGAGATGTCACCATTTCTTTTTGGTGGATCAATGATTGATTCTGTGACTATGGCGGAAGCAACTTGGGCCCAATTGCCACAAAAATTTGAAGCTGGTGTTCCGAATATGGCGCAAGCTGTAGGTCTTTCTGCTGCCGTTGATTATTTGAGTAAGGTAGGCATGAACAATGTGCACGAGCATGAGATTGAATTGACTAAGCAAACTTTGACTGGTTTATCCCAAATTAAAGGAGTTAAAGTTATCGGCCCGCTCGATATGAAAGATCGCGGGGGAGTTGTTTCATTCACTGTCGATGGAGTACATCCACATGATGTGGGGCAGTACTTAGATCAATATGGAATTGCAGTACGCACTGGTCATCATTGCGCATGGCCTTTAATGCGTAAATTAAATTTAGTTGGTACGACTCGTGCTTCCTTTCATCTTTACAACAACAAGAGTGACATAGACCGATTGATCAACGCAGTGTCAGAGGTTCAGAGTTACTTCAAAGTGAGTATTTAATGGAGCTAGATTCCTTGTATCAAGAGGTAATTTTGGATCATTATCGCAAACCGCACCACAAAGGCCTGCAGGATGGTTTCGGTATTCAAGTTAAGCACAATAATCCAAGTTGTGGCGATGAGGTAACTTTAAATCTATCTATTACCGAAGGTGTTATTAAGGCAATCTCATGGGATGGTGTTGGTTGCTCGATATCAATGGCCAGTGTTTCCATGATGAGTGATTTGTTAATTAATCAAAAATATGAAAAGGCTAGTCAAATTCTTACTGAGTTTGTTGAATTGATGCAGAGCAAGGGAAAATCGCAAGGCGATGAAGAGCTACTAGATGATGCGGTGGCATTCGCTGGAGTTTCAAAGTTTCCGGCCAGAATCAAATGCGCTCTGTTGGGTTGGATGGCTTATAAAGATGCCTCTTCTCAGTTAATGGCATAGGATTAACTCATGAGCGCGTCAATTGATGATGTAACCGAGGCGATGAAGGATGTTATTGATCCTGAATTAGGCATCAATGTGGTTGATCTTGGACTGGTTTATGACATGCGAGTTGATGATAACAACATCGCGATTTTGGATATGACCTTAACTTCAGCGGCTTGTCCTTTGCAAGATGTAATCGAAGATCAAACAAGACAGGTTCTTGCCGATTTAACATCAGATGTAAAAATTAACTGGGTATGGCTTCCACCTTGGGGTCCAAACAAAATTACAGATGATGGTCGAGAGCAACTTCGCTCGATCGGATTTACTGTTTAAATTTTCTTTCAGGCTTATCCATGTCGATGCATACCGCTTGGATGTCCTTTCGTTCACTTACAGCAGATCAATCAGTTAAAGATCAGAAATTAAAGCCAGGGACTGCAAAGCGCATTCTCTCCTTCGCAAAACCCTACAAAATTGCTTTAACCTTATTTCTCATCACTGTAGTTATTGATGCTTTTTTGATAATTGCAACGCCACTTTTGCTCCGTAGTTTGATAGATGATGGAGTAATTCTTGGCAACAGTGATTTAGTCACTAAATTAGCTCTAGCGGTTGGTCTTATTGCAATTGCTGATGCACTCTTTAATATGATCGGGAGATTATTCTCTGCTCGAATAGGTGAAGGATTAATCTACGATCTTCGAAAATTGATTTTTGAGCATGTTCAAAAACAATCCATCTCATTCTTTACTAGAACTCAAACAGGAGCTTTAATCTCACGATTAAACTCTGATGTTATCGGTGCACAACAGGCATTCACGGCGACGCTTTCTGGTTTAATCAGCAATGTTTTAACCTTAACTTTAGTTAGCATTGCCATGTTGACCCTTAGTTGGCAAATTACCTTGATATCGCTCAGTTTATTACCTCTTTTTTTGTATCCAACAAAATGGGTAGGACGTCGATTGCAAAATTACACAAGACAATCATTTGATTTAAACGCTGAGATGTCATCTACTATGACAGAAAGATTTAATGTATCTGGTGCTCTTCTAGTTTCCCTCTACGGTGATACTCAAAAAGAAAAAGAGAGTTTTGGTTCCAAAGCAAGGCGAGTGGCTGACATCGGTATTTCTATCGCGCTGCTTAATCGAATATTCTTTATATCCCTGACATCAATCGCCGCTGTTGCAACTGCGGTGGCATACGGCGTTGGCGGACATCTTGCAATCAGTGAATCAATAACTGTTGGAACATTGCTGGCTATTACAGCGTTGCTGGCCAGGTTGTATGGACCACTCACAGCCCTTTCAAATGTCAGAGTAGATGTTATGAGTGCGCTAGTTTCCTTCGAACGAGTTTTTGAGGTTTTAGATCTAGAACCTATGGTCAAGGATCACATAGACGCAATAAATTTTACCGAGAAAAACCCATCAATTGAATTTAAGAATGTTTCTTTTTCCTATCCTAAATCCTCTGAAATTTCATTGGCTTCCCTTGAAGCGATCGCAAAACCTGAATTAATTGATTCTGGTGAAGTTCTAAGAAACTTGTCCTTCTATGCAGAAGCTGGATCTTTTACTGGAGTAGTTGGCGCTTCAGGTTCTGGCAAAACAACGATCAGCGCTTTATTACCTCGCTTATACGATGTAACTGCGGGATCGGTTTTGATTGCAGGTATCGATATACGAAAGTACACAACAAAATCCTTGCGGCAACACATTGGCGTAGTAACTCAAGATTCACATATGTTTCATGATTCAATTTTAAATAACCTGATTTATGCCAATCCAAAGGCCACCGAAACGCAGATCGAAGAAGTATGTCGCTCTGCTCAAATATGGGATTTTATTCAAACTCTGCCAAATAAATTTGACACAGTTGTTGGCGAAAGAGGGCATCGATTATCAGGCGGTGAAAAACAGAGATTAGCTATTGCACGTTTGCTTTTAAAACGCCCCTCAATTGTTATCTTGGATGAAGCTACCGCGCATCTTGATTCCGAAAACGAATCATTGGTGCAAGAGGCGTTAAAGACCGCACTAGTTGGTCGAACCAGTATTGTGATTGCGCACCGATTATCAACAATTGTTAATGCAGATCAGATTTTGGTTATTGATCAAGGCGAGATTGCTGAACGTGGCACTCATGAGGAATTGATAAAAAAAGGTGGAAATTACTTTGATCTTTACCAAAAGCAAAATATTCAACGAGAACTAATTTAATTCCTTGTATTTACCGGCGTAAACAGCGCCACCTTTAATCGTTTCTCTACCCGCATTAGCTGCAATCACTGCAACATAGGGCAAGGTAACTGCTCCAAATAATGCAACCCATCGCCAAGGATTTGGCAAAATCACGGCTGCAATGAAACAAACTGTGCGAATCATCATCGAAATAAAGTAACGTTTCTGTCTGGCTGATTGATCAATGGAGAGAGACTGACCAACGGAAGTTACTAAGTGGGTTGGTTGCTCTTTTTTATCCTTTTGATCCATTAGCCAAGAGTAGTTGGTATTTTCAATAAAGGTAGAAGCAAGAAAATGTGGCTCCCAGTTAAGTGAGCCACATCATTCTTATTCGATTTAACTGCGATTAGTTCCTCTAGCTTTGGCAATTCTGCTCAGGATTTGGTAACCAATTACCGCCATAACAGTTGCATTGATGATGCCGCTGAATGTGAAATCACCACGGCTCCAAGCCATATCTGAGATACCAATGATTAATGAAGAAGCAGCGATATACAGATTAGTTGGATCAGCAAAATTAACTCTGCCATCAATCCAAATTCTTGCTCCTAAAACACCAATCATTCCAAAGAGTGCAACTGTTACGCCGCCCTTAACTCCAGCCGGAGTTGCTGCAAGAACTGCACCAAATTTTGGAGATAGCGCTAGTGCGATTGCACCAATACCAGCAAAAATATAAGCAAGGGTTGAATAAACCCGGCTAGCTGCCATAACACCGATGTTCTCAGCGTATGTAGTTGTACCAGATCCTCCACCTAAGCCAGCAATAGTTGTTGCTGCGCCATCGGCGATTAGTGCATTACCAATTTGGTCATCAAGATTTTTACCAGTCATGGCAGCAACCGCTTTGACGTGTCCAACATTCTCTGCGATCAGAACCAGAACTACTGGAAGAAATAGAATTACAGCGCTAGTACTAAAAGTTGGAGTTGCAAACTCAGGAAGTCCAAACCAGCTAGCACTTCTAACACTTTCAAAATCAACATCTCCCATTAGTGCCGCATAAGCGTAACCAAGAACTAAACCAACAAAGATGCTAATTCTTCCCAAGAAGCCGCGGAAAAATGCTCCTACAACTCCGATTGATAGCAAAGTAATTAAACCTAATCGTTGACCTTGCATGAAATCGTTTTTGGCAGCTCCAGCAAGATTTAAACCAACCACCATCACAATTGTTCCAGTAACTACTGGTGGCATAAATGTATCAATCCATCCAGTACCAGCGGCTTTGGCTGCAAAACCAACAAGCGCAAGTAACACACCTGCCACAACTATTCCTCCAAGTGCTGCAGCAATACCACCTTCAGTTTTAGCTGCTGCTACTGGTGCTAGAAATGCAAATGAAGAGCCAAGGTAGCTCGGTAATTTATTTTGCGTTAGCAGAATAAATAAAAGTGTGCCAATACCAGAGAAGAACAGGGTTGTCGTTGGTGGGAATCCGGTAATAATAGGTACTAAGAATGTTGCACCAAACATGGCAACAATATGTTGCATCCCCATACCAATTGTTCTCGGCCAGGTTAATCTTTCGTCGGTTGAAACAACCTCTCCGGAAGCGATATTTTTTCCATCGCCATGAAGTTTCCAACTTAGCATTTGATCTCCTTTGTTATTTTCCTAGTTCGATCCGTAATTTCTGTATGGTCTGCCGGCAATTCAGGGAGGCATTAAAAAAGAGAGTAGAACTTTTTGGAACCATTACTGGTAGGTAACTGGGAAAGTCGTACTCTTTTCCCGAAAATCAGCAATCCAAGCGTGGATTTCTCGCATAGCCCCAGGTCAGATACAGTTGCCCCATCAAGTGGAGGCTATCGCTCCCACCTTTATCGCTTCGGCGGACTGGTTGCTTAATTTAATTAAGCGCGGCTGTTTTCACTTGTGCAGTAACTGCAGATATCAACTCAAGATGAAACGGCTTAGGAGAAATTATCAGCACAGAACCACGTATCAATGATCGAATTCGCGTTCCGCAAGTTCGGTTGATTGGCTGGGATGGTGAACAAATTGGTGTGACTGCAATTGATGCAGCACTCAAAATGGCAGATGAGATCGGTTTAGATCTCGTTGAAATATCACCGGACGCTAATCCACCAGTGTGCAAGATTATGGATTTTGGTAAGTACAAATACGAAATCGCACAAAAAGCTAGGGAAGCACGACAAAATCAAACTCACATTATTGTGAAGGAGATGCGTCTTCGACCAAAGATAGAACCTCATGATTACGAAACAAAACGCAATCACATTGAGAAGTTCCTTTTAGGTGGCGACAAAGTGAAGGTAACAATTCAATTCCGTGGCCGTGAGCAATCACGTCCAGAGATGGGATATCGCTTATTGCAAAAGCTTGCAGAGGAGTTGGTCGAGATAGCAGTTGTTGAATTCGCCCCAAAACAAGAGGGTCGAAATATGACGATGGTATTAGGACCTGCCAAGAAAGCGAGCACAAGTAAAAAAGCAACAACCAAGGAAGCAGCGCCGAAGGATTCGTTAAGTAAGAATTAAAAAAGTTTGGTCCAGCAGATAAGCAACAGGAGGAAGTTATGCCAAAGATGAAAACCCACAGTGGTGCGAAAAAGCGTTTTCGCCTAACTGGATCTGGAAAGATCATGCACGAGCGTGCTGGAAAGCGACACTTACTAGAACGCAAATCATCTCGAGTTACTCGTCGATTAACTGGTGATGTAGAGGCTAAGAAACCAAATACGTTTTCAGCAAAGCGCATGCTTGGCTTGAAGTAAGGGAGAGAGCAAATGGCAAGAGTAAAACGTGGCGTTCATGCAGCTAAGAAACGTCGTACAACTTTAGAAAGAGCAGCGGGTTACCGTGGTCAGCGATCTCGTTTGTTTTCAAAGGCCAAAGAGCAGGTTACGCACTCAATGGTTTACGCGTTCAATGACCGTAAAGATAAGAAAGGTGATTTCCGATCCCTTTGGATTCAGCGCATTAATGCAGCAGCCCGAGAGAATGGCATGACCTACAACCGGTTAATGCAAGGATTAAGAATTGCTGGCGTGGAAGTTGATCGCCGCGTTCTATCTGAGTTGGCCACAAATGATCCAGCAGCTTTCGCTAAATTAGTTGAGATTGCGCGTAAAAACGTAGTTACAGCTTAAAGCTTCGTTTAATGGAAAAGATTTCAAGCCTTCACTCACCACATGTTGGAAGAGTGAAGGCTCTTCTTGGTTCAAGGGGTAAAAAGAATCGAGAGTTAGAAAACACCTTTGTTGTTGAGGGTATTCAGGCAGTGCGTGAAGCGCTACTGCCAAAGATGGGCGAGGGACTTAAAGTAAAACAGCTTTTTCTATCACCGGCAGGAATTGCCAAGCTGCAGATTGAATTTGATTTAGATGCTTTGAGTAATGTTGAAATTTTTGAAACCTCCGAGCAGGTTATGAATGAGATGACTGATTCCCAATCTCCGCAAGGCATTCTTGCGCTTTGCTCAACTAAGTCATTGAAAATCGAGGATCTTTGGCGAATTGCGCCTAGCAAGATTGCTTATTTTTGGCAGATTCAAGATCCAGGTAACGCCGGAACAGTAATTAGAACAGCTGATGCGTGCGGATTTGATGCCGTTATTTTTTCAGATAATTCAGTGGATATTTTTAACCCTAAAACGGTTAGGGCAACAGTGGGTTCACTTTGGCACCTTCCAGTGATTGCTGATGTAGAAATCAATCAGTTTATTGTTGAAGCATTTGATAAAAATTTTGAAGTTTATGCAATGACGGCTGATGGTGAAAATACTCTAAATGCCGAGTATGCAAGGCAGTGTCAGAAAAACAGTGTTTGGATATTTGGGAATGAGGCTCGTGGCTTGCCAGAGCTGCCAGATTCGGTAAAGAAAGTACAAATCCCGATGAAGGGGCACGCAGAATCATTAAATGTTGCCAGCGCTGCCTCAATCCTCATGCATTTAATAGGTGTTAATTAGTAGGCTTCGCAGATTATGAACTCCTCAGAGGATGCAATTTTAAGCGATGATCAGATCAAGAGCGCTGAGAAGCTGGCAATAGCCGCCGTTGCTGCAGCGAAAAACTTAGAGGAGTTAAAGCAGGTCAAAATTGATTTTATTGGGGATAAATCTCCATTGGCGAAAGCTAATCAAATGCTGGGCAAACTAGGCGCAGATGAACGTGCGCAATTTGGAAAAATTATTGGTGCTGCCAGAAGTAATTTGAATCAGAGTTTTGCTGAAAAAAGCGAAAGTTTTGAAAGAGAGCGGGATTCACAGGCGTTATTGACTGAGCGGGTGGATGTAACTCTTCCTAATCGACAAACTTTGTCAGGTGGTTTGCATCCGCTTACATTGTTAACTAATGAGATATCAGATCTTTTTCTTGGAATTGGTTACGAGGTAAAAGAGGGACCAGAGCTTGAATCAGAGTGGTTAAATTTTGATGCGCTTAATATTCCAGCAGATCATCCAGCCAGAACAATGCAAGATACCTTCTTTATAGATCCACTGGATTCCAAATTAGTGTTACGAACACATACTTCACCGGTTCAAATCAGAACTATGTTGGAGCAAACCCCGCCAATCTATGTAATTTGCCCAGGCAAGGTTTATCGAGCGGATGAATTGGATGCCACTCATACACCAGTGTTTCATCAGGTAGAAGGTTTAGTAATTGATGAAAACATCACGATGGCGGATTTAAAAGGCACATTAGATTACTTTGCCAAAAGCATTTTTGGTGATGAAGTTAAAACCAGATTACGTCCCTCCTATTTCCCATTTACCGAACCGAGTGCTGAAGTAGATTTCTTTTTTAATGGCCGCTGGGTTGAGTGGGGCGGTTGCGGAATGGTTAACGAGAAAGTTTTAGCAGCATGTGGAATTGATCCAAAGAGGTACTCAGGCTTTGCATTCGGTATGGGCTTGGAAAGAACTTTGATGGTTAAGTATGGAATTGAAGATATGCATGACATAGTCGAAGGAGATGTTCGCTTCACTCAACATTTTGGAGTGGGTAAGCGATGAAGGTTCCATTAAGTTGGCTAAGCAAACATGTTGTGCTGCCAGCAAAGATATCTAATGAGGCAATCGCAGAAGCTTTTGTAAAGGTCGGGTTTGAAGTTGAAAGCGTTGTAGTACAGGGAACTGACTTAACAGGTCCGGTTAAAGTCGGCAAAGTAGTAAGTATTGAAGAATTGTCGGAACATAAAAAACCAATCAGGTATGTTGGCTTAGATACCGGTGAAGGAAAAACCAGATTCGTTATATGTGGCGCCCGTAACTTTAAGGTAAATGATCTAGTAGTTGTCGCACTTCCCGGCGCAGTATTACCTGGTGAGTTCAAGATCAGCGCCCGCGAAACATATGGAAAGTTAAGTAATGGAATGATTTGTTCGGGTAAAGAGCTTGGCATCAGTGATGATTCGGCTGGAATTATTGTCCTTCCTACTGGCAAAGTTGGCGCAGATGCTTTGAATTTACTTGAAGTAAATGATGTAATTTTTGACGTTTCAGTTAATCCAGATCGTGGTTACGCAATGAGCATAAGAGGACTGGCCAGAGAGTTAGCTGGTTCGTTAAATCTTAAATTTACTGATCCGGCCTTGCTTAATTATGTTAAAAAATTCGACACTATAAAGAGTTCTAAGGGAGTACCAGTAAAGATTGAAGACAAGGATGGTACCGACCTTATTTATTTGAGAACAATCGATCAGGTGGATAGCAAGAAATCAACACCATTATGGATGCAACGCCGGATCGAAAAATGTGGAATGCGAAGCATTTCCCTAGCTGTTGATATTACCAATTATGTGATGCTCGAGCTTGGACAGCCTTTGCACGCTTTTGATGCTGATGTGATTCACGGATCTATCCGAGTAAGCAGTGGCGCCAAGTTTAAGAAGATCACAACTTTGGATAAAGTGGACAGAAGGATTTCACCAAGTGATTTATTGATCACTGATGATTCGCAACCTCAAGCAATCGCGGGCACCATGGGTGGCTTGAACAGTGAAGTAAGTAAGGACACAAAGAGAATTGCTCTAGAAGCGGCCCACTTCAACGCTATGCGAATTGCAAAGAATTCGCGTAATCACCAATTATCAAGTGAAGCATCCAGAAGAATAGAGCGCGGCACCGATCCTGCACTTGCTGCAATTGCCTCTGCTCGCGCAACCTCATTGTTAATTGAATTGGCAGGTGCCAAATTGATTAATACTTCCATCGCTGGTTCGGTGAAGAAAACGGTAAATTTAAAAATTACCGCAGAGGAAATCGAATCTAAAATAGGTTACAAATACAGCACTAAGCAGATCAAAGATGCTCTAACTGCAATAGGAGCAAAAATTCTTATCAATGGAAAGATATTCAAGGTAACACCACCATCTTGGCGACCTGATCTTTTGACTGTAGCTGATTTGTGCGAGGAGATCGCTAGATTGAATGGTTACGTTTTGATTCCGGCTCGTTTATCACTGGGTAAATCTGGAGCAAGGTTGTCGCAGATGCAGCAACGCAAGCGCAACATTGCGATTGGACTTGCTAATCGCGGGTACACAGAAGTAATCAATTACCCGTTTACCAATCAAGAGATGATTGATCTTCTTGGGTTCACGGGAGATAGAGCGAAGAGTTTTAGGATTTTAAATCCAATGTCAGAACAGGCACCACTTCTGCGAACACATTTGATTCCGGGATTACTCTCGGCTTTGCAGTTAAATCTTGGTCGCGGAAGCAAAAATGTTGCCCTTTTTGAAATCGGTTCAGTTTTTAGAAATACAACCACCGCATCTATCCCTACTCTGCCACCGACCAATAAACGTCCGAATGCAAAGTCCATTGCCGAGATTTATGACAGTGTTCCAAAGCAGATGGTATTTGTTTGCGGTGTAATGACGGGTGAAAGAATCAAAAGTGGTTGGCAGGGAGTTGGTGAAAAATTTGTATGGAGTGATGCAGTAGCGGAAGCCATCGCAATTATTGAAAGCACAGGCAACTCTTACGAGCTTTCAAACACCGAATTGGCGCCTTGGCACCCAGGAAGATGTGCAGAAATAAAGGTTGCCGGCAAAGCTGTTGCTCATGCAGGTGAGTTACATCCAAGGGTTTGTGCCAAATTGAATTTGCCGGAACGAACCTGCGTATTTGGAGTAATCATTAGCGAATTACCATTGCTGGCTGAGAAATCCCCACCTAAGATTTGGAGTTTTCCAGCGGTTGTACAAGATGTGGCTTTACTTGTTGATTCAAAAGTTTCAGCACATGCCTTGAAGCAGAGTTTAATTCGAGGAGCTGGTGAGCTACTTGAATCAATCGATTTGTTTGATCGTTATGACCAAGTGGGAAATGGGAAGATTTCACTTGCTTTCACATTAACCTTCAGAGCCAGCGATCGAACCCTGACTTCCGAAGAGATTGCCAAGTTCAGGGATGCAGCAGTTTCAATGGCGGCAAAGGATCATTCTGCAACTTTGCGTGGCTAATCGCATAATTATGCTTGAATTTGCATAAATATGCAATCAAGGTATAGTCTAGTGGTATGAATGTTGGGGTAATCGGTGCCAGTGGGTACGCTGGCGGTGAACTTTTACGATTGCTATCAAATCATCCAAACTTTCAAATTTCCTATATTTCAGCTGGAACAAATGCTGGGGAGCCAGTAACTGCAATCCATCCTCATCTAAGCAATTTCGAAGGATCAAAGTTTGAGTCAACAGATCTTTCTCGTATCAACACCTGTGATTTAGTTTTCATTGCTTTGCCACATGGAGAATCAGCCAAATTGATTTCTCAAGTTAAAGATCAAGTGAAGATTATTGATCTTGGTGCTGATTTTCGATTGGGCAATAAAGAATCATGGCAAAAATACTATTCAGGTCATTACGCGGGTAAATGGATTTATGGATTACCAGAGATAGTTGGGGCAGCTGAGATCGCTAAAGAAACTAGGGTTGCTAATCCAGGGTGTTATGCCACGGCAATCTCATTAGCTATCGCACCAGTAATTGATTTAGTTGCGGCGCAAGATTTAGTAGCTGTGGCTGCTTCGGGAACGACAGGTGCTGGTAGATCTGCAAAAATTTCATTGATTGGCAGTGAGGTGATGAACTCGATGAGTTCTTACAAATTTGGTGGCGTTCACCAACACACACCTGAGATCGAAGAGTGTTTAAGTAAGGTTGCAAAAACACCAGTTAATCTCTCTTTCACACCGATTCTGGCACCAATGCCACGCGGTATATTGGCAACAGTCACCAGCAAGTTAAATAACGCAATCTCAGTGGATAAAATTAGGGAAATCTTTGAAAGTTTTTATCAAGATTCTCCTTTTGTTTCACTTCTACCGCTAGGGCAAATGCCAATGACCTCCTCTGTTACTGGCACCAATAATGCTCAGATTCAGGTGGCAATTGATGAACACAGCCAACGTTTGGTTGTTAGTTGCGTAATTGATAATTTAGGTAAAGGCGCTGCCGGACAAGCCATTCAAAATGCCAATTTAATTTGTGGGTATGAACAGAATTTGGGCTTGAAGATTTTGGCGGTTCGCTAAATGTTGGTAGTTAAGTATGGTGGAAATGCCCTAATCCACAGCACTGATATGGACCCAGTTTTAGAAGCGATTGGAGATGCTTTTATCGATGGCGATCAAGTTGTTTTAATTCACGGAGGCGGACCACAAATTGATCAGGCATTGGCCGAAAAAGGTTTGGGCAAAGAACGAATAGGCGGATATCGCGTAACAACTGAAGATGTTCTTAAGGTTGTTGAGACAGTTTTGTGCGGTCAAGTTTTAAGATCTATCACAAAGTATTTACTTGGCAGTGAAGTTAATGCTGTCGGTATTACCGCCGGAGATGGTGGCTTAGTTGTTGCCAAGAAAATGATGCCGATCGTGGAAGGAAAAAAAGTAGATATAGGTTTGGTTGGAGAGGTATTATCGGTAAACCCAGAGCTTTTGCAACATTTGCTCGCTGGAGAATATTTACCGGTAATTGCACCCATCGCACTGGATAGTGATGGCAACGCTCTTAACATCAATGCAGATCTTGTGGCAGGTGCCATAGGTGGGGCGTTGAAAGCTGATCAGGTAGTTTTTTTAACTGATGTGGATGGCATTTACTCCGATTGGCCAAATAAAGATTCTTTGATCACTAAAATTAATGTTAAAGAACTAGAAAAGTTGTTACCAATTCTGGCTGATGGGATGATTCCTAAAGTTACAGCGGTTCTTAATGCTGTTAATTCTGGAGCTAAATCTGCTCGAATAGTTAACGGTACGAATCTGAAATCAGTTTTGGACGCGTTCGCCGGAGTTGGCGGAACAGTTGTGACCGCAGCATGAGCAAACTAATTTTAGATTCAGGTCCATCACGCAGATCTCTGATAATCGAACTTGTCGAAAATGGCGTTATCCATTCACAATCTGATTTAGTTAAAGCACTATCCAAAAAAGGCATCAAGGTAACGCAAGCAACTGCAAGTAGAGATTTAGAAGAGCTCGGTGCGGTCAGAGGTAAAGATGCTTCCGGAGTATTTAGATATCAATTTATTGCTAATACAGAGGTTGCTTCGACATCTTTGAAGAATTTAGTTCTAGAGATAGATGCCAGTGGTAATTTAGCGGTTATCAAAACTCCACCGGGTGCTGCTCAACTTCTGGCTGGTCAACTAGATCGCGCTATGAAAAATGGTGCGATTTCAGGTATTGGAAGTATCGCCGGTGATGACACCATTATGGTGATATCCAAATCAGCAAACGGGGGACCAGCCTTAGCCAAGGCAATCGACAGATATGTTTCCGATAATCAAAGTATGAAACGGGTGCGATGATGGTTTTATGGGGCGGTAGATTTAGTGGAGAGTCAGATAAATCAATGCAGGCATTATCGCGCAGCGTGCATTTTGATTGGCGACTTGCACCTTATGAGATAGAAGTAAATCTTGTACATTTATCGAATTTGATTGAAATCGGAGTAATTTCAAAGGCTGATGGCGCACTCCTGAAAAAAGGTTTACTTGATCTGGCTAAAAAAATTGGTAACGGCACCTTCTTTTATGATGATGCAGATGAGGATGTGCACAGCGCGATTGAACGAGGCTTGGTAATCGAATGTGGCGCATTAGGGGGATCAATCAGGGCAGGACGCTCAAGGAATGATTTAGTAGTCACTGATTTCAAGCTGTATTTAATTGATCACTTTCTAGAAATTTCAGACTTACTGCAAAAATTGATTGCAGCCTTTAATTCACAAGCATTACAGCACCTAAATACGATCGCACCAGGTTTTACTCATACCCAGCATGCCCAACCAATTTCCTTTGCTCAAGAATTAAGTAAACATTCCTTTGCTTTAGCTCGTGATGTTGATCGGATTTTGGATTGGCAAAAGCGAAATGCTTTCTCACCCTTCGGAGCAGGCGCTCTGGCTGGATCACCGCTACAACCCAATCCAGAACAAAGTGCGAAACAGATGGGTTTCATCGGTGCGCAAAAAAATAGCATTGACGCAGTTAGTGATCGAGATTTTGCGGCGGAAGCATTATTTATTATGGCAATGATTGGCGTACATCTTTCACGTATCGGTGAGGAGTTTGTACTTTGGTCCAGCACTGAGTTTAATTTTGTTGAGATTTCTGATTCATTCTCAACTGGTTCATCAATTATGCCGCAGAAGAAAAATGCAGATGCAGCCGAATTAGCGCGTGGTAAGAGTGGCAGATTTATTGGCAATCTAACCTCACTTCTTGTGGTTCTTAAAGGCTTGCCTTTTGCATACAATCGAGATTTGCAGGAGGACAAGGAACCGGTATTTGATTCCGTGGATCAATTATTGCTTTTACTTCCAACAGTAACCGGCATGGTTGAGAGTGCTAAATTTATTAATAAAAATATTTCCACGGGAGCGTCTGCTGGGTTTGCTCTAGCAACAGAAATTGCCGATTATCTTGCTAAGAAAGGTCTGCCGTTTGCGCAGGCACATGAGGTAGCTGGAAAATGTGTTCAGTATTGCGAAAACAATGGCCTGGAGTTAGATCAGATACCTGAAACAGAGTTATCCAATATGCATCCCCATCTAAGTAAAGATCTTTTTCAGATCTTAAATGTTCAAGCAGCGGTTAACTCTCGAACTTCAGCGATGGGCACCTCACCAAAATCGGTAGAGTCAGCCATCAAGGATCTGGAAAAGCAGATGCAGACTTACGCGAAGGAAATCTCCCGCATTCGAACATCTTTTTCAGGCATGATCTCCCAATGAATGCAACCCAAAGCCAATCACTGCTAGCAGACCTACAGTGGCGTGGGTTAATTTCACAAACAACAGATCTAAAGGCCTTGGAAAGTTCCATGCAAAAACCCATAACTTTGTATCTTGGGGTAGATCCGACTGCGCCAAGTATGCACTTGGGTAATTTAGTTGTTTGTTTAGTATTGAAGAGATTTCAATTAGCTGGTCATAAACCTATTCCATTGGTAGGGGGTGCTACTGGTTTAGTTGGAGATCCCAGTGGTA
The DNA here is from genome assembly GCA_044353095.1 of Candidatus Nanopelagicus sp. Lineage (GTDB taxonomy): Bacteria > Actinomycetota > Actinomycetes > Nanopelagicales > Nanopelagicaceae > Nanopelagicus. The sequence goes on from JBILCN010000002.1 coordinate 59,318, forward strand.
GAAATGAAGAGAGATCCTTAAATGATGAATCAATAGTTTTGGATTGGGTCAACCGAATCCGCAAGCAATTGGAGATGATTATTGATTTTGATGACAAGAAAACAGGCGCTGTTTTAGCTAACAATCTTGATTGGACTAAACCAGTTTCCGCACTTGAATTTCTTCGCGACATCGGTAAGCACTTCAGCGTAAATCAAATGCTGGCTCGGGATTCAGTAGCTTCAAGATTGGAATCAGGTGGTATTTCTTACACTGAATTTTCCTACCAAGTTCTACAAGCTTTTGATTATCTAGAATTATTCAGGCGCCATAACTGCACACTGCAGATCGGCGGAAGTGATCAATGGGGAAATATCGTTGCCGGACTGGATTTAATTAGAAGGGTTGAAGGTGGTACGGCTCATGCTTTAACCATCCCTTTACTAACCAAATCTGATGGCAGTAAGTTTGGTAAAACTGCCAGCGGTGCTATTTGGTTAGACCCAAAGATGACTTCACCGTATGAATTTTTCCAATTTTGGCTCAATTGCGATGATGCCGACATTCCTAAATTGTTAAAGGTGTTTTCAATGAAGGAGCATGCCAAGATTGAAGAGTTAATCAGCAGCGTGGAGAAGGATCCAGGGGCACGATTCGCTCACAGGGAACTAGCCCGGGAAATGACGATAATGATTCACGGTCAACGGGCATGCGATATGGCCGAGGCAGCTGGCAAGGCGTTATTTGGTCAGGGTGAGATTTCGGAATTAGATTTGGC
>JBILCN010000039.1:0-7381 GCA_044353095.1 Candidatus Nanopelagicus sp.
ACAAACCGCCAAGCCAGTTAACTTGTAACCAGAAATCAAAGCGCTGTACTGCAGCCATAACTCATCAGCAGTATCACGTGGGTCCGTTTTAACCCGCCAAGAGTTTTCTAACTTATCCTTATTAAAAACTCCTAATACGGTATTGGTATTACCAACATCAATAGTTAATAACATTACTTTCCCTTTCTGAAATCAAGTGCAATATCTAAGGCTGGTGCTGAGTGGGTAAGTGCACCTATTGCTAAGAAATCAACACCGCTATCGGCAAATGCTTTAGCGTTTTCTAAGGTGATCCCGCCAGATGCTTCTAACTTACATTTGCCAGCAACTTGGGCAACCGCTGCTTTACATAGATCAGGGCTCATGTTGTCTAGCAAAATTAATTGTGCACCAGCTGCTACTGCTTGGCTTAATTGTTCAAGTGAATCAACCTCTACTTCAATTGGCTTACCTGGAAACTTTTCTTTTAAAGCCTTAAACGCTGCTGCAATACCACCGCTAGCAATTATGTGATTATCTTTAATTAATCCCTCTGCCGATAAGGAGAGTCGATGATTTGTTGCTCCACCCATTCGCACTGCAAATTTTTCAAGAGAGCGAAGTCCAGGTGTTGTCTTTCGAGAATCTCTAATCACACACTTTGTACCAGCAACAGCTTGCACCCATTTATTTGTAGTTGTTGAAATACCACTTAGATGAGTTAAGTAATTAAGTGCTGTGCGCTCTGCCAATAGTAATTTTCGAGTGTTTCCCTGCGCGGTAATTAATACCTTCCCCGCCTCTACCTTGGCGCCTTCATCAACTAATACCTCGTAATGATTAACACCGCAGTACTCAAGAACTGCTGCTGCCACATGTAAGCCAGAGACAACGCCAGCTTTGCGAGCTATGAAATCAGCGGTTGAAACCTGAGACTCAGCGATTGTGGCAACTGAAGTTATATCCTCACCACCCATTAAATCCTCTGCAACTGCATCCTTAACCTGTTGAAAGATATGGTTTGGTGAAAGTCCAAGTGTTTTTATATTTTCTCTTAACGTATTCATTTAATCTGCTCCACTCTTTTATGCCAATTGCCATCTGAATCAATTTTTTCAATGACTCTAACTTCCCATTTATCGGAAAGATTTGGGAAATCACTTCGCCAATGCGAGCCTCTGGTCTCGGTGCGTTCTAGCGCTGATCTAACAATTGCAGTTGCAAGTAAATGTAAATTTGATGCCTCCCACGCCTCGATCCGAGGTTGGTTACTCGTTAACTTAGATAACTCTTGCAAAGTTTGCATGGTCTTTCGCAATGATGATTCAGAGCGCATCACACCAGCACCTTCACTCATTGCAATCTGTAGCGGAATCACAATCTTTGGATCTAATAAAATTGTTTTAGCATTCTCTACTGGTTGCTCTTGTGCTGGCAAATCAACAGCCAGCGCATCTGCAATTCGGGCGCCAAAGACTAAGCCCTCTAATAATGAGTTTGAAGCTAATCGATTAGCACCATGTGCACCTGTACAAGCTGATTCACCGCAAATATAAAGTCCAGCGACAGATGATTTACCACTTAAATCAACACGCACACCACCAGAAGCGTAATGAGATGCTGGTGCAACTGGAATCTTTTCAACTGTTGGATCAATTCCATTTGCAATACAAGAGGCGTAAATTGTCGGAAAGCGTTTAGCAAAATCATTTATTTTGCGAGCATCAAGCCAAACATGTGGTTGCCCACTGATACGCATTTGGTTAAAGATTTCCTTTGCCACAACATCACGAGGTGCTAAATCAGCTTGCGGATGTTTACCAACCATGAACTGCTCATCATTGTGGTTTAACAAAATTGCACCTTCACCACGAACTGCTTCGCTAATCAAAGGTTGTTGCCCACGATTTGCTAGATCTCGCCATAAAACTGTGGGATGAAATTGAATAAACTCAACATCTGCAACATCCGCCCCTGCGCGAAGTGCAAGAGCAACGCCATCACCAGTTGAAACAGCTGGGTTTGTAGTTTGTGAATAAACCTGTCCTAGACCACCAGTTGCAACAACAACTGCGCGAGATAAGGCACGTCCGACGCCATCTAAACTTCCTTGACCAATTACATGCAAAGTAACACCACATACGCGGCCGGTTGCACTTTTTAAAGCATCAATTGCAAGTGCATGTTCAATAATTTCAATGCCAGCATCCTCTTGTACCGCCGCTAATAACGCCCGAGAAACTTCAGCACCAGTTGCATCGCCACCGGCGTGCAAAATTCGATTTCGTAAATGTCCACCTTCGCGCGTTAATGCAATCTCACCAGTTTCAGATTTATCAAAGACTGCACCCCGTGCAATTAATTTTCTTACCGCCTCTGGTCCTTCAGAAACTAAAACATCAACGGCAGCTAAATCGCATAAGCCAGCACCAGCTGCCAAAGTATCTTTTTTATGTTGGTCTGGCGTATCACCTGGTCCAAGTGCTGCTGCAATTCCACCTTGCGCCCATTTAGTTGAGCCCTCATCAATTCTTGCTTTAGTAACTAATAAAACAGATAAATTATGTGAGCGAAGATTTAGCGCCGTAGTTAAACCAGCGACACCAGAGCCAATCACAATTACATCAGCGGTAGTTGTCCATCCTGGTGTGCCACTTAATAACTTCATGCCCGACTTCCCATCCGCTTATTGTCGAGCAAGCGCACCCCATTTACCCAACCGGCGATAATCACCCGTCTGTATTGGGTATCTGTAACCACTGGACCAAAACTTTGCTCATCAATTTCTGCCAAATAATCCAATTTAAATCCTGGTTCAGTTTCCAACACCTTGTGCATTCCTTCTAAATTAGCTTGTTGTAGCGCCTTTGAAATAATTAATGCAGCCTTGCGATCTGCTTGCGTTAATCGAACATTTCTAGATGACATAGCAAGGCCATCAGCTTCGCGAATAATTGGTGCTGCGATAATTTCAATTGGCAAAGCCAGTTGCTGAACCATTTGTTTAATCAAGAAAAGCTGTTGAAAATCCTTTTCACCAAAGATGGCGTACTTTGGTTTGGTTAAATCAAAAAATCTTTTAACAACAGTTAATACGCCAGCAAAATGACCAGCACGAGATGCACCTTCATATAAATCACCGACGCCGCCCGCTGAAATTATTTCAATCTGTTTTGGATAAACCACCTCAACACTTGGTGCAAAGACCGCGCAAGCCCCTGCTTCTTCTGCCAGTTTCAAATCGAGATCTAAAGTTTTAGGATACTTAGCTAAGTCATCCTTATTTTCAAATTGCAGTGGATTGACAAAAATAGTGGTTAATACTGAATCACTAAAAGTTCTACCTAATTTAATCAAAGATTGATGGCCTGCATGCAAAGCGCCCATTGTCGGAACAAGAACCTCGAATTTTTGGCGCGCTAAATCTTGCTCAGAATTAATTAGCTCAATCATGGCTCCAGTCCTTTCCGGGTACCGGGCTAGATCAGAAGTTTAACTGGCAGATTGAATACTTGCCAATAAAGATTTTATTGAACCCTTTCCAGGAATTTCACCCGATGGATCAATGGCAAGCCACGGTTCTAAAACAAACTCACGTGATGCGGCCAATGGATGTGGCAGCTTTAGAAATACAGTGTCAATTACCTGATCACCTAGCAGAATTAGATCTAAATCAATTATTCGTGGTCCCCAACGAACATCGCGAACCCGACCCATCTGATCCTCAATTGCTAGCAACTCTTTTAATAATTGCTCGGCCGGCAATGTTGACTGCGCAATGACAACTGCATTAATAAAATCATCTTGCGCGGGCCCACCTACTGGTTTAGTTTCAAAGTAAGGTGAAATGATTAACTCACCAAGCATCTCTTCTAATTTTGTGATTGCAATATCTAAATTCAATCTGCGGTTTTCAAGATTAGAACCTAGCGCGATTACCGCCTTCATCGTTTGCGCTTTATCGTGACAATAACATCATCAAATTCAATTCCAAGCGGTGCCTGTGGCTTATGGACCTTTACCTTAACTTTCTCAACTAAAGGAAAATTCTTTAAAACATCCGTTGCGATTGCATCAGCAACTGTCTCAATCAAATTAACTGGCTCGGCTTGAATATGGCGAACTACTAGCGTTGCTACATCAGCATAATTAACTGTTTTATTTAAATCATCCTTAACCTTTTCCAGATTTAAAGATAGCTTTACATCAACCACAAACTTTTGACCCTGGGCACGCTCTTCGGTGTAAACACCATGAAAGCCAGTTGCGGTGATTCCGGTAACTGCTATTGAGTCGCTCATTTGCGAAGCCTATCTATAACCGCAATTGCATCTCGATGTGGTTTTACCGAGTGAGTTCGAACTCCCCAAATATTTAATCGAGCTAACTCTGCTGTTAATGCAATACTGGCTGATTCTCGATCATCTGTATCTTTTGCATTTACTAACTCGCCTAAAAATCGCTTACGAGAAGCACCAATCAAAATGGGATAACCAAGTAATTGAAATCTTTCGATGTTTTGCAGGATCGCCCAATTGTGTTCTGGCTCTTTTGCAAAACCAATTCCGGGATCTAAAATGATTTGTTCTGTTTGCACCCCGGCTTTAATTAACTGACTTACTCGATCATCCAATTCATCTTTAACCTCTTTTACAACATCTTTATAGATCGCCTTGCTTTGCATATCCTTTGATTCACCGCGCCAGTGCATCACTATGTACTGCACCTTTGGATTCGCCGCAATTAATTGCGCCATCTTTTCATCGGCTAAGCCACCACTAACATCATTGACATAGGTAGCGCCGACTGCAATTGCCTGTCTTGCTACCTCTGCTCTTGTTGTATCAACACTAATTACGGCGCCATCTTTTACTAATTCAGTTATAACTGGGATCACACGCTTTATTTCTTCTTCTTGAGAAACGCGCTCTGCACCAGGCCTGGTTGATTCACCACCAACATCAATGATGTCGGCGCCTTCTGCAATCAATCGCCGGCCCTGATTTATTGCATCCTTTGAATCTAAAAACTTACCGCCATCAGCAAATGAATCGGGCGTTACATTTAAGATTCCTAGAACTAGAGTGCGTTCCATAATTTTTTTAATTACTTACCTAGATTGATTAATTAAGGAGATTGCTTCAGCGCGCGTAGCTGGATTCATTAATTGACCTCGCACCGCAGAGGTAGTTGTTCTTGCTTGTGATTTTCTAACCCCACGCATTGACATACATAAATGTTCGCAATCAATAATCACAATTACCCCACCTGGCTGCAGAATTTCAACTAAAGCATCCGCAATTTGAGAGGTTAATCTTTCTTGTACTTGTGGCCGGCGTGCGTATAAATCAACTAATCGAGCAAGCTTTGATAAACCAGTAATGCGACCGCTTTCACCCGGAATGTAACCAATGTGAGCAACGCCGTGAAATGGCGTTAGGTGATGTTCGCAATGCGAGAAGACCTCGATCTCTCGCACAATTACTAACTCTTGATGCCCAATATCAAAGGTAGTTGTTAGAACTTCAGATGGTTTTTGCCACAACCCAGCAAAGTTTTCCTTAAATGCTTTTGCTACGCGCTTTGGCGTATCTTTTAAGCCATCACGGTTTGGATCTTCACCAAGGGCAAGTAGTAGTTCAGTAATTGCTTTTTCTGCACGCGCCTGATCAAACTCTTTCTTTGCACCACCATCATGTGGCCCCATGGAAAGTGAGTTGATATCACTCATCAGTTACAGGCTTTTTTACTGCAGCTTTCTTAGCTGGTTTTTCTACCGCTTTGTCAGCTGGCTTTTCAACAACCTTCTCTTTAATTTTCGCTGGCTTTAACGCAACTGGTGGCAAATTAGATGGAACACGTAACTTTGAACCAGTCCATGGTGCACGTTTTCTAACCTTCTTTACCTTTTTAAATACCGCTTCAATCTCCTCTTTATTTAACGTCTCCTTCTCTAGCAGCTCATTAACTAGCTCATCCAAAACATCGCGGTTAGCAACCAAAACATCAAAGGCCTCTTGGTGTGCATTTTCAATCATTAATCTAATCTCAGTATCAACAATTGCTGCAACATTCTCTGAGTAATCGCGTTGATGTCCATAATCACGACCTAAGAATGGTTGTGAATCAGAGATTCCTAATTTAATTGCGCCAAGAGTTTCAGTCATTCCATATTGCGTAACCATTGCGCGAGCTAAATTTGTGGCCTTCTCAATATCATTTGATGCACCGGTTGTTGGATCATGGAAAATTAATTCTTCAGCTGCTCGACCACCCATTGTGTATGCAAGTTGATCTAACATCTGATTTCGCGTTACGGCGTAACGATCTTCATCAGGTAAAACCATTGTATAACCCAATGCGCGACCACGCGGCATAATCGTTACTTTGTGAACTGGATCGGTATGAGGCAGTGCATGTGCAACTAGTGCGTGACCACCCTCGTGGTAGGCGGTAATTCTGCGCTCTTCCTCTGTCATTAACCGCGATTGTTTTTGCGGTCCAGCCATAACTCGATCAATCGCTTCATCTAAATCTGTATTACTAATTACCTTGTTTCCATCACGTGCTGCAAGTAATGCCGCCTCATTTAATACATTTGCTAGATCAGCACCTGTGAAACCAGGAGTGCGCTTTGCATATGAAGGTAGATCAACATTTTTTGCAATCGGTTTATTTTTTGCATGTACCGCCAAAATTGCAGCGCGGCCCTTTAGGTCAGGACGATCAACTGGAATCTGTCGATCAAATCTACCTGGACGCAATAATGCCGGATCTAAAACATCTGGTCGGTTAGTTGCCGCAATCAAAATGACTGCGCCATTTGCTTCAAAGCCATCCATCTCAACTAATAATTGATTTAATGTTTGCTCGCGCTCATCATTTCCGCCACCTAAACCAGCACCGCGTTGGCGACCAACTGCATCAATTTCATCGATAAAGACAATTGCTGGTGAGTTAGCTTTTGCTTGCGTAAACAAATCACGTACCCGGGATGCACCAACACCAACAAACATTTCAACAAACTCAGAACCTGAGATTGAATAAAATGGAACCTTTGCTTCACCAGCAACTGCTCGTGCAAGTAATGTCTTTCCAGTTCCTGGTGGGCCGTAAAGTAAAACTCCTTTTGGAATTTTTGCACCAATTGCTTGGTACTTGGCTGGCTCGGCCAGAAAATCTTTAATTTCACGTAGTTCGGCCACCGCTTCATCAGAACCAGCAACATCAGCAAATGTGTTTGTTGGTGTCTCTTTAGTTTTTAACTTAGCGCGAGAGCGACCAAATGAAAATACTTTGCCACCTTGACCGCCACCCATAAACAACAAAAGTAAGAAGATAATTAACAAAATTGGCAGAATACTTAAAATTAAAGTAATAAAGAATGACTGTTTTGGAACTT
>JBILCN010000050.1:0-57700 GCA_044353095.1 Candidatus Nanopelagicus sp.
TAACTTAGCGCGAGAGCGACCAAATGAAAATACTTTGCCACCTTGACCGCCACCCATAAACAACAAAAGTAAGAAGATAATTAACAAAATTGGCAGAATACTTAAAATCAAAGTAATAAAGAATGACTGTTTTGGAACTTCTACATTCCAATTTCCTGGTGGTGGATTGCTGGTTAACAACGCAATAATTAATTGTTCTTGGCCAACCACATATGAGGCTTCTAGACGTTGTGAGCCATCAACAAATTCACCGTTCTTTAAAACAACTTTAATTTTTTGATCACGATCAATTACAACTGCTGATTGGACCTTGTCTTGTGATAGCTCATTTAAAATTACAGAGGTATCAACAACTGTGTAATTATTTGAACCAGTTGAGATCTGACCAAAGATACTTACCGCAAATAAAGCAGCAATAATCCAAAATAATGGACCGCGAAGAACTCGGCGCAAAGTTAATGGGGCACCTTTTTTATTTGAACCAGCGCTTTTACCCTTGCCACCCCTTTTAAAGTTTGGCAGTTTAAAACCACTCTTCTTTTGCGCCACTGATTAATTCACTCTCTTTTAAAGTTCAATTAGATTGCTGGTTGTGCGGGGGTTAAGAATAAAGGTGTTTTGCAAGAACGCCAATAAATGGCAGATTCCGATACTTCTCGTTGAAATCTAAGCCATAACCGACCACAAACTCACTTGGGATATCAAAGCCCACATACTTGGCATCAACCTTTACCGTTGCTGCATCTGGCTTGCGAAGAACAGTCAAAATGGTAACTGACTTAGCACCACGAGAATTTAAATTTTCAGTAAGCCAAGAAAGAGTTAATCCGGTATCTAAAATATCTTCGATAATTAAAACTTCCCTTCCTAAAATATCAGTATCTAAATCCTTAAGAATTCGCACGACTCCACTTGATTTAGTTCCGGCGCCATATGAAGAGACCGCCATCCAATCCATATCAACATGACGTTGCAGGTGGCGAGAAAAATCAGCCATCGCCATAATCGCACCTTTTAAAACTCCAACTAAAATTAAATCGCGGCCTTCGTAATCTTTTAATACTTGCGCTGCCATCTCTTTCAGGCGATTTTGAATTTGCTCCTCTGTGACAACAATCTTCTCAATGTCATTGCTGATTGCTGCTAGATCCACAATTTCTCCTTTTAAATAAGTATCAATTAGCTGGTGGTGAAGAGGGTAATTCTGCCTGAAATCCGCGAAAGCTTCACATTCCCTGGCAGCGCTACCTCTTTTTGACCATGCCAATCTGAAATTAAAGCTTCTGCCTGTGCAATATGGTCGGCGCTGAGCATGCCACTTGGCGCACCCGCTTTATAAATCGCCAATCGCAAAACACGAGTTCTGATCGCTTTTGGCAATCGTTCCAGCTCTAGAACATCTAAATCTTTTGGATCTGCTTGCTGAAAGTATTGATTAGCAAAATCATCTAATGCATCCGCATCATCGCGCAGTAGATCAGCGCTTCGAGCAAGGGCTTGGGTAACTCCAGGTCCTAGATCTCTTTCAATTTGAGGCAGTAAGTTTTTTCTAACTCTTACTCTGGCAAATCTTTGATCATCATTATGTGGATCTTCCCAAATTTCTACTCCTGCCTCCGCGCATGCCGCCGTTGTTTGTTCACGTGAAATCTTAAGGAGCGGCCTGATAAAAATATTGTTAATTGTTGCCATCGCCGATAATGATCTTGCCCCGGAACCGCGAGCAAGGCCAAGTAATACAGACTCTGCCTGATCATTTAATGTGTGCGCTAATAAAAAATACTTTGGTTGATAGGCATCAATAAATTGGTTAAAGATTTGGTAGCGAGCGCGCCGTGCCGATGCCTCTAGGCCATCAGTAATCTCAACATTTGCTCTTGCGCTAGCAACCTCTGTAAAGCCCATCTCTTTTAACTTATTTATGGTACGGGCAGCAATTTGTTCAGAGCCATCTTGTAAACCATGATCAACTACAACTGGAATTATTTTTGTATCGCTGCCCTCTTTTAATAACGCTGCAGCTAATGCCATTGAGTCTGTGCCACCAGAGCAGCCAAACAAAATTAATTCACCAGTAAGCCAAGGCTTAACTGATTTTCGAATCTCCCATAAGCTCACAAGGAGAAGATTAGACCCGACCTCCGTAAGGCATCATTCCCTTAATGCTGTGGATGGGAGAGTAAAGCAGGCCGCGATCCTTTGAATTTGCCTCCCACATCATGCCGCCGCCGGCGTAAATCGTGATGTGGTGAATTGTTCGCACATCTCCTTTGTATGAATAAAAGAGTAAATCACCCGGTACTAGCTCAGTTAACTTCACGCGTTGCGTTGCAACCCAAAATAGTGATGAGTTAAGGCGATCCCAATTTGGCCAACCAAGTCCAGCTGATCTGTAAGCGGCATAAACCAAACCAGAGCAATCAAATGCATTTGGTCCTTCATCTCCCCAAACATAAGGTTTGCGCGCTTCAACCTGTTTCTTAGCGAAAGCAACAGCTTGTGCTCGCATAGCTTCAGTTGATCGAGTGGATGATCTTCCAGTAAATCCGGTATCTGGCCACACCCGTGATTGATTAATAACAGTTCTTGCAATACCAGCGTTTGCCTCTTCAAGTAATGCAAGTTGTCGCTGTTGTTCTAAAGTTAATCGAGTCTTTTGAGCAACTGCAAACTCTTTTGCTAATTTATCTTGAATTGCTTGTAAGCGATCTACCTCATCTTGTTGCATCGCCTTTGCAATATCAGCTTCCTTCTTGGCCGCAGCTACCTTTACTGTTGCAGCAGCTTGTAACTCCTTTGCAAGATCTGCTGCTTTGCGAGCAGAGTCAGCAACAATCTCGGCGCTCTTAAATCTATCTAGTGCATTTGAATTGTTTTCACCTAATGCATCCAATGTACTTAAACGATCAGCCAAATCCTGTGGTCCATCTGAGTTTAAAATTGTTTCAAAATCTGTAAAGCCACTGCCCATTACATATGCATTAAGCGCCATCTTGCCAATAGCTCTTCTGCCCGCACTGACTGATGCTTGCGCAGCCTCCAGATGCTTCATCGCAATATCTGCAGCCCTTGTCTTCATCTTCAACTCTGATACCGCTTGGTTATATAACTTGGTTTTAGCTACTGAGATTGCAGTTAAAGTACGAAGAGTTGTTTGTGCACTTCTTAACTTCTTTGCCGCAGCATCTGCTTCCGCCTTCTTGGCTGCTTCAATCTTCTTCGCCGCATCAATTTGTGCTTGAGTTGGCTTTGGTGGGTTTGCTACTGCAACAGTTGGAACAAGGGAAGCAATTAATGCAGCGATAATTAATTTTTTCATTAGTTTGAAACATCCCTTCGCTTAAACAAAATAGCGACAATGATCATGCCCCCGAGTAAGAAGCCATAACTGGTAAATAATGAGTATTGATAGGAAATATCTTCAGTACCACCCAGTGCCACATTTGAAAGTAATTGACCAGGAAAGTACCTAGCTAAATCGGTAACAAAAATAGATAACAAGCCTTCAATAATTAAATTCCAGATAACACCTATAGAAATTGCAGAAACTGGCGATCTAAAGAGTAAGCCTAGGATCATGCCAAAGATGCCAAATCCAATTGTTGCGATTGTGACATTTATAAATGTGCGAGCGATGTCTGCTCTGGCATCAGCTGATCCCCAACTTTGTGTTGAAATATCCTTCACGCCAGCAAATAGGTAGGAGAGAGCAAAAGTGAATAAACCCGCTGTAATCACTACAACTAAGGCAAATAACTTCATCGCCATTAACTTTCCAATCAAGATCTTCATTCTTGAAGGCTGACGTACTAATAAATTACGAAGTGTTCCGTAGGTGTACTCCTGGGCAGTTTGTGCAGCAAAGATACATAAAGCAACAATTCCCAATAAGCCTGCTGCGTTACTAAAACTTAATGATAAGCCAGATGCTAACTCGAGTGTTTCGCGAGTTATTCGAATTCCTTCACGGCCATTTCCTTCTGGCGAATCAACTAATAAGAAAAGGAGTGAGGTTGATAAACCGGTAATAAATAAAACTGATGCTAATGTAGAAAGTGATAGAGATGCTCGTTTTAATTTAACTAGCTCGGCTTTAAATACATTTAACATTACTGTTCACCAGTCATTTCAAAGAAGGTCTCTTCTAATGAGGCCTGAATTGGTGCAAGTGATGACAAAGTAATGCCAGCTGCAAAGGCTGCCTTATTTAACTCTGCTGCAAAATTCTTTTCACCCTTAACATGAACTGCATCATCTAAAATACTGGTTTCGTGTCCTAGTGATTTTGCGATCTCGGCTAACTTGTTTAAATCTTTAGCGTTCTCAGGCTTTGCTACAACAATTGGTTGTTGGGCAGCAAGAAGTTGTGATGTCTTACCGGCAAAAATCACCTTGCCTTCACGCAGCATTACTAATTGATCACAGATCATCTCTAACTCGCTGAGCAAGTGAGAGGAGACGAAGATTGTTGCGCCATCATCGGCTAGTTGTCTAAGAAGTGCACGCACCTCTTGAATACCTGCTGGATCTAAACCATTTGTTGGCTCATCTAAAATTAATAATTTTGGATTTGGTAATAGTGCAGCGGCAATTCCTAAACGCTGTTTCATACCTAGTGAATAAGTTTTGTACTTTGAATCGCCACGATCGCCAAGTCCAACCTTTTCAAGTAAGCCTTGTACTGAATCGGTATCAAAGCCACCAAGCTTTGCAAGGACTGTTAAATTTTGAGTTCCAGTCAGTGCTGGATAAAAAGCTGGGCCTTCAATCATCGCTCCAACTCGTGGCAAGTAATTTTCTGGCTCTGAAATATCTTCACCCAACACATGGCCATCACCAGTTGTTGGAGTAATTAAGCCAAGCAACATTCGAATAGTTGTTGTCTTACCTGATCCATTTGGTCCAACAAAGCCACAAATACTTCCCATTGGTACCGAGAAATTTGCATGCGAGACCGCAAGGCGATCACCATACTTTTTACTTAGATCGCGAACATCAATAGCTGTGTTCAACATGTAACTATTGTCGCAGATCAACCTTGAAAAATTACTTAAGCAATACTCCAAATACAATTAATAATGAGTAAATGCTGAGAAATGTGATCGACCAGTTAAACAATCGGCTTGCATCGACATCAGATTCACTTTTACTCAACCTAATCAATTGCCACTTCCAACCCACCAATAATGCTGATGTAGCAAGGATTAACCAGATAGAAATACCAGCACTGATTAATACTGCAATCGATGTAATCACCATAAATGATGAGTGAAACCACATCTGCTTTATTACTGCACTCATTGGGGCAACAACTGGCAACATTGGAAAATCTGCAGATTTGTATTGATCGCGGTACTTAACTGCAAGCGCCCAAAAGTGTGGTGGTGTCCAGAAAAAAACCACCAAGAAAAATAAGAATGAGGTCAAAGTTAAGGAATTAGTAACAGCCGCCTGACCGATTAAAACCGGCATGCAGCCAGCAATCCCGCCCCAAACAATATTTTGCGATGTATTTTTCTTAAGCATCATCGTGTATCCCAAAACATAAAACCCAACAGCAAAAGCGGTTAGCAGGGTTGCCAATACCGTTGTAAAAATCGCAAAGGTTGAAAGGGATAACGCAACCAGCACTATTGCAAACCAGGTAGCGCGGTTCTTGCTAATCACACCAGTTGCCACCGGTCTATCTGCGGTTCTTGCCATCAACTTATCTGATTCACTTTCTAAAATCATGTTTAAAGTATTTGCTCCACCTGCAGCTAATGTGCCACCAATTAAAGTTGCAATTGTAATTTTCAGATCCGGCACACCATTACTTGCTAGAAATAAGGCTGGCACAGTTGTCACCAGTAATAGCTCGACTACCCGCAACTTCATTAGAGCGATGTAATTAGCTAGCATGTTGCGAACTCTATCGGTGAAATTGATTTACTAATTATTGACTGTACTTGTATCCGTTGTTGCTGTGGCAGGGATAACAGGTGGTTTTGTGATTGTTCCCAGCATTTTATCTATTGCACCTCTGGCCGCATCCTGACTGCCACGAGTTCTGCCAGTTTGATTAGCAATAACTACAAAAACATATTCTGTTGGTCCTGCGGTGGCATAGCCAGCAAGTGCAACTGTATTTTTAATTGAACCAGTCTTGGCCTTAACTAAACCGACAGCTTGTGGTGCACTCTTTTGATAACGATTTGCCAAGGTGCCAGAGATGCCGCTGAGTGGCAAAGAGTTATAAACCACATTTAATTTTGGCTCAGTTCTAATCTTCAAAAGTAATTGCGAAACGGTGGCTGCTGAAATTCTATTTTGTTGTGATAACCCTGATGCATCCTCAAGATACATACCATCTGTATTAACACCTAAGTCAGCCAGCTTATTTTGAAAAACTACATTAATTCCTGATTTATTGCCTGGAAAGCCATTTCTAATTGCTGCTACTTGGGCAAGTTTCTGCGACAAATTATTATCACTATAAAGATTGGTAAATCGAATTAAAGTAGATAATTTAGGTGAGGTAATCTCGGCAATTTTCTCACCTGTAATTGTTGTTGTATCAATCTTGCCTGGATAAGGTATTGCCTTAATGGATGAGGTCTTGCGCATTACCTTTCGAGCATAATTAATATCAGATTTACTTACGCCGGTGTACTGAACACTGATTACTCTCAAGTTATTTTTTAGCTTTAAAGCCGCATTTAGCAATGCAGGTAGGTAGGCCCGCTTAAATCGATCACGTGATTTGGTACTGGATGTAATCCAAGGATCATTTTCGCCAACAATAATAAATGCTCCTGGTCGATCGCCCTGATAGATCGCAGTTTTAAATACTGTTGATGAATCCAAAGTCATTGCAATCGCAGTAGTTGCAACTAATTTAATTACCGAAGCTGGTGGTCTTAATGATTTCGAGCTTTGTTCATAAATAACTGATTCATTACTGGAATCAATCAAAATAACACCAGGATTGGTCAAATACTTTGATCCCAGATGATTAAAAAAAGTGGTGGGCAATGGATCTGCAGCATTAACTGGTTGCGCACTTATAGCCAGGATTGAGATAACTGCAAGGCAAATTCTTTTAACAAGATTTCCTTGCCCAAATTTCTGATTCATCTACCTGTGCCCTTAAAGTTAAGTTATGTCGGAAAGTACTGTTGGACCTGGTGAGTTCTACCAAGTCGTTGGCGTAGGCCCACACTCTAAACCATGGCCCACTGATGAGTGCTTTGATCCCGAATTATTAGAAAATGGTGATCGGCGCAACGTGTTGGACAAGTATCGATATTGGAAGGTTGAAGCGATTGTCGCTGATCTTGATACCAAGCGACATGATCTGCAAATTGCAATTGAGAATTGGCAACATGATTTAAATATTGGCTCAATCGTAAGAACTGCAAATGCATTTAACGTTTCAGCGGTCCACATTGTTGGTAAGCGTGATTGGAATCGGCGCGGTGCAATGGTGACTGATAAATACCTGACTGTTTATCACCATCCAACTGTTGAAGAGTTCAAGGTTTGGTGTGATCAAAATAAATTGCCAATTATTGGAATTGATAACCTGCCCATTTCGAAACAAATAGAAAATTATGACCTGCCAGCAAAGTGCGTAATGTTATTTGGCCAAGAGGGTGCTGGCATGAGTGATGAAGGTGTTGCAGTTTGTGAGGTAGTACTTGCTATTTCACAGTACGGATCAACTAGATCTATGAACGCATCCGCTGCCGGCGCCATTGCAATGTATGCCTGGGCGATGCAACATTTAAATCCAGTAAATCATCCAAAACCATAAAGCCAAAAAACTTTTACGCCTCGTCGATTACATCCGTAACTGCATCTAATCTGCGTTCAATCTCTTGTGCCTCATCTAATCGATCAAGCTTTCGAAGTACTAAAGCAATCTTTCGCTCAATATCAATAATGAACTCAAAATCCTTAAACTCTGACTCTGTAACAGTCTCTAGTACATTCTCAAGACTCATCAAGCCCTCTTCATCCAGATTTGATGCAATCTGAGCTTTACCTAATTCAAACATTGAGTATGTCTCGCGGCGGTGATCATGGGCTGTCACAAATACATCTAATGATTTTTGCGCTGCGATCAGAGCACCTTCGGCATCACCGAGCTCTGTTAAACAGTGCGCAATCTTTTGATCACACCTTGCAACATTAATTACCTCTTTTAATCTTTTAAATAAGGCACGGGCCTCGCGGAAAGCCTCAAGTGATTTGTCGTAATTTTTTAACTCACGGTAAGCACAACCAATTAAATGTAAATCATTAGCTGCCCCTGAATCATTGCCATCAACTAGGTGCTCTTGCACGCATTGATTCATGCAATCAATTGTTTTCTCATACTCCTTTGAGTTAAACCACCACTCACCGAGTGTGCAGGCAAGCTCAATCGCCATTGGCGATTTTGTTTCGCGCAACAATTCAACCGCTTTGCTCATGGCATTAGCTGCTTCATTCATTCGCTTTAATTGATTTAAGTTGTAACCTATTGCTGAGTAAGCCTGAGCTAATCCTTCTGTTGGTGCAACCGCACCTAAATCTGAATAAATATCCCGCGCAGTTTCAGCCAGCGCTAGCGCTTCATCATATTGACCACGAGCATAGATACGCGCACTTAATTCATAGTAAGTATTTGCACGATCTAATCCTTCAACCTCTGGAATTCGCTCCCAAAGCATCTCTTCGGTAATTATCTCTTCCGAATTGATATCGTCGTCGTCGGCCAATTGACTCCTTCTTATTAGCTGTACTTATCGCTGTAGGTACTAGAACCCTAGCAATTCCCAGCGCTTGGCGTGGGCCAATCTGGCTAGGGCGCACCTGAGAACTGCGTATAATTTCTACACGTGCGTTTCTTAAATACCCCCGCTTACGACCTTACTTATGACGATGTCTTCATGGTTCCCTCGCACTCTGAAATCGCAAGCCGCATGGATGTGGATCTAAGCTCACCAAATAACGCCGGCACCACCATTCCTTTAGTTGTTGCCAACATGACCGCAATCTCTGGTCGAAGAATGGCTGAAACTGTTGCCCGACGTGGTGGCATGGCAGTTATTCCACAAGATATCCCACTTGAGATTGTCGCTGATGTAATTAATTGGGTTAAATCTCGCCACCTAATCTTTGATACACCCGTAACTTTAAAACCAACTGAAACAGTTGCAGATGCAATTGATCTAATTACTAAACGTGCTCATGGTGCCTTAATTGTTGTTGAAAATGATGCCCCAATTGGAATCATCACTGAAGCAGATTGCGAAAATGTGGATCGCTTCACCCAGCTGCAACAAATTATGTCCCGTGACTTAATTACCTTAAATGATGATGCGACACCACGCGAAGCATTTGAGTACTTAACTCAAAAGGGCCGAAAGCTTGCCCCGGTGATTAACAAGAGCGGCAAACTGGTGGGAATCATTACCCGTACCGGCGCACTTCGCGCCACCATGTACAAACCATCAGTTGATGCCAACAATAAGTTAAGGGTCGCAGCAGCCGTCGGAATTAATGGCGATGTTGCAGCAAAGGCAAAATTTTTAATCGAGGCTGGGGCCGATGTCCTAGTTGTAGATACCGCACACGGTCACCAAAAGAAGATGATTGAAGCACTTAAAGTAATCAAAGCCTTGAATCCAAAGATTCCATTAGTTGCCGGAAATGTTGTAACCGCTGAAGGCACAAAACAATTAATTGAAGCGGGCGCAGACATCATCAAGGTTGGCGTTGGTCCAGGTGCGATGTGCACAACCCGTATGCAAACTGGTGTTGGTCGCCCACAATTCTCTGCAGTCCTTGAGTGCGCAACGGAAGCTAAAAAACATGGCAAAACAATTTGGGCAGATGGCGGCGTTCGCCACCCACGCGATGTTGCGCTAGCACTCGCTGCAGGTGCCGCCCAAGTAATGATTGGATCTTGGTTTGCTGGCACATATGAGTCCCCTAGTGATCTACGTAAAGATAATGATGGCCGTTTATATAAAGAATCTTTCGGTATGGCTTCCGCCCGCGCAGTTGCTGCCCGTACTGCGACAGAGGACGCCTTTGATCGCGCACGTAAATCATTATTTGAAGAGGGAATCTCAACCTCAAGAATGTATATAAACCCAACTCGTCCCGGTGTTGAAGATCTAATTGATGAAATCATCGCCGGTCTTCGCTCATCCTGCACATACTCTGGCGCCAACTCACTAGCCCAGTTCCATGAGAAAGCAGTAATTGGTATTCAATCAGCAGCAGGATATGCCGAAGGCCGCCCGCTATTTACATCTTGGAAAAACTAAATCAACTCCTGCTTTTTAATATCTTTTCGAGACAAAACAATATGCCCAACAAAGCCAATAATTAAAGCTGCAATAACACCTAAATTCGCATAAGCCCACTGACCATCTCTTCCACCAATTGGTCCTAACAAATAACCCTGCCAAGATAACCAGCCAGCCAATGAGTTTGTAACTAATCCCCAACCAATTACCGCACCGAATGCAACTAATCCAATTGATTTAAAATTCCACGCTCCGTAACGACCCTTAACAGAGAATAGATCTGCCTCTGCATAACTCTTGCGCATCAGCACATCTGCCACAAATATCGCAGACCACGCCGCCACCGGGACACCTAAGGTAATTAAGAATCCTTGGAACGGCACAAAGAAATCATTAGCAAACCAAACTAGGTAAATTGTTCCAACCGTCATAATCGCACCATCAATAGCAGCTGCCACATGTCTTTTAACCGGCAAACCAATCGAAACCAAAGTTAACCCTGATGAGTACAAATTAAGAATTGCACCACCGATTAATCCCAACACCGCAACAAATGCAAATGGAATCAAGTACCAAGTAGGCAGCAATGTTGTTAGTGCACCTATTGGATCACTCGCAACCAAATCACTTAACTCTTTACTGCTGCCTGCCAATAAAGACCCATAAATGACCAAGGTAATTGGAACAATCGCTGCACCAAATACAGTCCAACCCACAACCGCCTTACCTGAAACACTCCTTGGCAAATACCTTGAGTAATCAGCCGCTGATCCAACCCAACCTAAACCAATTCCAGTAATACCAAATATCAACGCACCAATGAAACCTGCAGCAGTACCTGCTGGAATTGCATTAACCGCAGACCAATCAACTGAATCAATAGTTAACGCGATGTAACCCAAAGTAAGAATTACCGTTGTAATTGTTAAGTAAATATGTAATCTCATAATTACTTTAAAACCTAAAACGCCACCAAATATGGTTAACCCACCCGCAATTAAAAACCCTAAAACCTTTGCTAGATCCCCATCAATTCCACCAACGCGATTAAATACAGTCTGTGTCGCCAAGGTTGCAAGCGAAACTAAAACTGTCTCCCAACCAACAAAGATTAGATAAGACAAAAATCCTGGAATCTTATTTCCCTTAACCCCAAATGCTGCCCGAGATAATGTCATCGTCGGTGCATTAGCCCGCTTACCCGCAAGGGATGAAATACCAACTAAAAAGAATGAACCAACTGTTCCGATAATCGCAGCAATTGTTGCCTGCCAAAAAGAGATCCCAAAACCTAAAAAGAATGAGCCATAAGACAAGGCCAGAAATGAAACATTTGCTGCCGCCCATGGCCAAAACAACGAACGAGCGCGACCCCCACGCTCTGACTCAGAAATAAAGTTAATTCCATTTAACTCAAGGTTTTTCATAACGCCCTATCCTAGAAAAACAAATCTTATTTATCTTGGACGCTTGCGTCTCTCATTTGGACGCGGCCTTGATTTCTTCTTCTTTCCACCACCACGTGTCCTTGAATCTCTATAACCACCAGATCTTCCTGATCTTTCACTCTTGCCACTCTCAGCCACAACAATCGGCACACCAGATGGCTCAACCGCGCCAGTTATCTTCACTAAGTTTTGGTCCATCGGACCAACCTTTGTCTCTAATAACTTAACTCCGGCACGAGCAGCTAATCCACGAACACCCTTAACCTGCTTATGTGTTGAAAGAGTTACCACTGTTCCACTTGCACCAGCACGAGCTGTTCTTCCTGCTCTATGTAAATAATCTTTGTGATTCTCTGGCGCATCAACATGCACTACAAGTGACACATCGTCAACATGAATACCACGCGCTGCAACATCAGTTGCAACTAGCGCATTTGTCTTACCCATCTTAAATCCCTCAAGCACCTTTGATCTCTGCGCTTGTGTCTTTCCACCATGCAGCGCACCAACTGCCACACCAGATTCATTCATCCGCTTAGCTAACTTATCTGCGCCATGTTTTGTTCTAACAAAGAAAATACTCTTGCCCTTACGAGCCGCAATAGATGCCGTAATGACATCCTTATTAGCCTGCTCCATCACCAACACATGGTGAGTCATATTCCCAGCAGTTGATTTCTCGTTCGCCAATGAGTGCGTAACTGGATTCTTTAAATACTTCTTAACCAAGCTATCCACATCTCTATCTAATGTGGCACTAAATAGCATCCGCTGTCCACCAGGCTTGGTTTGATCCAAAATCTTCTTAACATCTGGCAAGAAACCCATATCCGCCATCTGATCTGCTTCATCCAGAATAGTTATTTGAATATCATCCAACTTAATATGCTTCTTATTAATTAAATCAATTAATCTTCCAGGTGTTGCCACCACAATCGGTACGCCACGTTTCAAAGCTTGAATCTGTTTTGAGTAAGAAAGCCCACCTGCTACAACCTGTGAATTTAAATTAACACTGCGTGATAACGGTGCAATTACATCACTGATCTGCATTGCAAGCTCTCTTGTTGGTGATAACACCAAACCCAGTGGCCTCATTGATTCAGCAGTTTTACCAGCAAGCCTTGTCATCAAAGCCAAACCAAAAGCTAAAGTTTTTCCAGAACCAGTCTGTCCTCTACCTAAAATATCTTTTCCAGCAATCGCATCTGGCAACGTAGCCTTCTGAATCGGAAACGGCTTCTCTATCCCAGCCACCACTAGCGCTTTAACAAGCGCAGGGTTAACACCTAAATCTTTAAATGACATAAATCAACCAATCGAGACATGATGCGTGTCTCGGTGGTGATTGGAGATTAAGACTCGCTATCTATTTTATTAACTTAAAGTAATCCTTAGAAGTCTACCAATAATAGTGAATTTAGAGAAATTCACTTTCATAAACGTGGTCTGCCTTAAATCGAATGGAGAATGGTCGTTTTCAGTAAGCCAGAATATATTTGCTATATACAATTGTCTAAACGAAAGAAACGAGAAAATGACTTACATTATTGGCGAAGCGATCACTCTACCCGCAAATGGCACAAGACTTTTTGATTCTTTCGAACAAGCTC
This sequence comes from Candidatus Nanopelagicus sp., assembly GCA_044353095.1. Lineage (GTDB taxonomy): Bacteria > Actinomycetota > Actinomycetes > Nanopelagicales > Nanopelagicaceae > Nanopelagicus. The sequence goes on from JBILCN010000050.1 coordinate 13,345, forward strand.
TGTCGCAGCCAACTGGCATTGTGCAATTTGCTTGGGATGAGCTAAACCCATACCTTTTTAATATCAAATATGACGAAAAAGTAATCATCTATGATGACAATTATGATTCAAGCATCACGAATGATCTGCACCAACCTTCAATTCCAACTAAGGATTACTACCATAAAGTATTAAGAAATATTCCATCATAACCCTTAATAATAGAGATTGGTTGTGGGCAAGGTGAATTTGTTCATTATTTACGAAACTTAGGTCTTGATGCGGTGGGATACGATCCAGTACTACGTGAACCTAAGAAATATCTATATAAAGATTTTTACACTCCGGAGCAAAGTAATCATCCAAATTGCGATTTATTCGTAATGAGATGTGTACTTCCTCATATAAAAAAACCATGGGAATACCTTCAAAGATTATTTGACAGGTATCCCACTACGAAAATTTTAATCGAATACCAACGAATCGAATTTCTTAATGAAAATAAGTTATGGTTCAGTCTAAGCCATGGACATGTAAATCAATTCACTCTACAAGACTTTAAAAATAGATTTAATATTGTTGATTGTGGAGAATTTAATAGTGGTGAGTGGCAATGGGTTTTAATTGATTCGAGGAGTATTCGAGTTATGAAACCTCAGATTTGCAATTTTTCTGAGACTTTAATTAATTTAATTGGCGAAAGATCTAGGTTTATAACTTCTGCCAAAAGTTTGGGGCCGGTGGCGCTATATGGGGGGGCTGGTAAAGGAGCGGTTTTGGCACTCGCACTAAAAGAGGCAGGAGCTGAAATATTAAATGTGATCGATTCCTCGCCAAATCGCTTTGATAAATATTTGGAAGTATCGGGAGTCAAAGTCATATCACCCACGACGGCCTTAGAAACATTACCTTCTAATACACATATCGTTGTATGTAATCCGAATCACTATGAATACGTTAAAAACATTATTGAGATGCCGTTTAAAACATTAGTCGCTACAGATTTATAGAAGATTACCGGTATTTCTAGAAAAATGAGAGATACTTCGGATGAAAACAAATCCAAAAATAATTTAATCTATCTATAAATACAATAAATGTGAGCAGAACAAATCGATAAGATGATATGAATTTATAGTTTGTTCGTATTAAAAGAACCGAACTTACGCTCATCGTAAATTAGGGCAGATTTTGTGTTATCAAATTTATAATGCAGCACCTTCGCTATGTATATATCTGCTAGATGATCATTGTAAACCTGAAGTAATTCACAAGCCATAAAGACCCTTGACCCGACGAGCTCTAGTTGATTTCCTGACCCTAAATGCCACTTTGTTGAATCAACTCCAACAGAAATGGCACGAGGCTTTGAAAATTCATCAGCAGAATCAAGTTGTGTATGTGAAAGTAAATTAATTGTGAAGGTTTTGCTTGTTCTGATTAAATTTCCCGTTGATGAATCTTTCTTTAATACAAATAGAATTTCGGGATCATCAGAACTGACGTTTACGCTTACTAAGGAAGAAATGGTGCAAGCGTAAATTCGTGAATCCACCAAGGTAGCCAGTATTGAGACACTTGAGGGAACTAAACTCATTGCATCCCTAAAATTCATAACTTCTGAAACACTCCAACACTTTTCTTTCTGAATTTAGGATAGTTATAAATCATATTTATTCTCTTCAAAAATAACTGATATTTGATCATTCCTGCTTCACTTAACTCGATTAAAGTTTCATTAGCCCCAATAGATCGGTACTCAGAATCATTACTATAGGTAAAGTCATAAACATCATCACACATCACATATCCATGAGGAGTAACAATTCGCAAGGAATTGATCAAATCAATTGCGACTACTGGATATCCGTGCGCGCCATCAACCCAGATTAAATCAAATTTTGAATTCTCATTAATTAAACTGAGTGAATTCCTTTCTATAAATCTAACATTCTTACAACCCTTTAAATTATTGATTCGTTCACTTTGCAGCTTATTATCTTCATGAGCATATTTATATATTTTCTTAGTATTTATAATGTTCTGTGGTAAATCTATAGTAGTTATCTCGCTGTCTGGAAAAAGTTTAGAAAGAATTCTGGCAGTTTGACCGTCAAAGGTTCCAATTTCTAAAATATTTCTAATCTTATTAGGCTCATTTGAAATTGCCGCCATTATTAGTAAATGCTCACTCCACATCCCATTGTTTTCAGAATAATTCTTTTTATATAACTCCTGTAGTACAACGTCTAGTTTATCCAGTGCTTGATTTCGATCAAAATTCCATTCAGAAAATTTGTCAACTTGTATTTTCAATAGATTCGCACTTTTATTTGAAAAGAATAAAGCTACTAACTTGTATGTGCTTAATTTTGATAAAACTATATCTAGAATTTTGAAGAGCATAGGCTTAAAATCTAGCACCTTTGTAGCGTAATTTAACCAATGTTAGACTTAAGCATGTTCTTCCCATTAATGAAAACACCAAATCTAGAGGGTTTCCTTGACTTGATTTATCAAGCCCCGAACAATTGGGAAAACAGAATGCGCAAAAAAATCTACATGTATTTGATTTGGTCAGAAAATTCTCATTGGAGAACTCGGCAGGTTGCCATCATGAGCAGGGGCGATGTTTGCAGACTCAAGACTGATGAGATTGACGAAGGAATCATGCAAAATAATCTTTCACTTGCTTATGCCTCGCTCTCCCCTTTGCCTGAGAAAATATCCTCTTTACCTACAGAAAAAACTTGGTTCTCAGAAGTACCTGCCTGGCGCAACACGTCAGGGCTTTATAATTCATTCGCACAAGTGAGTTATCAGGCCGATGTGGAGCCATTGCCATCCAAAGCAAGTTTGATGACTTTTCATCCTTTTATTCAATTTTTAGAAATTGAAAACAGATTAGTAGTGTTAAATGCAACAAACTCTCCTGAATTAGTTGAGTCGAAAATCCAAATCTATAATTCTAATGAAATGAAATTAATCGCTGAAGAAAAAGTGATAACCAATTCACTATCAACAATCTACTTAGATAAGTATGAATTTCAACCCTCCGATCTACCTATTTTCTACTGTCCAAATATGGCTGGAATTCCGTTTGGTTTAGGGATATCAAATGATTCGAGAATGTTAAGTATGGAACACACTCACCCACCTGCTAGCTTGGTCTTACACGGGGATAGAAGAGCGATACAAGGCAAGATTAAAAGGAATTGGATAAGTAGAATTAGGTCAGATAACCATGAATAGAAACACTATTGTGAAGATTAGTCGTAAAATAAAATTTGGAATTAATATTCCGTTAAAAGTTTTTAAAAAACCAAGTAGTTGGGATTCCGTAACAAGTGATTTATTCCCTATTCGGAATGATGAAAATTGGTCAACTGAGTTTGAATTTCTGAATCTACCGGGATTGATTCGCGGTGATATTTCCAGTAAACATAAAGCTAATCTAGTTTTTTTCAACAAAGCTGGGGTCGAATTAGGTCGAAAAGACATCGAAATCAGTGGCCTTGGACGCAAAACAATAAGTTTAAGTGATTTCATTAAAGATGATCTCGAAGATTCTTCTACTTTTTGTGTATTCCATGAAAGAAGTGGAACTGAAGTTGATTTGGGTGGCAGCTATATGGCAGAAAGAGGATATGCGGGGTACAAATTTAGAGACGAACTAGTTAAGGGTTATGTACATGGAAACTTGGATGCAGTTTCATATTCTTCTGGGGTTTTACAAAAATTAGGAAACTTCGGATTCATAAGAAAAACCTACTTCGTTCAACATTTACTCACAGGGCCAGCTGAGTACAATTTCGTTATTACTAATCCAACTTCAAAAAAGATAACGATAAAGCCCATAATTGAAATAAACGGAACTGTAAAAGTTTTATCTAAGCAAGCCGTCCCAAGTTTAGGTTGTCATATATTTAAGGCAAACATTCAACATTCGGAAGTCGGACAAATTAGATTCAAAAGTTACTTGTATCTTGGAAGGCCAGTAGTTTTTAGAATAGCCAACAACACTTTTGATGTGTTTCACGGATGATCAATTAAGAGTTAGGTTTTATTACACCTTTTGGTGAACCGCTTAAAATCATTTTTGTGTAAGATTCATAAGCTCTATATAAATCGTAGAATTTGGGATTGAACTCAAAATTTATTTTTGAAAACGTTGATGATTCTGGCCAATTCCCAGCGAAGTGAAGGAAATGAACCCGTTGCAATGTTGACTCAACACAATCTTTATATAATTCTAAATTATTGAACTTTTGCATAAAAAGATACCCATAGTAATTTGCAGCTTCAAACGCCCAAATGCCTTGAAACTCATACGGTAGGTAATTTGCTAAATCTAGAGATTGAATATGGAAATTCATATGTGTTTGATCTCCGCCGCCAGTAATCGAAACAACACTTTGATCGTATTCATGGAACCAACCTTCCATAGTCGTAGCAAATCGCAGTGGTTCAAATAAAAGAAAACCTGCACAAAACTCATCTGGTTGAGTTGGCAAGTTGTGAAATCCGTATAATCCCGGAAGATCAATAAACAATGCAGAGTCAAGAGGGTACTTATCATCAATAAATCTATGCCTTAATAGCGCCAATTTTCGGAGTGTTTGTTCATAATTAAATGGCAAATTTTTTCTTAGAGACACTACTCCTATTTTTCCTTCAACATGTAGATCAAATACATTCGGGGAAAATGGATTAACCAGAATATCAGTATCTAGGTAACACAGCAGTTTCACTTCTCTATCTAAATATTTCAGATTAGATGCTATTAAAAGTTTTTGCCAGGTTGGCTTTTTCCAATTCGGATTGTCTGCCTCGATTAAATGTTCGGTAATAATTAAAACCCCTAAATCGTAACGATCTGCATAATCAAGCCAAGAATTTTTTACAGTGGATGTCCAGGTAGAAAAATACTCATCGCCGATTGCAAGTGTGACTAACCAATTTCCTGATTTTGTATCACGAGCTACAATAAATGAGTTTTCTGAGGTCATAGTTATTGAATTTCCAGCATCTGCTTAAATTGCTGGTGAATTCCAAATTCTATAGCGGTGTATTTCTCCACTCCGATTATTTTTTTTGCATAAGCAAAGTCCCCAAGAGTTTTCTCCTGATCCCCAACTGGAGTTTTTACAAATTTGATATTTGCCTTGTTTCCAACAACCTTTTCACAGATAGAAACAATTTCATTCACGTTCATAGCTTTATCTCCACTAATATCGAGAATCTCTTTTGAAGGTTTCAATTCGACAGTTTTCATAATAGAGGTAACGACATCCATAACATAGGTTAAGCTACGAGATTGTGACCCGTCCCCATAAATTGTTACGTCTAATCCTTTCATAATTGCATTCAGGAACTTATAAACTCCCATATCTGGTCTTTGATGAGGTCCATAAACTGAGAATAGACGTAATATAGAATATTCAAATTCATAGTTTTGGGCGTAAGCTTCAATCAAATGTTCTGCTGCTAATTTTGTAACCCCATATGGATTATTTGGTTTTAAAATTGCATTATTTCCGCCAATTGCAATTTTTCCATATACAGATGATGTAGAAGCTTGTAGGAAATACGCCTCTCCCTCTATGCAGAATTCGCGAATTAAATTATTTACGTTCTGGGTGTTATTTTTAATGTACTGCTCCGTATTCTCCCAACTTAAACTTTGCCCAGGCAGTGCGGCTAAATTAATTATGCATTCTATGTTTTTAAAAATTCCTTTTCTTTTTATTTTGTTCGTGTCACTTTCAATACATCGTACATTTTTGATACCGGCAATGTGTTTAAAATTGTTCTTTTTAATTTGGGACGAATACAGTAAAGAATTAAGGTTATCAATGGCATATATTCGATCGTATTTTTCTGAAAGTATTGGTATAAGATTTCGCCCGATAAACCCTGCAGCACCCGTAACTATTATCTCCATGTTTTATTCTCCGAAGCAGTTTTTATCAAATCACTCAATAGAGCCTTGAGTTCGATGGCGTTGCTAGCAACTACAATTCCTCTTAAGGCAGGGTCTTTTTTCATTACCTTGCCTAACGGATCAAAAAATATTGCCTTGTGCCCATAGCTGTTGGCCAGTATCCCTGGTGTTGTAATAGGCATCCCAATCGTTACGTTGGTTTCTTGAACTATTCTGGCAGGTGAAACTTCTGGCGCCACTTGAATATAATGGTTGGAGTCCAAGTTATCGATAAACATTTTGTATCTACTCGTTCTACCCTCAAGTGTTGCTCTCCTTTTTGGCTTATGAAATATCACTAAATTCAACTCTAATGCGATTCTATATATCTCAAAAATAAATCTCTCATTAATTGTATGATCGTTGTAACCACACTCACTAATTGTACTTATTCCAATCGTGTTTATTCCAGGTTCAAAATCAAATACCGAAATCGTAAAGGATTTAACGGAAGGAATCTCATCTCTATTATCGCTAAAATACGGAAATCCACCGACTTCTATTACTTGATTTCCATAAACTATATTCTTCTTCATAAATTCAGCCTGAAACTGGTCAACACATATCATTTTTGGCCAGCTATTTAATTGCCAAAAATCCTGTCTCGGGTCTTCATCTTTATGTAGTGAAGGTGAGTCATATGAAGAGAAGAATAAATATTCCACTGACACTTTTGAATTGACTAATTGATTCACCCAAATCGGCATCAAAATGCCATGATTGTCCGAAAACAATACCTTTTCAGGCAATTCGTTTAGTTGTACAAAAGATAAGCGTTTTGAAAATATCAACTCATTGTACCCGACAAGAGTTGCCATATTTCCACCAAGCGATTGGAGTATGCCTTGGAATAGTAACTTAAAAGCGTAGATAGATAATTGAATTTTTGAAAAAAATGAAATTCCAAAATTAAAACTTTTAAAACTTTTACATGTAATTGATTTTCCATGATAAACAACTTTTTTTTCAATGGATGGTTTTGCAAAATATATGAAACTGATTGTTGAGTTTCTTGGATTTAGACTTGAATACCAATTACCAAAATCAATTGCAGGCTCACCATTAAAAATTTCTCCAATTGGAAATTTGGAGTTTAGCAGTACGGTTTGAATTCCTTTTGATTTCTCTGCGACTATAAACTCATTCAACTTGTAATCTTCTCGCTTTAAGATGTTAATGAATCCATCGGTAATTGACTTAATTATAACAAGTGAAATAAATGTAACCCATTTAAGTGATGATATGAATGAATTGATTCTAATAGATTGTGAATTAAAGGAAGCATTCCATTTTGATGGAATTATTAGAGAACATTTTCTATTGTTGCGAGAGCTTTCTACAATTTTGATGTACATTTTAGAGTTAAAAAGATACGAAATTTTCTTTTGGATATACGCTAGTTCAATTTGAGAATCGAATTTGTTTCCGTTTAATTTCCTAAAGGATCTAAGCTCCAAGTCGATTACTAATTGCTTTACATTGCGAATTTTTCTTAATCCACCTTGATCAATAAATTTTTGGAAGAATGTTTCTGGCCGGATTTTCAATTTAGTCATCTCCTAAGGCCATTGAAGCTAGGTAAATTGCATCCTTAGCATCGCCAATTCTGGCTGCATTCGCTATATTTTTTCCATTTACAAGCAACAAGAATTCTCTGTATTGCTCTAGAAATCCGGGCTTAAATCTTTGATCTGCTTCTGACATCTTCCAATTAGTAACTTCTTCAGGAATATATCTTTTATAGGTTACCTCCTTGCTAGGGGGTACCATTTTCATGGAGAAATACTCAGTAAAATCTTCTATAGGTTTACAAATTGCGATATTATTTGGAAACCATACTTCAATGCAATTATTAGTTGGTACACCAAATGAAATAGTAATTTCTATGAGCTTATGCTGATAATTTCTGAGCAAAATCAATATTGAGTTTAATTCGTTTTTGACTATGTTCCTTTCAATTTTTTCAATATTGTAGGTTCCGAAAAGGAATTTGACTAAATCTAAACTATGTACAGAGTTCTCTAAAACAGCATTTCTTCTTTCTGACAGCAAGGCTTCTGGGTTCCAAGAAATTTCAGAGATGTTGAGTCTTGCGAAGTGAAATTCTTGATTTTTAATTTTTTCTTTCATTGCTTGAATGGAAGAATAAAACCTTCTATTGTATCCAACGATTATTTGGTCATGGTTATGTATAACTCTTTCAAAGTTTTTTATCGAAGTTGTTACCGGTTTCTCAACCAATACAGGTTTTCCAAGTGGTATTAAATCAACCAAAATTTCCATCGTTACATCCGTGCTTGCAATTAGGCTAACAGCGTCAAATTCAGAATTCAGCAAAGTTTTGTAATTTGAAAAATACTTTACGAATTTGAATTCATTTGCTAGTTGTAATGCCCTTTCTGAGCCCTCTTTTCCGCACATCCCATACAAAATGAACCCAGCTTCTTTGGCAGCTTCAATGTGGCTTCTGGCGATACTACCTGCACCAATCACCGCGAGCTTAGCGTTCAAGATAGATTCCATTTCTTTTCAAATCGTTCGTTGGTAATTCCTGACATGTTTCTATCGATTTCACTATCTGTGTTTTTTTCGAGTGTTAGAACAAAGTCTTTTATTGTTTGAATTCCATGAGTTGAGTCTTCTCTTGATAGACCATTTAACAATTTTGAATAGATCAAATCGGTTCCATCACTTCCGTCTGGATAAGAGAATGCTGGGCCTGTGTAAATTAATTCGCTTGCATTCTCTGTTCTGGTCGGTGATATCAATTTAATCCTTTTATCTAAAGGAATAGCGAACATTTTTATTTCATCGTTCTGGACAATTGCATAGCCGTATTCAAAATTAATTATGCTAATTAGTGAAATGTGAGATTTATTGAAGAAGTTAACAGATAAGTATTTTGAATTTGGATATTTCCAGGTAGCGTTACCCTCCAAGTAAACAAATTTGTTGTTTCTTGGATTTATATCATTATTTACATAAATAATTGAAGATGCAATAGGTATATCATTGAAGATAATCTCTGCCAGAGCCAAGAAGTGAATTCCGTTAGTAACCAAGCATTTAGCGCCACCGTTCACAACTATTGAAATAGTATTTCCAAGAAAATACTTTATCGCCATTTCGTTGATGAGTTCGGGTAAATAACTATAAGACCATTGATAATGACTAATTAGCTCAATTTTGTTTTCAGATACCAAGTCTTCAATCACCTTCAGGTCGGACAAAGAATCGCACAAAGGTTTTTCGACAAGGAATTTGGTAATTCCCTTCTTAAGTAATTTAAGTATGGTCGAAACATGGTCAGGTCCCCAGTTTGCAATTACCGCAAATGTATAAAATTTATTGTCAGGCAAAGTTTGTAAATTGTTGTAGAAGTTGATTTTACAAGCATGCTTCTTTAGGATCATCGTCGTTTGATTCTTCGGTGAGGGCTCGATTACGTCAACATTTTCAACCAAATCGACCAACTTTTCCAGGTGAAATTTGCCTATTGAACCATGCCCTACTAATAAGACATGTTCTGGGGTCATACCTACAATATACAGGTTGATGTCCTAAAATTTATCTTTGGATCCGTTACTGTAGTAGTAAATCTCAACATTCTTTGGAATTGATCACTGGAGAAATGATGCTATCTGGTAAAGAGAAATTGCTTGTTCTGGGCGGTAGTGGGTTTTTGGGAATTAATTTCACAAGATATTGCAAGAATTTTGATGTAGTTCTTACTTACAGTAAGGCTTTACCAACAATTCGAGGTAACTGGATAAAATTTGATTTTTCTTTACAGGGCGAAGTAGAACTTTCGGCACTGATTAAAGAGGTCCGTCCTAGTATTATAGTTAATTGCATTGCTTTAACTAATGTTGATCACTGTGAACAATTTCCAGTCAAAACAAAACTTTTGAATACAATTTTGCCGGGTGCTATTGGGAAAATTGCTGAGAAGGAAAAAATAAAGTTCGTTCATGTGAGTACTGATCATTTTAAGTCAAGGGTGGACGAACCAAGGTCGGAGGATTTAGAAGTTTGGCCTGTTAATGTGTATGGAAATTCAAAAAAATTTGCAGAAGATTTAGTTAAAACCATAAATCCCAGTGCTTTAATCGTAAGAACTAATTTTTTTGGTTTCAGTTATAGAAAAAATAATACTTTACTGGAAAAGATTTTAAGCAATATGGCTGAAAATAAAACCTTCGATGGTTTTTCTGATGTTTTCTTTAATCCAGTATCAGTTATCCATCTAATTAGGGCCATTGAATATTTGTCTTCTATAGATTCACAGGGTTTGTATAACATTTCATCAAGTACTGTGATTTCTAAGCTTGATTTTGCCCGATTAGCAGCGACTGTTTTTGGATTTAATTCGGGACTTATAGTGCCTTCAACTTCTAGGCAAGGCTTGTTGAGAGTAGATAGACCAAAATACTTGGCGTTAAATTCAACTAAATATTCAAGTATGCGTGCACCTAGAATTCCGGATGTGAAAGATATGCTTCTTGAATTAAAAGAAGATACACTCTGGTCGGATGAACTAAGGAGCCAGCATGGCAAGAAGAAGTAAATTTAAAAAGTTACTAGTAACTGGGGGTACTGGCTCTTTCGGAACTGCATTTGTTTCTAAAATTTTGAAGGAAGAAATTGCTGAAGAAGTAATTGTTTACAGTCGCGATGAGTTAAAGCAATATGAAATGAATCTAAAGTTCAATTCTAAAAGATTAAAATTTATGCTAGGTGATGTGCGTGATTATGCAAGATTAGAGCAATGCCTAAATGGTGTTGAAGTTTTGGTGCATGCTGCTGCAATGAAGCAGATTCCAGCATCAGAAGAAAACCCTATGGAGGTCATTAAAACAAATGTCTTAGGTGCTGAAAATATAGTCAATGCAGCTGTCAAAAATTCAGTATCTAAAGTTATTGCGCTAAGTACTGATAAAGCTGCCAACCCCGCTAATTTGTATGGCGCCACGAAACTTTGTTCAGATAAATTGATGGTGTCTGCAAATCGCCTCTCAGGTAATGCATTGACTAAATTTGGGGTTGTTAGATATGGAAATGTTTTGGGATCCAGAGGTAGTGTGATTCCGTTTTTTAAATCACAAATCGATTCGGGAGAGATTACGATAACTGATCCAAGAATGACTAGATTCTGGATTACCCTAGAAGAAAGTGTTCAGTTTGTATTAAATTCACTGGACAGGCTTCAAGGAGGGGAAATCTTTGTTCCTAAAATTCCAAGTTTTTCAATCGTTGATGTGGCTAAAGTAGTGGCTCCTGGGATACCAACTAAAGTGATTGGAATCAGGCCTGGTGAAAAACTTCATGAAGTGATGATCACGGAAGATGACTCACACAATACAGTGGAATTCGAAACTTACTATGCAATTTTATCTCCAAGTGTTTCAATGCAGACCAACGCTTACCTCGGTGCAAAGAAAGTTCCCGTTGACTTTCGCTACAGTAGCCAGAATAACACAGATTGGTTTACTGTTGAAACATTTAAGAAAATGCTAACACAGAATAATTTATTGTAGTTTACTCAGTTTAATTCTAATGAAAAAGCAAAAATTATCTTTGATTATTTGTACGCGCAATAGGGTTGATTTACTCAAAAACCTATTATCTTCTATTGTAAATTCGCAATCTCAACCACATGAAGTTGTTATTGTCTCCTCTGGAGAATCAATCTATGAATTAGTTAATCAATATTCTATCTTGTTAAAAATCAAGCACCTACATACAGAAATGATTGGTCAGTCAAATCAAAAGAAATTGGCATTCAATCTTCTAGACGACGATTCTAACTGGGTATTCTTCCTCGACGATGATTTAGAATTAAAACCAACGACGTTAACTGATGCATTTCTAAGAATCAGACAAATTCAAAATGGGAATGTCAGTGGAATTGGAACACGCTTGATTCACAAATCATCGAATCTTGAAGAATTGCAACCATGGCAATCAAACTCTAGGCGCCAGATTGGAAAAATTAAACCTTCTGGTAGGGCTACAAAGTATGCATTTAATTCAATTACTTCCACCGAATGGTTGAATGGAGCTTCAATTTGGCGTAAAGATTCCCTAGATCAATACACATTACCCGTATTGAATTCCAAGTATGCTGCTTATGAAGATGTTATTTTCTCATCTAATGTTTCAAAGAACTCACAACTAATTTATGACCCAGAGATCAAGGTGTTGGAACAGCTCTCTCACGCAAACATTAAATTGAATTTATCTCAGTTTAAGTATATTGCTCTTTGGACGGGCTACCTGGTTTGTTCACGTCCTGACACCAAAATTGTTAGTTATAAATGTCTCACGATATTTAGAGCGTTTAAATTTCTTTTATCTGGAGGATTTTTACAGATTGTACAAACGCGCAAGATCATAGCCTTTTTAAAATTTTGTAGTCAAATGATTTCTTTGCCGATGAATAAATCAAAATCAAAAGAAATCATTATTGGCTTGCTGAAACTTGAAAGTAGTGTGTCCTGAATTATTTATTGATAAAATTAATCAAATCTTCTGGTGGATTAAAAGGTATATAAAGTTCGTTAACTAATGCAAAGTTAAAATTTTCGAAATCTAATGACTCGATAGGTTGTAAACTCAGGTCTTCGCCACTTAAAATTGGAAAGTTATTTTTGATCACGGTGTAAACATTCAAATCATTATCTCCCGTGAAATCCACAAAAATTGGAATATTTCCAGCTTTTAAAGTTTCCAATGCTACGGTCGAGCTTCTGTATAAAGTAGCCTGCGAATGCTGAAGGTCTTGCAGTAAAGTTTGGTTCGAGATGTGAACATTTTTCATTTTATTGAGTCTCGTTTTTAATAAGGCTGTTGAAATACTAAACCTTAGGTTTGGATGAAGTCGAAGTATAAACTTGTAGTTTTGATAATTTCTAGAGATTCTTACTAAGTAACGCATAAACTGATTTGAAGCCAAGGTTGTTCCCTCTGGTGCGACCAGTAAAGTGTTGATTTTCGTTACTTGGTTTGAATTTAACTCGATGATTTTGTTACTGCCAATACAGAAGGCTTTATTTTGAGGAGAAAATGGCAATAGAAACTTTGAATAGGCAGGCCCGGTAGTCAGTAAAGTTACTGGATACTTAAGATTTCGTAGAAAGTTCTCAACGCCTCTTTGCGCCTTAGTGATCGGAGAGTGTTGATAAAAGAATAACTTCACTTTATCGTTTCTAGATTTTATAGAATTGGCGGCTATTTCTTCGTAACTATGCCCCTCTAATGTAAAGAACGCCACATCTATTCCAATTTGAGAATTAATTTCTTTGATTCTTTGATTAACTAGGTAGCTTGTGTAGGACTCACGACTAAATATCCATTTAATTGCGTGGATCAAAATTATTGCTTTTAAAGATTCTTTATCACTATAATTCTGTGAAATCTTTCTTTGAAACTCTAGCAGCTCAAGGCAGCGCCTCAAATACTGTACGAATTCAGTTGGGTGTAGAAATTTTGGCATAAGCAGCGAATTTACGCAATTAGATTTTTGCGTCAGCCTCTTAAAGTTTGTTTTGTACTTACCTTTGTTGTGATTGAGATACAAAATTGTACATTTTTGTATACCAATAATTGATGGAAGATCGGAAAAGTACACATCTGTGACCCCGGTCAAATTGTTATTTGTTCCATGCGAAACAAAAAGCGCACAACTTGTTTTATTCTTAATTTTGAAGTACTTATACTGTTTAGCAAGTAAAATACTGCCAAAAAGATTTGTAATTAGGTATAAAGCAATCTTTGGAATAGCTAAAAAAAATACAACTATGGCAATTCCTCTGCTTTTTGAAAATTTAAGAGATTTATATTTCTTGAGAAATTCAGGATTGTTTTTAGGAACTCTGAAATACGAGTTATGAAGGAGGTTATAACCAGGATTTTCATTTACTATGTCTTGCAGAATTGCCGCTAAATCTGGTTTTGGTGTCATTGGTATTTACTAAAAATTTCTTTCTGCAATTTATTGGTAGTCAGTATTAGATCTGCTTCAATTGCTTCATCTTCAGTGTTCACAGAAATGAAATGATTTTCAATTTTAACACCCAGAATTTCTATGTTATTTTCAAGGATAGATAGTTGCTCGATTGATTCCTGCAATCCAATTAGTGAATGGTTCGTCAAATCAATACTTAAGAGCAATTTCCGAGATATGGCAAAAGTTCCACATATTTTGTTAACAAATCCTAATTGTTTATCGTGTTGGGATATAAACCCATTCTTTCGGAAGATATTAAGGATAGTTCGGTCTTGCTTTAAAACACACTTTACAACATTTACATTCTCTAATTCATTGGAATCTTTAATTCTAGTAATTAAATTATAAAAATCGTATTTTTCATCAATCACTTTAGTTAAAACATCTAAGTCTTTGGGTACAACCAAAATCTCATCTGCTTGTAGAATAATTACATAGTCCCAATCTAGATTTTCGAGAACTTCTTTGGCTCTACTCAATCCGTTTGGATGGGATCTCTTGGTTTTTACTACAGTGGCACCGAAATTTTCTGCAGCGCTTAAGATTTCGTTTGAATCGGTCGCAATTATACATTCGATCTTGTTGTTCATTAATTTGGCTCTTTGCCAAGTGTGCTCAATCATAGATTTACCTTGGAATTGACGAAGCACTTTGTTTGGTAAACGCTCGGAATCAAGTCTTGCTGGAATAATTATCCCTATTTTCAAGTTGGTAATACTCCGCAATCAATATTGATTGATTGTCCAGTTATGGCACTTGCATTTTCTGAAGTTAAAAAATAACAAAGATCTACAACCTCATTCATGGTAGGCAGTCTTCCTAGAGCGGTTTGGTTCACCGAAAAATCTTTTAGGAAGGCTTTAGTGTTTCCTTTAGACGGTGCTTCAGAAGAATTTAGTGCTTGCAGTAATCCAGGTGTTGAAATTAGAACAGGGCAAACCGCATTCACCCTGATTCCTTTAGTTCCTAATTCTTTACTTGATGATTGAGTTAGCCCAGTTATTGCAAATTTAGTAGCTACATAAGCACTGTTATTGGGTGTTCCTCTTTTGGCAGCAAGGCTTGAAATATTTAAAATAGACCCCCTTGAAGTCATGACATTTGCGGCTGCTTTAGTTCCCCAAAAATAACCATATACATTTGTTGAAAATATTGTTTCTAAAAACTCGCTATCGATGTTGGCAAGGCTGCGCCATTCAGAAAATCCGGCATTATTTATGTATACATCAAGTTTTCCTGTTTCATTTATGGCCTCCCGCGCGAGCAATTCGTGAGACTCGGCATTCCTTACATCAATTTTTATTTCTTTTATATTAGGAGCTATTTCTTTATCAAAATTGCCATATTTAGTTCTTGAACCACTTATAACTTTAAAGCCATTGCTTGCATAGTGCTTAACTAATTCAAGGCCAATACCTTTTGACCCACCAGTGATGACAACTGACATACTCATGATTGCTAGATTAAATAGTCATGGCAGAAAATCCACCATCAACAATTAGTTCGCTTCCTGTAACAAAATTTGATGCGTCAGATGCTAGGTATACAGCTGCACCTATCAGTTCGTGTGTTTCCCCAAAACGACCCATTGGTGTGTGGTTTAAAATCGCCGTTTCTCTCTCTTTGGTAATGAAATTCTTTCTATTCCAATCAGTTGGGAAAAATCCAGGACGAATTGCATTTACACGCACGCCTTGTTTTGCCCACTCCCTACCTAAGTTCTGAGTTAAATTTCTAATGCCCGCTTTAGCGGCAGAATAAGCGTAGGCTTTTGATAGTGCCGGGTCTGCAGATGCGGAAGAGATATTTATAATTGAGCCTTTATTTCTCGAAACCATATGACTTCCAATCACTTGGCAACCCAAATAGGTTGCAGTTAATTGTGAGTCCACAACCTTATGCCAATTCTCCTCTTCAATCTCCAAAAATGGTTCTGGGCTGTTAATTCCAGCACCATTCACCGCTATCTCGATACCACCATAATGGGAAACAACCTGATTTATTGCTGTTTGTAATTCAATTTTCACTGTAACGTCAGCGGATAACCCAATAGATTTAATCCCGTAAGTGCTTTTAAGTTTGTCCGCGATCATGGTAGCTTTTTCAATTCTTAAGTCGACAATTGCAACATTTGCTCCTGCAGCAGCAAAACCTTCAGCTAATGCAGAGCAGACATGACCGCCCCCACCAATAACTACAGCAGTTTTCCCGTTAAGGGAAAACAAATCGTTTGTGCTGATTTTGTTATTAATGGTTAGTTCCTAAACTCTTGCATCACTTTTTCAGCACCATTTGCCCATGCTTCCAAAACAAATAGATCTGAGGAGGCAATAATGAAGGTGTAACCCATTTCAAGCGCTGTTTTTACTGAACTTGGATTGAAATCGCTTAGTTGTGTTCCACATGAGATTCCAGCCTTGGAACACGCCTTGATTACTTTTAATTCTGCTTCTTTAACTAACGGATGAAATTTTTGACCAGGGACGCCTAATGAACCGGACAGGTCATATGGCCCAATCATAATTGCATCCAAATTAGAGTTATTAGTAATTTCATTTATCTCATTAACAGCTTCTTTAGTTTCTATTTGGGCAACAAAAACAGAATTTTCATTCCAGCTTGCCACATAATCGTCAAAGTAATTACCATAACCTTGCGCTCTGTTAATTCCAAAACTCCTTTTGCCGACATTTGGATATTTAACTAGATCAACTAAGTTCTTTAATTCGCTTGCAGTATTAACCATTGGAGCAATTAGGCCATCAGCGCCAGAATCAAGGAGTGGCTTAATCCAATCATTAGAGTGTGAAACTGGACGCGGCAGACAAGGCACCTGATAAAACTGACTTGCTGCAATTATCCGTTGAGCTTGTTCTAAATTTATTGTTCCATGTTCCATATCGATGGCAAGAAAATCAAATTTATGTGATGCAAAAATTTCTGAAATTGATGGATGAGAAAATGAAACCCAAGAGCCAAAAACTAGCTCTCTTGACCTTAACTTTTTCTTTAGTTTATTGATTTGCATCGTGTCTGTGAAGGAGCCCTAACAAAACCCCGCTTGAATCAACTATTGGCAGATCCCAAATTTGTTTTTCATTCATCAAATTTTGTAAGTCTGATATTTGATCGTCTGCGTGCCCGACTTTAGGATTAGAATTTCCAAAACTCAATCCATCAGAAACTAGAAGTGCTGGTAGTGGGCTTTGTTTGTTGAGAAGAAGCCTTCTTAAATCTCCGTCTGTAAGCAAGCCAACTAATTTTCCAGCTTTATCAGTGAAGCAAGTTATTCCTAAGCTTTTTTCAGTCATTAAATCTAGACATTTCTTTAGGCTCGCATCTGAATTCAGTACTGGAATTTCGGTGAGTTTTTTCATTTTATCTTTAGCGGTTAAATTAATAGACATTATCTTCACCATACTTTTCTAGTAATTCAAGCCTGAAATTATGAATGTCTCTAGCTTGGCCGAGCACATGTCGCAAATGATCTATGTTTAAGACCGTATTTGGATCTGAAAGAGCATTTGGTGGATCATTATGAATCTCGGCAAAAATTGCATCAATACCGGCTGCGGCTGCGGCTCGTGTCAGTGGAGGAATGAATTCGCGTTCGCCACCAGAAATCTCGCCCATTGATGTTGGCATTTGTATGGAATGAGTTATGTCGTAACAAACTGGATAACCAGTTTTTGCCATTATCGACAAGCTTCTCATATCGTTGACAAGCATATTATAGCCAAAAAATGTTCCACGATCTGCAAGCAAAATTTGGGTTCCGCCAGCGGCTTCAATTTTCTTTACTGAGTTTTTCATATTCCAAGGGCTCATGAATTGACCCTTCTTCAAATGAATTGGACGTCCTGTTTGAGCAGCTGCTCTAAGAATTGATGTTTGTCTACATAAGTAGGCAGGAACTTGTACTAAATCACACACCTCACCAGTTGCCTGTGCCCAAGCTGGATCAGAAAAATCAGATGTAACAGGAATACCGAACTCTTTACGTACCTCTGCAAGAATCTCTAAGCCTTGATCTATTCCGCATCCATGATAACTGTCTGGAGATGAGCGGCAATCCTTATCGAAGCAAGATTTGTATATCCAATCAACACCAAGATCATCACAAATTTTACCAATACGGTCCGCCATCATTAATGCGTGGTCTCGGTTTTCAATGGCGCAGGGACCGCCAATAAGAACTAACTTATTGTTGCCACCAATTTTAACTCTTTTGACATCCCCATAACCAACTTCAATAATCTTCGATGCCAAAGTGAAATCCCATCCTTGAGAGTTAGGAGAAGCGTACCCAGTTCATGGTAATTTGTGTAAACATTCACGGATTTTGCCTTAAATTCTGCATGAAACCATAAGATAAACCATGCTAAGAAACTCAAATGAATTGAAAAAATTTCGATTGTTTTGGGATATTGACGGCACACTTATAAGAACCAATGGCGCAGCAGCCATCCCTTTTAAAGAAGCGCTTTCGGATTTTCTCAAACAAGAAGTTGAGTTAGATAGAAAAAAGCTTAGTGGCTTCACAGATTTTGAGATTATTCAAACCGTAGCAAAGAGTTATGGGGTAAAGATCCATGCTAAAGAGATAGAAATGATATTAGGTAAATATGCACAAAATTTACCAACTGCTTTGCAAGCAGGTGATGCACATTCAATCAATGTCATCACAGAGGTTTTAGCAGAAATCCATTCATCAAATGATTTTGAGAATGCAATTGCTTCGGGCAATTGCAGGCCTGGGGCAATTGCAAAACTTACTCATATAAATTTAATTGAATTCTTTAAGAGTGACAGGATTTTTCATTCCTCGGTAAAAAGTCAAACTCGGGATCAAATAATTGCAGATGCAAAGAGGTCACTTGGACCCAGTCAGGTGGGAGTAATCATTGGAGATAGCCCAAAAGATATTCTTTCAGCCAAGGTAAACAAACTCGCGGTTCTTGCAATTGCTACTGGCATGCATAATGTTGATGAACTACGAGATTTCCAAAGTGAACATGTTGTAGAAAGTACGTGGACAAAAAATGTACTTCTAGATGCGATTTTCAAAATTTGTAAATATTAATTATTAGTCGTAATACCCATTAGTTTTACCTGTTTTTCAAAATCAGGAGCTAGTTTTCTAACTTCAGAGAATGTTCCTTCGGCTGCGATTTTGCCTCCATCCATGTAAACAACTTTGTCCGCGTTTATGACCGAAGACAGTCTATGCGCGATTAAAATCACGGTGCACTTACCTTTTAGCTCTTTAATTGTTTGAGAAATAAGTGCCTCTGTTTCACCATCTAGAGCACTTGTTGCCTCATCAAGAATCAAAAGCTTTGGTGATGTAAATAAGGCCCGTGCAATTCCTAACCTTTGACGTTGCCCGCCACTTAACTGATTCCCAAACTCTCCCACATGTGTGTCAATCCCTTGAGCCAGCGATTTTACAAATTCATCTAGATGCGCAACTTTAAGGGCTTGCCAGACTCTATCCTCATCTAAAGCGTCAAATTCAAACCCTTGAGCAACATTATCTCGTATAGTTGAATTCATAATTGTTATATTCTGTGGAACATACGCAACAGATCCTGGCCATTTAACAAACGCTGATAGTGGGGTTAATCCACTAATTTTCACAGAGTCTGAATCATTCGGGTGAACTCCTAATATCAAGTCTACTAAAGTTGTCTTCCCAGCTCCAGATGAGCCTGTAATTGCTACTTGAGCACCAGGCATAATGTTGAGATTTAAATTCATAATTGAAAAATTATCATTTCTTTTATGTTTAAAATTTAAATTCTTGATTTCTACCTCTGGAAGAAAGTCTTTGTGATCAAAACACTTCTGTGTGTCAATTAATTCATCATGATAACCAGACCGAGCCAAATTAATCATTTCCATAGTTTTTTCAACCGTACCCAGGCCAAGCCTTAGATAAATTGTGCTTTGTTGTATTCGCAAAATAGCTGGTGCAATCCGAGACGAAGCCGCCAAAAAAATAGCCAAACTAGCGATTGCTTGACTTGAATTATACAAAGCAAACTGAATGCCCGCAATTAGAAAGGATCCGATAATCAATGAAATTTCAAAAACATACTTACTTAAATTTGGCATGAAACTTCTCTTTACAGAAACTTCTGCATATTCCATTCTTAACTGGGTTATTCGATTAATATAAAAGATTCGTCGGTTCTTAACTGTCAGTTCTCTATATGAATTAAGCGCTTCCAAAATTTTATCGTTACTTTCTACCGTGATTCGTGTCTCTTCAGTTCCGAGTCTGTATGCATTTGCTCGCATATATCTATTTAATCCAAACCCAACTACTGAAAATATCAAAAAGATTGAGATTGAGATTGAACTATTTACAAATAGTAACCCAACAAATAAAACGATTAAAAGTACAAGATCTGAAAATATGATTAATCCGGAACCAATGACTCTTGCTGTAAGATTCTCTACACCAGCTGTACTTGAGAAGATAATTTCTTGGTTTGTGAATCTATTTACATCCGTAACAGGTTTTGAAAACAAATCTCTTATTAAATTAGAAGAAATCAAGGCACCACGCCTGCTCACAAATAACAAGGTTTTTCTAACTAGAATAACAGAAACTACGGTTTTGAAAATCAAAACAAAAGCGGCGATTCCACCAAGTATTGCTACTTGCTGTTGAAAATCATATTGATTTAAGTTGGTTAACTCTAAAATTTGATTTACTCTATTCCCAGGTGACTTGGATTGAATTCCGTATACAGAGAGAGCGCCTATAACACCCAGTAAGGCCACGCCAAGGAGGTCAAGAAAGGCTAGAAAGACTTGACTCATTGCCACTAAAAACAGTTTTTCTTTATCTCTTTTGTTGTAAACAGATAAAACCTGTCTGAGTTGTTTGTAGACCAGAGGAGTTTTCATTAATTAATTTTACCTTATCTGACAAAAGAGTGACTCGGTGATTAATTGAATAGATGAGTTGTTTGCCAATTTTTGTCTTGACGCGTCAATTGCATGAATTTTTTGAACAATTTTGGCGGATTCGATGGTTGAATTTTTTCTGCCTAATAATTCGGCTATAAATTGATTTTGATACTCTAAAAAACTTTGGTCAAGATAATCTTTAACCATTCTAGTAGACCTAGTTTTTTGTTCTTTCTCTAACTCCTTAACCGCTTTGCTTCCACCGGTAGCCAACTTACTTCCTGTTGTTCCATAAGACTCTTTTAATTTAGCAAGTTCAGCTTCATCTCTGACTTCTGATTCAGCCAGAGCTTGAGATTTTGCAAGTTCTACTAATGTGTTTGCAGCCTCAAATGCGGTGGCTAAATCCTTTATAGTAAATGGAATGCTTAAAATCTTCTCTCTTGTTTTTCTAACCTCTTCATTAGTTGCCAAATATTTTGCACGACCTATGTGCCCTTGCGCAGCATTTGCGGCGAACTCTGCCATCTTGGGCTCTATCCCATCGCGATCAATTAACAATTGAGTAACTGCCTTAATTGATGGCGTTCGTAAGGTTAAGTGACGACACCTTGATCTAATTGTTGGGATGACATCGGTTAGTGTTGGTGCACACAGTAACCAAACTGTTCTTGCTCCTGGTTCTTCAATTACTTTTAGCAATGCATTTGCAGCAGATTCGGTCAATCGGTCTGCATCTTCAATAATAACCACCCGATAATTGCCGACAGAGGGTGACCATGAAGTCCTAGTAATCAACTCTCTAACCTCATCCACCTTTATTGATAATCCTTCAGTTCTTACTAACTCAATATCGGCGTGAGAGCCATCGATAGTTGTTGTGCAATTAATGCAGGTGCCGCAACCACTTTCATAACAAAGTAATCCTGCTGCGAAAGCGATTGCTGCATTGGATCTGCCAGAACCTGCAGGTCCAGTAAATAACCAAGAGTGGGTCATGTTTTGAGAATTATTTGATGCATCCTTCGAGGCAACGATCGCCTCTTTTAGAGTTTTAATCACCGCTTGTTGATCAATTAAATTATCAAACACTGAGTTCATTGTTTAGCTTTTTCTTTTAAGGCTGAAAGTGTTGAAACTCTTTCAATTATTGTGGCGTGGATCTGCTCGATACTTTGTCTTGCGTCAACCACAAGATAACGCTCTGGATCTATCTGCGCCATATTTAAATACTCTTGGCGCACACGTTCATGGAAATTAAGCGGCTCTGATTCAAGACGATCAGTTGTGTGTAAGCGTCCTAACCCAATCTCTGCTGGCAGATCTAAAATAATAGTCAGCGATGGTGTTAAAGATTCTGTTGCCCAGCGCGAGATTCTAGAAACTTCGGATGGAAGAAGAACCCGACCTGCCCCTTGATAAGCGATTGATGAATCAATATAGCGATCGGTAATTACAACATCCCCGCGATCCAACGCTGGTCGAATAACAGAGTAAACATGGTGTGCGCGATCTGCTGCATACATAAGCGCTTCAGACCTTGGACTTATCACACCAGTGTTGTTATCAAGCAAAATTTGTCTGATTTGATTTCCCAGAGTTGTGCCACCTGGTTCGCGGGTTAAAACAACTGTTTCGCCCTGTTTTTCTAACCATTCCTTTAGTAATTTTGTCTGCGTTGATTTACCTGCACCCTCGCCACCTTCAAATGAAATAAACAAACCTTTTGTTATGTTTCCAGTAATTGCACCTAAATCACCACGTAATGCTGAAAGTACATCACTCCACAACGAAACATTTGGACGATCTCGCATCTGCCGATAAGAAATAATTCCAACAGCCATGCCAATTAAGCCTGCCGCAAACATTGTGAAAGCTGCTCCGTTATAGGTAACAGAAGTAGTTCTAAATGAGAATGTGTGTTTACCAATAGCAGCAGCAATAAGTGGTGCGATAGCTAAAACCAAAACAAGTGAAACGCGAACTAGAGATTGAACGTAGGCAAAGGTTCGGCCGCGAACCTCATCGGCTACCTCCATGCCAAGTATTGTGAAACCAGTTACCCAAGAAATTCCTGCGAATGCGCCGAGTAAAACAACAATAAAAATTGCAAGCACAAGGTTTAGAACAAGGGAAAGTACAACAAGTAAGAAGCTAGAGATTGCTAGGGAAGCACCAAATAAACGGCGACGAGAGAATTGCGCAAAAACCTTTGGACCGAATGAAATACCTAAAGCAAGACCGGTAAATACCGCGCCAAACAAAACACCGTAAGCAGCCTCACCAGCTTGTAGATCATCTACAAATGTCCTGGCTAAACCAATTACGGCACCCGCTGCAAAAAAAGCACCGAGCATTCCAATAACTACGCCGCGAATAATCTTTGATCCTTTTATAACCTGAAAGCCTTCAAGGAGTGATGTACCAATTCCAGGGGAGGCAGCCGTGGTTGCAGCACCTGGTGGAATCTCTCGCAACTTCCAAACGATATAGGCACAATACAAAAAGCTGATGGCATTTATATAAAGTGCAATGTCTGCAGCACTTGCTGGGGTTTCATTACCAAGAGCTGAATTTATAGCACCTGAAAATATTGCAAGGAGTGAGAAAACAATGGCGGCAATTGGAGCAGTTCCGTAAGAGGCAAGCAGGGATACTTGATTAGCACTTTCTAGTTTATGTTTTGGAACTAGATTAGGAACCGAGGCCTCTTTAGCTGGTGACCAAAATAAGGTAACTATTTCCACCAAAATGGTTGCGGTGTATAGCCAAAAATAACTTCCAACAATTGGAATGGATGCGTAGAGAGCGAATCTGATTACATCACAGAAGACCATTAACTTACGACGATCAAATCTATCTGCAATTACACCAGCAAATGGTCCAAGAATTACGGCCGGAAGAAGGCGAACAATAAACACGCCCGCAATTGCAAAGTTTGCTTTTGCGTAATCACCACCTGCTAATTGCTGAGCAAGAGCGGTCGATGCTAAAAGCCCAAGCCAATCACCGAATGAGGAAAATGCCATTGCATTCCATAATTTGCGAAATGCTGGAATTGCTAAGACGCTGCGGGACTCAGATTGTGCTGGTGCAGATGGATATAACAACGGCATAGGGCTATTCTACTTCAATAGTGAATTTACAAAACATCATAGCTGAATTAGTCTCGGGAAACACGACAGGGATGTAGATCTGTAGTTTTAGTGTGAGGAATTCAAGTGATTGTGTCTCAAAAATTTTCTCAAGGCGATAATCTCGTAGCCCGATTTAAGAAGCATGTTATTTTGCCTAAGTAGAGCGTAAAATTTGAAATACCTAAACCTTAGAAATCTCAAGTTTTCAAAAAAGGGGACTTTAGACCTAACATACTTATTGAAAAAAAGTTTAATTCCCTGATCAGTTTGTGGTTTCTTGCCTGTATTGACAGCTACAAAATGTTCAGTTAATTCCTCATATATTTTAGATGCCAATTCAATCTCGATTTTCATTCTGATTGAATATAAATATACTATTCGACTTTTTAATCTGTTTACGCTTTCATCTTTAGAATTACTTATCCATTTAGGATAATTGGTTGGTAAATAAGTTTGTAGGTGCGCCTTGCGGAACTGATAGAAGTGCGGCAAAAGTTTATGTTTTCCGAAAATTGCTAGGCAATAATTAAATATGTATTCGGTGATTGACAAGGATTCCTCCTTGCTTAGGTCGATATCTTCAAGGCAACTAACCGTATGGAAATAATCCTCCTTTCTGATTACTGAATAAATGTAATGAAAACTAATTGCCATTTGCTTAACTCGTTCGAAACCACTATTTTGATCAAAATCAAGATGTAAATGTTTCGTGTAATCAGGTATCCAACTAAATCTTGGATAATCATAAAATCTAACCCGTAATCCCTGAGCAGATGAATAGTCATTGTTAGTGTCCAAAAAATTAAGGGTCTTTACTAACCCAGGAATCGAATAAAAATCGTCGTCTGGACTTAGTACAATATATTTAGTTTTTACTAACTTAGAAAACATTACCAGCCTGGCGGCTAGTGACATATCAGGGACATGAAAATACAGAACTTGCCTGTTAGTGATTAAATTCAATGGATTTTTACTTGCATCAAGAATTATTATTGAAATTTGATGTTTATCATAATAATTCAATAATCTTTCAACATGTTCTGGGCGGTCCCGGGTAAAGACACATAAAGTTAAATTATTAAGATCACTTCCCATATCTAATGGTACCAAATGACAAAAATTTACTGTATCAAATAACATCAATCAGTTCATTGATGATATGAAATAGATGGCTGAAACCTAAAACCTGGCGGCCAATATGGTGTTAGTTAGTATCTCTCAACCTCTTTCTTGTTTGGATGTCCAAATTTGTTTAGTAAATATGGTAAAGCGTCAAACAAAGTGTTGAATTGAAGGCAATTTACTTTAATGGAATTCGAAATGATTACCGGTTCAATTCCTGCAGCTTCGGCAGCCAAACGGTCCTTATCTTCATCCCCAATGTAACATGTTTCTAAAGCTGCTAAATCAAAAGTTTCCATCGCTTTTAAAAGCATTCCAGGTTTGGGCTTTCTACATTGACAATCTTCGTTCCAATGATGAATGCAGCTGTAAACAGCAATTATATCTATTCCTAAAAGCAATAAATCGTAGGTTATTTTCTCATGTAATCCTTGAAGAAATGTTTTGCTCACAGACCCCAGGGCCACTCCTGGTTGATTTGTTATGATAATAAATTTAAATCCGAGCATAGATAAATTTTTTAGCGCTTGAAGATTACTCTCAATATACTTGAATTCATTAAAACTTGAAACATACTCTCTGTCAGGCATTTTATAATTAATAATTCCGTCTCTGTCCAATAAAAGAGTATTTGATTTAGTATTTAGTTTTTTATAATTATCTATGGTAGATAATGAAACATAATTGCTCTCTTGAACTAAAAACTTACACTCGTTCTGGTGAGTAAATTTGTCGTAGCATTCTGTGAGTGAATTACTTTCGGATAACAACTCGAAAAATTTACCAGAATTAACCTTCACGTACCCTAATTCGACAAAACGGTATTTGGCCGACCGAATTTCATCGTGAATTCTAATTTTTGAATTTTCAGCTATTTCGACATTGCCTACATCACGTTTGTTCAGTAAAAATACGGCGGGCGCTTCAGTTTGAATAAGGTTTTGAAGCGTTTCCAAATCATCGATGTAATTGTCGCAATAAAGGAGCAAAAACTCATCGCCTATCTGCGATCTGAATGTTAACAACCTTTTTCTAGTTGAAAAACTAGGATTACTATTCAAAATAATGATATTTTTCTTGGGAAATTTTGTAATCACGAACTTTTCGACTTGATCACCCAGGTGTCCAGTAAGTACTAGAATTCTCTTGAACCCCAGTTTAAGTAGTTGGTTAATCTGTAATTCTAGAATTGCAACATTGCCAACAATTACAAGACTTTTGTGCCTAAAATTGGTTACCGGCGTTAGCCTTGTCCCAAAGCCACCTGCGAGAATAACTGCGGTGTTAATCAATGTTTCTGATTTCTTGCGTAATTTCAGCAATAGCCTCTGATACAGAGTACTTAGGTTCCCAATCTAATTCTTTTTTTGCTTTTTCGATATCCGCATACATACAAATTTCACTCCGCGCTGTTGAATCATACTTTTTTTCAAATCCAAACTCTTCTAGAATTAAGTTTGCAATGTGACCATTTGTTTGGCACTCGCCTTGTCCTAGATTAATGACTTGATTATTTGTACCTTTACTAATGATTTGGTCTAAGGCTGAGACAATATTTTTGATGTAAATGTAGTCATGTGATTTGTTAGGGTCAATTAAATTGACTTCTTTACTGTTTTTTATGGTTGTAATTAGATAGTTTAGCAAAGAATTAGAATGCTGTTGAATACCAAAAGTATAAAATAACCTCAACCAAGAATATTCGAGGCGAGACTTTATAGCGTATTCTAGGATCAATAATTTAGTTTTAGCAAAGTCATTTAACTGAAAGCCAAGATCAGTTTCCTTAACAGCTCCATTAAGCCCTCCATATTCAAGACAAGTGCCGAGAAAAATATGCTTTGTATTTTTTTGCTCTTTGAACCTATCTATTAAATTTATATACATTTCGTAGTTTTGTTTATTGTTCTCTTCATTTAGTTCTGGAAGCCCAATCCATGCAGCGTGTATAATAAAATCATATTGATTTTCTATGATTTGATCTAGTACTTTACCTTCTCTTAAATCTCCAACAATAACTCTTTCTTCCGCATTCTCAATCGGTTTCCTTTTGTAAATATGATCTATGTTGCTGTTTTTCCCAAATCGTAGATAATTTGATCCCACGAAACCAGTTGATCCAGTAATTAGAATTTTTGTCATTCAAGTTTTAAAGATGGCCAGTTTCTGTCCTGTTCTGAAATAAGTTGGGGCGTGCGTGGCCACTTGATTGTAATTAGGGGGTCATCAAATCTAAACCCACTGAATAAAGAATCTTCGTACCGAGCAGACATAAAATATAATAAGCTTGTATTGTCAACTAGAGAAATCCATCCGGTTGCGCAGCCGGCAGGGATGTATATTGATGACTCATCTTGTGCCAACAGCGTCCCTTGATAAACATTCATGTAAGAACTTTCACTCTTCCTCAAGTCAACTATCGCGATATAAACTGATCCGGAAGTCAATTTTATGTATTTGTTCTCAGGTTCCCCGCCAACTTGAAAATGCATACCTCTTAATGTTCCGGCTGTGGGATTGATTGATAAATTTGTTTGTAAAACATTGAAATTGTTTTGAACTAAATTTCGATCATATACTCTCACAAATTCACCACGTTCGTCTTTATGCACCGAGTTACTAATTAGCCTTAGACCATTAATTGACATACTAAAGCTTTACAATTCTTGGCATATATGGCAACGGTAGAAAAATTTCTCCACTCCATTTCAATTCATTCGCCAAAAAATCAATTATTTCTTTTTCGAAATTGAATGGGAATAGAATCACAATATCAATTGATTTATCAATAAGTTGGTACGGACTTTCAATTCTGATTTGAGAACCTGGTGATTTCTTGCCATTTTTTAATTTATTGTTATCAGCTATACCAACCAAGGAGTGAAACTCTTTGCCTACTGCATTAATAAGAGTTGAGCTGCGGGCTGAGGCACCAAATCCACAAATTTTAAGATTGGCGTTTTTTGATAAGTATTCCTTAATTGCACCTATATTCTTTCTTGAACTATCTGCAAACTCTTTCCATTTTTCATATCCAAGCACTCCTGAATTCATTTCTGCTATTTCCGACTTCTTTAAACTCTCAGTTTTGTCTCTTTCATTTTTTGTGAAGTAAATAATGAATGATCCGCCGCTAATCGGACTAAAATCTATATCGAATGGATGCATACCTGCGAGATTGGCCGCCTCGGAAACGCTTCTAATTGAATGATAAAAAGTATGTTCATGATAAATCGAATCGTAGTGAAATTCTTCGGCAATCTTCGATGCTTCGTGAAACTCCATTATAAAAATTCCGTCATTGTTTAAAACCATGTTTACGGCCTTCAAGCAAGACACAAGATCAGGGACGTGAGAAAATACATTTCTTGCAACCACTATATCTACTTTATCGTTGTTGTTTATATACTCGGTAGCAAACTGTAGGTCGAAGAATTTTGGATGAAGATCTAAACCAGGCGCTTCAATTGCATCGATGATATTCTTGGCTGGATCCACTCCAATTAGTCTATGGAAAGATTTTTGACTTAAAATTTTCAATAGAGAACCATCATTACAACCAACCTCAAGAATGCTTTTCCCAGCTATTGAACACTTTGTCTCGATTAGTTCAGAAAACTTCTCCAAATGTTCTAAAGCGGTTTTTGTGGTGCCAGTTACCCAAAGATAATCCTTAAACATTAGTTCTGGTTTTACATTTACAGATAATTGCATAGTTGTACACTTATTGCACCTAATCAATTCTAGGGGAGCAAATATTTCTTTTTGTTCGTCTGAATCAATTAAATCATTTGCCAATGGCTGCTCGCCCAAATCCAAAATTGATTGAAGGTCTGCTGATTGGCAAATTCGACAAATAGCTATTTTATCAAAATTGCTAGGCATATCTTAAGTCGTTATCAATAGAGTTAATTGATTTCAAAAACTTTAGGTGATTTAATCTATTTGTTTTGTCAAGCAATTTTTCTCCGTTTTTTATTTCGATTTCTTTCATTTGCCTAATTATTTCATTTCCGCCAATTTCCATGGTGATTTCCGCAGAAAAGCCCAGCAATTGCAAAGCTTTATGGAATGACACTTTATAGCTTCTGGGATCATTTAATTTCTCAGTATTAAAAGTTATTGGGGGTTTACTCGGTAAGCATTCTTGGGCATTGATCGCTAACTCCTTGACTGTATAATTCCCACCTAAGACGCCAACATTAAATGCTTCACCGGAAACAACATTATTTGGTGCGTTGAGAACAATTAAAATAAATCTACACAAGTCATTTATATGTACTATAGGTCTCCAGGGAGAACCATCCGAGTGGACCTCAATTTTATTCATCTTAAGGCCATTCACGAGCAAGTTATTGAATACGATGTCAGAGCGAAAACGTGGACTCCAACCAAATACTGTCGATGGTCTTACATACACAATACTAAATGACTCACTCTCGATCTTCTTTAAATCCTGTTCAGCCAACCATTTGCTTTTTGCATAAGCTGTTTGTGGGTTTTTTACTGAAAAATCTTCTTCTAACTCAACTTCTGATCTCGAAATTCCATAAATGCTTTGCGTAGAAATATAAACGAACCGTTTAATACCTTGTTTCTTGGCTAAGTTTGCTAGATTAATAGATGCTTGATAATTTATCTGAAATGTTAATAGCTCATCGAGTTCACCTACTGGGTCATTAGAAAGGGCAGCAAGATGCACAATTGCATCAAATCCTTTTAAATCGCCTTCATTAATGTCTCTTATATCTTTAATGATTGTTTGTACTTCATTCTGCAGTTCAACAAGATTGCAATTAGAAAAATAGCCGGTGTCGGTACCGACAACTTCATGACCATTTTGTGTCAAATAATCAGTAAGAACTGTTCCGATGTATCCCTGACTGCCTGTTACTAAAATTTTCATGGATCTACCGAAGTTTTTCGCGAACTAATAATGAGATTTGATGGCAAATTGATAGATGTATGTCTTCAACTTCTGCATACCTACCTATCTCGGTTTCAACATGCAAAACTTGATCTGCTAAAAACTTAAGTTTTCCTCCGTCAAAACCTAAGATTGCAAGTGTTTCTATTTTTTGTTGTTTGCAAATCTTCATGGCTTGTGTGAGGTTTTCTGAATTGCCAGACGCGGAAATTAGAATACATAGATCCCCTTCTTCAGCAAAACGATTTAATTGATGGCTAAATATCTTATCGAATCCAATATCGTTTGCGATGGCTGTTATGGAAGCAGAATTAGAAGATAAAGCCATTACTTTAATTTTATCTTTTATTTGGTCGAATTTTATAAACAGAAGATCTGTCGCAAAATGTTCAGCGGTTGAAGCGCTACCACCGTTTCCAATTATAAATACGGCTTTCCCTTGTGTGATTTTATCAATAATTAAGCTTGCTGATTTCTCAAGATTCAATGGATTAGTGAAATAGTTTTTGAGAAGTTCGTTGTAAGAATTCAAAAATTTACCTCATTGCTTTGTAAGACTATAAAAATTTGATGAACAAACATACATACAATTTAGCAGAAATCTTTCATTAATTCGTGTAACTCTCAACTATCCAGCGACCAAATGGCAGTGCGCTAGTCCACCCTGGGGAAACGGCATTTAAAACATGAATGACATTTTTATCTGAGGTTACGATGTAATCCATTTCCAATTCTTTTGTCTCAACATTAACAATCTGAGATCTGATCCCGCCTGGGTGCTTTTTCCAATCTTTTTGTAAACTAATCACATCTGATAAATATTTTGAACTGTTTAAAATCTTACTCTCGAATTGCTTGAGCAGCTCTGTTTTTGCTAATTCTAGAAAATCTGTCTTCTTTGAATTAAACATTGCCCACGAAGCGGCAATAAACTCATTGAATTCTTTAAAAGTAAAGCCGTCAACTAAGCGATATTGTTCCTTGCCAATTACAGGAAAAGCGGTTGGGCCTATCTTTAGATCACCGTTTAAAGTGTTTGTTGTGTGAACTCCTAGAAATGGGTTTACAGGATTTGGCACTGGGTAAATTAGGCGCTTAATCGAATTTGTTGTCGAATCACTTTTTCGGTAAGAGCCAAGAAATGGTAAGCAAAGAAACTGTTTTCCAACCCCTACGTTTCTGGCAATAGTTGCAGCCATGCCACCTGCTGCATTAATAATCCTATTTGCTTTAAATTGTGAACCGTTTACAAATAATGAAACTTCTGTGTTGTTTAGTTTTAACTCTGACTTTGACTTAAAGTTGATTTCACCGCCTAATTTTTCGTACCTCTCGACCAAACTCATAATCAATTTGTTTGGATCTGCGATGGAAGTGGTTGGAGACCAAATAAAATCACCAAAAGAATTTGCTGCTGGTTCAAAATCTCTTAGTTTTTCTGCCGGGTGTAGTTCAATTTCAATTTTATTTATTAAACCGGTTTCAAATAGCTTATGTAAGCGACTTACTTCAGTCTCATCCTTTGTTACAACAACCTTACCTAGGTTCTTAAACGGAAGGTTGTTATCTTTGCAGTACTTTGTTATTTCGCTATTTCCATCTTTACAAAACTTGGCCTTTAAGGACTCGGGGGAGTAATAAAAACCCGCATGAATAACTCCCGAATTTCGTCCGCTGGCGTGGACTCCTGGCCTAGATTCTTTTTCTAGAATAACAACTTTTTTTGTTGGGTTTTTCTCAAGTAGTGCAATACCAATAGCAACTCCAATGATTCCACCGCCGATTATTGCAAAGTCATAAGTTTCAGATTGTTTCATTATTTCTTTGTACCCACACCAGTAGCAGCTTTCTTGGCCTTCTTTTTAGCACCAGCGCCCTTAATAGTTTTCTCTGTCAAAGTCGGTGCGGTTTTCTTTGCTGACGCTTTTTTCTTTTTCTTGCCAGAACCATTTGGGTTTTCTAACTCCCATGCACGGCGACCTGCAAGTAATTCAAGTGCTCTTTCAATTGTAAGAAGTTCAACCGCATCTCCTCGACGAAGTGTTGCATTTACTTCACCATCAGTTACATAAACTCCGAAGCGACCATCCTTAACAATTACCTCTTTGCCAGTTGCAGGGTCTTGACCCAACTCTTTAAGTGGCGGCTTTGCAACACCCCGACGACGAACTTTTGGTTGTTTATAGATTTCAATCGCTTCTTCTAAACCAATTGAGAATAATTGATCTTCACTTGTAAGTGTTCGTGAATCTGCTCCATGTTTCATATATGGGCCGTAGCGACCATTTTGAACTGTAATTGGTTCATCTTGGTATGAACCAAGTGTGCGCGGAAGTGAGAGCAAACGAAGTGCATCTTTTAAATCAATAGTGTCTAGTGTCATTGTGGAAAGCAGGGATGCAGTCTTTGGTTTTGGTGCATCTTTTTTCTTTCGTTTTTTCTTTGCACCCTCTTCAACAATTTCCTCTGGAAATACCTCGGTGATGTAAGCACCAAAACGTCCAGATTTAGCAATCACTTCAAGTCCAGTACCGGGATCTGTTCCTAACTTTCGTTCACCAGATGGTTTAGCAAGGAGTTCAATTGCTTTAGGAAGTGTTAGCTCATCGGGCGCCATCTCTTCTGGGATATTGGCAAACTTTCTTTCATCACCTTGTCCTTGTTGCAGATATGCACCAAAGCGACCAACACGTATTTCAATATCTTCACCCATCTTCATGGTGTTAATCGCTTGGGCATCAATTGCTCCAAGATCTGCCGATAATTCAGCTAATCCTGGATTATTTTCACTTCCATAAAAAAAGTTTGTTAGCCAAGCAACTCTTTCGGTCTCACCATTTGCAATGCGATCTAAATCCTCCTCCATTGAGGCGGTAAATTCGTAGTCAATTAGCTTTGTGAAGTGTTGCTCAAGTAAACCAGTAACTGAGAAAGCTAGAAATGTTGGAACAAGTGCGCGGCCACGCTTTGCGACATACCCACGATCTTGAATTGTTTGCATGATTGAAGCAAAAGTTGATGGCCGGCCAATACCAAGCTCTTCTAGTTTTTTTACAAGAGTTGGCTCGGTATAACGAGCAGGTGGCTTGGTTTCATGTCCTTCGCAGGTGTATTCCTTAACTGCGATCTTTTCTCCAACTGACATCGCAGGAAGCCTGCGATCAGTATCTTCAGCCTCTGTTTTATCTTCAACAATCTCTTCATAAGCTGCTAAAAATCCAGCAAAGGTAAGAACTGAACCATTTGCGCGAAAGATTGCATCTTGGCCAGTTTTAGTTTTGACATCAAAATCAACACGCATTTGTTGTTTCTTAGCATCTGACATTTGGGATGCCACAGTGCGCTTCCAAATTAGATCATAAAGTGCAAACTCATCCCGAGACAACTCTGGCGCTAACTCACCCGGTGTTTTGAAGACATCTCCTGCTGGACGAATTGCCTCGTGTGCCTCTTGTGCATTTTTTGTCTTTCCTTCATAAACACGTGGCGTAGCAGGTACAAACTCTTTTCCATAAAGTGCTTGCGCAGATGATCGAGCGGCCGCAATTGCAGTTGGTGAAAGCGTTACTGAATCAGTACGCATGTAGGTGATGTAACCATTTTCGTATAAGCGCTGAGCAATTCGCATTGTTAATTGCGCGCCCCAACCTAAACGAGATCCAGCATCTTGTTGCATAGTAGATGTTGTAAATGGTGCCTTTGGTCGCTCTGTTCTTGGTGACTCTTCAAGTGATTTAACAATTAATGATTGACCCGATAATGATTGCACTAATTCACGGGCTGCTGCTTCATCTAACAATAAAATGTTTTCTAGAGATTTTTCTTTAATACCGCCATTTGAATCAAAATCATTTGTAGCAGCAACACGCTTGCCATCAAGGGATAGAAGCCGAGCGTTAAAGCCTGGTGCACATACAGCTGCTAAATCCCACCAGGCGGATGAAATAAATGCCATGCGCTCTCGTTCGCGCTCCACAATTAATCTAGTTGCAACAGATTGAACACGGCCAGCTGAAATTCGCGGCATAACTTTTTTCCACAAAACTGGTGATAATCGGTAACCGTATAAACGATCCAATACACGACGAGTTTCTTGGGCATCTACCAATCGATAATCTAAATCCCGAGTTTCATTTGCCGCTTTTTGAATCGCCTCTTTTGTAATTTCATGAAAGACCATTCGGCGAACTGGAATCTTTGGACGTAATACTTCAATTAAATGCCAAGCGATCGCTTCGCCCTCGCGGTCCTCATCCGTTGCCAGAATTAATTCATCTGCATCTTTCATTAACTCTTTAAGCTCTGAAACTTTTGCTTTTTTATCTGGGTTAATTACATAGAGTGGCGCAAAATCTTCTTCAATGTTTACACCCTCTTTAGCCCACGCAAACTTCTTAAGCTCTTTAGGAATATCTGCTGCGCGTTGCGGTAGATCGCGAATGTGTCCAACGGATGCTTCAATAACGTAATCATCCCCAAGGAAGGAGCCGATCTTGCGCGCCTTCGCTGGGGATTCAACGATTACAAGCTTTGTGCCCAAATTAATTAGCCAATCGCGGTTGAAGCGCGGCGGTTGCGAACTAACGCAACCACAATTGCAAGAGTTGCAGCAAGGGCGATCATGCGTGATGTGCCCTCGTTGTTATCTAATGCAAAAGCAACAATCGCTGGTGTAATTAATAAACCAACCAGGTTCATTACCTTAATCAATGGGTTAATTGCAGGACCCGCTGTGTCTTTGAATGGATCGCCAACAGTGTCACCAACAATTGTGGCTTTGTGTGCTTCTCCGCCCTTGCCACCATATGAACCATCTTCAACCATCTTCTTAGCGTTATCCCAAGCACCGCCTGAGTTAGATAAGAAGACCGCCATCAATGTTCCGGTACCAATTGATCCAGCAAGGTATGCACCAAGTGCGCCAACACCTAAACCAAAACCAACTGCAATTGGTGCCATGACAGCGAGTAAGCCAGGAGTTGCAAGTTCACGTAATGAATCACGTGTACAGATATCAACTACGCGACCGTACTCTGGCTTTACCTTGCCAGTCATAATTCCTGGGTACTTCTTGAACTGTGCACGAACCTCTACAACAACTGCTGCTGCTGCGCGAGATACCGCGTTGATTGCAAGACCTGAGAACATAAATACAACTGCTGCTCCGATAATTAATCCAACTAGGTTGCGTGGATCTGCAATATCTAGAACGCCAGTGAATTCAAGTGCCACATTAGATGCAGTTCTTCCTGCATCAACTACGGCAAGTTTAATTGCATCGGTAAATGCACCAAACAAAGCGGTTGCAGCTAATACTGCAGTTGCAATTGCAATTCCCTTTGTAATCGCCTTAGTTGTGTTTCCAACTGCATCAAGTGAAGTAAGGATCTTTGCGCCTTCACCCTTAACATCTCCTGACATCTCAGCGATGCCTTGTGCGTTATCTGAGATCGGACCAAATGTATCCATCGCAACAATTACGCCAACGGTGGTTAACAAACCAGTTCCGGCTAATGAGATTGCAAATAGTGAGAGAACAATTGATCCACCACCTAGCAGGAACGCGCCATAAACTGCGCCAGCAATTAATAATGCAGAGTAAACAGCTGATTCAAAACCAATCGAGATACCAGCCAAAATTACAGTTGCTGCACCTGTCTTCGATGAAGCAGCCACATCATTTACTGGACGCTTGCCAACCTCAGTAAAGAAGCCAGTCAATACTTGAATTGCTGCAGCTAAAAGAATTCCGATTAATACTGCACCTAGTGCGAATGTGCGTGGATTGATATCAACATTTTGTGCATCCATTGATAAACCTGACATGTTCTTTAGTGAACTTGGTAGGTATGTGTAGGTTGCAAAACCAACTAATACAGCGCTGATCACAGCAGAGGTAAAGAATGAGCGATTAATCGCAGTCATTGCATTCTTATCTGATGGACGAAGTCGGGTTAAGAAGATTCCGATAATCGCGGTAACAATTCCGACCGCTGGAACAATTAATGGATAAACCAAGCCAGCATCACCAAATCCAGCCTTACCAAGAATCAAAGCGGCAACAAGAGTTACTGCATATGACTCGAATAGATCTGCTGCCATACCTGCACAGTCACCAACGTTGTCACCAACATTGTCAGCAATAGTCGCTGCGTTACGTGGGTCATCCTCTGGAATATTTTTTTCAACCTTACCAACTAGATCTGCACCAACATCTGCAGCCTTAGTAAAGATACCGCCACCAACGCGCATAAACATCGCTAGCATCGCAGCACCAAAACCAAAGCCTTCAAGTACTGATGGGGCGTTCTCTTTGTAAAGAATTACAACAAGGGATGCACCAAGTAATCCCAAACCAACTGTTGTCATACCAACTACGCCACCTGTACGGAAAGCAATCTGTACTGCACGCTCTGCTGATTTTTGACGAGCAGCTTCAGCAACGCGCACATTTGCACGAACTGCTAGCCACATTCCGTTGTAACCAACAAAGGCAGAAAAAGCGGCGCCAACTAAGAAGAAGATTGAGCGGCCGATTCGAATTTCCATATCGCCAGGTAGTGCAAATAAAAGAACAAAGACAAGTGCAACAAAGACGGAGAGTGTTCTAAATTGTCGGGCCAGATATGCCGTTGCGCCTTCTTGGATCGCAGCTGCAATCTCCTGCATTTTCTTAGTACCTGGATCTTGCGCCAGTACTTGTGCGCGAAGTGCCATCGCAATTGCGAGCGCAATCAGTGAGATTACTAAGATCGCGTAGACGTAATTTAGGTTATTTCCAGTTACTTGGACTTGGACAAGATTCAATGGACTCTCTCCTTGGGTTGGGCGCTGTCTTGAGCGCTCTTTAAAAAATAGCCCTTCTTCTAAGGGCGATGGCCGAGTTTACGCATACCTCGTGGCCTTTTTACAAATAAATAGGTATCCAGTGGATAGATCACGCTCAATTTCGCCCTGGCGGGCAGATACTCTGACCTTCCTTATGAACATTACGAACCTGCTTGATGCCAACGCAGTCCTGTCCACCCTCGGATTAATTGGCGTGCTTGGCATTATTTTTATGGAGACTGGATTATTAATTGGTCTAGTTTTTCCAGGGGGTGAGATTGTTTTCCTTGCTGGTATCGCAGCCTCTGGTTCAGGAGCGGCACTTCTAGGAGATGCCAAGTTATCGGCTCCACTTTTATTTGCACTGGCGCCCGTAGCTGCAATCGCAGGTGGTGAAGTTGGATATTGGTTTGGTCGAAAGTATGGCCGTAAATATTTTATGCGCGCTGATGCCCGCTTCTTTAACAACAAAATGTTGGAAACAACTGAAAAATGGTTACATAAGTATGGGCCACGTAAAGCTTTAATCTTTGGCCGCTTTATCCCGTTTGCACGAACCTTGATAAATCCTGTTTGTGGAGTAGTTCATTTAGATCGAAAGCTGTTTTCACTCTGGAATGCAATTGGTGCGATTATTTGGACTCAGGTCGCAATTGGAATAGGTTATCTATTAGGTGAGCAGCTAAAGGATTCGGTAAATTATTACTTGTATCCAATAATTGCGGTAATAGTTTTAATTACCTTAATTCCATTGGTAGCCAGAATTTATAAAGAGCGCAAGGAGAGCAAATGAAGGTCCTTCACTTAATTACCAGAATGAACACTGGTGGACCGGCCGTATTCCTAGATCATTTGACCCACGCCATTCATCCATCTTGTGAATCAGTAATTGGTTACGGGTATTGCGAAGGTAATGAGACTGATTACACCGAAAACCACGAATTAACTGCAAATCTTTTTAAATTAAAGTTTTTACATCGCTCACTTAACCCACTAGATGATATTCGCGCCTTCATTGAGATTCGTAATTTAATTAGGCAGGAAAAACCAAAGGTAGTGAATACTCACACCTCTAAAGCTGGTGTTTTAGGCAGAATTGCTGCTAAGTCAGTAAGTCGCAAGATAAAGGTTGTACACACCTTTCATGGTCATTTAATTTACGGCTACTTTGCCAAGTACAAATCATTTGCCTTCACAATCGTTGAGAAGTTTTTAACCTTATTTACCGATGTCGCAGTTGCTATTACCCATGAAACTCAAAGCACATTACAAAAACTAGGAATCGGCAAGCGACTTAATTGGCAGGTAATTCACCTAGGAATTCCATTAATTGATGAGGTAATGCCAAAGAGTGATGGTACAAAATTACTTTGGGTTGGCCGTTTTACCGATATTAAAGATCCATTTTATGCAATCGATGTAATGAAGGAGTTAGAGAAGGTAAAACCAGGTACTTATTCATTAACCATGATTGGTGGCGGTCAGTTATTAAATTCGGTGCGAGAGAAAGCAAAGGGATTGCGAATTGATTTCACTGGTTGGGTTGACGCCCCATTTACACCCAAGCGACCATTTGATTTGTTGTTGTTAACCAGTAAAAACGAAGGTATGGGCTTAGTTATATTAGAAGCAGCTAACTTTGAGAAAGCAACAATTGCTAAAAATGTTGGCGGTATAAATGAATTTGTTAAAGATCGCGAAACTGGCTTCTTGGTAAATGGCAACCCATCAGCCATGGCAAAGGTAATTACTGCGCTAAGTGTTGATAATTTAGAGAAGGTTGGCAAACAAGCAAGGCATTTATTAGAAGTAAACTTCTCTGATGAATCAATGGCTAATAATTATTTAAATCTTTATAAAACTTTATTAAAGCCCTAGATCACTTAATTGATAAGCGGCGCGATATTCATATCCTGCCTCGATGACTTTTGGAGCTGCGCCTCTCTCAACAATTACCGCGACTGCAACAACGATTGCACCAGCTTCTTTTAATGCTTCAACGGCGGTTAACACTGAGCCACCAGTTGTAGAGGTATCTTCAACAGCTAAAACTCTTTTACCTTTTACATCTGGGCCTTCAATTCGGCGCTGTAAGCCGTGGGCTTTCTCTGCCTTGCGAACAACAAATGAATCTAATTTGCGACCATTTTGCGCCGCCACATGCATCATTGCAGTTGCAACTGGATCTGCGCCAAGTGTTAATCCACCGACAGCTTCGTAATCTAAATCTTTTGTAAGCTCAAGCATTACCTGTCCAACTAATGGCGCAGCAACTGAATCAAGTGTTACTCGGCGTAAATCAACATAGTAATCCGCCTCTTTGCCAGAGGACAAAATAACTTTTCCATGAACAACTGCTTTGTTTAAAATCTCATTTTTTAGTGATTCAAGGGATGACATGCCTGAGAGCCTAGTGTGTTATTTCTTTACTGTTTTGGATAGACAACAACTGTTTGTCTGCTGCGCTTTACTAGCGCCTTTGGCGGATTAGCCTCAAGTAAAGCATCTACCTCAGTGCGCAGTTTTGCTACCTCTAGCGCCATATTTGCCACCGCTTGTTCAAGCTCCATGATCCGTGCAATACCGGCAAGATTTATTCCTTCGCCAACTAAACGCTGAACATTTCGCAATTTCACAATATCAAGTAATGAGTACCTGCGATTTTTTCCAACTGTTCGATTTGGTGTAACTAAACCCATTCGATCATATTGACGAAGAGTTTGTGGATGTAAGCCAGAAAGTTGGGAAGCAACTGAAATTACATAAATTCCTTCATCCTCTGGAATTTGATCTTGATTAGACATTAGTTTCTCGCCTTTGCATTTAATTCAGCACGTGGATCAAACTCCTTTGTAGCTTGTGCAAACTCTTCAATCGCTTTCTTTGCTGCACCATCAACACGTTGTGGTACACGAACATCAATAGTGATCATTAAATCTCCGGTAATTGAACCTTTTTTAACACCACGTCCCTTAACGCGAAGTGTGCGACCAGATGGGGTTCCTGGGGCAATGCGCACAGTTACTTCATCGCCTTGAAGTGTTGGTACTTTAATGTCAGCGCCTAACACAGCTTCAGCAAAGGTAACTGGCAGTGATAAATGAATATTCTCATCCTTGCGCGAGAAAATTGGGTGTGGTGTTACATGAACAGTTACATATAGATCGCCAGGACCAGCAGCGCCCGGTGCGCCTCTGCCTTTAATCTTTATTTTTGCACCATCTTTAATTCCAGCAGGAACTCTTGTAGTTATATTCATCGCAACAGAGCCTTGTGGTTGCAGGCGAAGATTTAACTCGGTGCCATAAATAGAATCTTTAAATGAAATCGATGCTTCAGTTTGCAGATCTGCGCCATGGCGCTGGCGAGCGCCACCAAATAATGTTGAGAAAATATCCGCACCCGGTCCAAACATGTCGGTGAAGTCACCGCTGTTAAATGATTGTCCACCCTGCATATTTGGGTTGATTCGCCCTGATTTATATGCCTCGCGCGCATCATCATATTCGCGGCGTTTTTTATCATCACTTAAAATGTCATACGCCTCAGAGACCGCTTTAAATCTATCCTCTAACTTTTTATCACCCTTGGTTTTATCAGGATGTAATTCACGAGCTAATTTTCGATACTGTTTTTTTATTGCAGTTGCATCCGCTGACTTTGTGACGCCAAGGATTTGGTAGTAATCCTTCTCATATAAATCCTTGGCCGCCATCTTTAATCTTTCCTTTTATCCAATTAATTTTCTCTAATTAGGCAGGATCTGTGACAGCAACTCTTGCTGGTCGGATCACACGCTCTTTGTATTTATAACCTGGCTGCAAAATTTCAGTAGCGGTTGTCTCGGTTACATCAGCTGATGTGTTGTGAACTAACGCCTCATGAATTGCTGGATCAAAAACCACGCCAACATCAGCAAATTTTTGTAACCCTAGCTTTTCTGTAATTGCAGTGATTCGGTCAGCAACCGCTTTAAAGCCACCAGTTAATTCACCATGTTGCTCAGCACGATCTAGATCATCTAGAACTGGAAGCAATTCAGATAAAACAGCAGCAACTGAATACTCAGCGGCGGCAGAGCGATCGCGATCTACTCGCTTTCGATAATTTGCATACTCTGCTTGCACGCGTTGCAGATCAGCGGTTAACGAGGTGACCTCATCAACAACAGCTGTTGCTTCACTTAACGCTTCATCGACCGCATCAGATAACTGTGTTTGGCTATCTGATGCGGCTGAATTTTCTTCACTCATCGATGATTACTTTTGCTCGTCAACAACTTCAGCATCTTGCACACCATCATCGGCAGCGGTTGTGCCACCAGGTGCTTGCGCTGCATTTGCTGCGTAAAGAGCTGCGCCAAGTTGTTGGCTTAACTCTGAAACTTTTTCAGTTGCAGATTTGATTACGCCAAGATCTGTTCCAGCAAGTGCTGTCTTTAGATCTGCAATAGCGGTTTCAGTCTCTGCCTTCTTAGTTGCATTCTCACCTTCGGTGAATTTATCCTCGTTATCTTTTAAGAACTTCTCGGTTTGATAAACAAGTGAGTCACCAGCGTTACGAACATCTGCCTCTTCACGACGTTGCTTATCTTCCTCGGCATGAGCTTCAGCATCCTTCATCATGCGATCAATCTCTTCCTTAGAAAGAGCAGATCCACCTGTGATGGTCATGCGTTGTTCCTTGCCGGTTCCAAGATCCTTTGCAGATACGTGAACAATTCCGTTGGCATCGATATCAAAAGTAACCTCGATTTGTGGAACTCCACGTGGTGCAGGTGGCAAACCAGTTAAATCAAAGGTGCCAAGTTTTTTATTGTAAGCAGCCATCTCACGCTCACCTTGGTAAACCTGAATTGATACCGCTGGTTGATTGTCATCTGCAGTTGAGAAGATCTCACTGCGCTTGGTAGGAATAGTTGTGTTTCGCTCAATTAACTTGGTCATAACACCACCCTTGGTTTCAATTCCAAGTGAAAGTGGAGTTACATCAAGAAGTAATACATCTTTTACTTCACCTTTTAGAACTCCAGCTTGTAGCGCTGCACCAACTGCAACAACCTCATCTGGGTTAACACCCTTATTCGGCTCTTTTCCACCAGTTAATGATTTAACTAACTCAACAACTGCTGGCATACGAGTTGATCCACCAACTAAAACCACATGATCAATATCGGCAATTGGAATGCCGGCATCGCGTAACACTGCTTGGAAAGGAGTTTTGCAACGCTCAAGTAAAGCAGCACTTAACCCTTCAAATTGTGCACGGGTTACAGTCTCATCTAAGAACAATGGATTCTTTTCAGCATCAACAGTGATGTATGGAAGATTTACTGAAGTTTGCGCAGATGAAGATAATTCAATCTTTGCTTTTTCAGCTGCTTCGCGAACACGTTGCATCGCCATCTTATCTTTTGTTAGATCGATTCCATTTTTAGATAAAAATGTTTTTACTAAATGATCAACTAGTAATTGATCCCAATCATCGCCACCAAGGTTGTTATCGCCATTAGTTGCTTTAACTTCAACAACGCCTTCACCGATTTCAAGAAGTGAAACGTCAAATGTTCCACCACCAAGGTCGAAGACCAAGATAGTTTGTTCTTTGTCGCCTTTATCTAAACCGTATGCAAGGGCGGCAGCTGTTGGCTCGTTAACAATACGAAGCACATTAAGACCTGCGATTTCACCTGCCTCTTTAGTTGCTTGACGTTGTGCGTCATTAAAGTAAGCCGGCACAGTAATTACTGCATCGGTAACAGTCTCACCCAAGTAACTTTCGGCATCACGCTTTAACTTCATTAAAATACGAGCAGAAATTTCCTGTGGTGTGTACTTCTTGCCATCAATATCCATGTTCCAGCTAGTACCCATATGGCGCTTAACCGAACGAATTGTTCGCTCAACATTTGTTACTGATTGACGCTTTGCTACTTCACCAACTAATACCTCGCCATTTTTAGCGAACGCGACAATCGAAGGTGTAGTACGTGCACCCTCCGCATTTGCGATTACCGAAGGCTCGCCACCTTCTAATACTGATACGCAACTATTTGTAGTTCCTAAATCGATACCGACTGCTCTAGCCATTTGTTCCTCCTTGTTGATCTATTGGCTTGCCTGCTGTCTGTCGGGCTTCGACCCACATCCGCAAAAACAAGAACTTTTTAAGTTTTTGCCGGATGGGCTCTTTACCCTCCCGCCAGCTGCACTGCCACTATTTTCAACCTTGAGTGCCTATATAGTCAAAAGGTTGAGCCATACAGGCTCAAGGTTGCTATCTAAAGGAACTGTTTAGAGGTAGAAATTATTCCCGCGCTTGGGTTTGATCACCAGGGCGGTCAAAGCCCCGCCTATCAGCCCGCCTAGGTGGGCCTTCCAATCAATGCCAGGGATAAGAAGTGGGATCGCCATATTTACCGCAACCAAGGTCAGCGCCTCCTTTAGATTGCCGCCCATTTTTTTACGAAGGATTGCAAAGGCGCCAAAGAGACCAAAGATCATTCCGGATGCACCTACTGCAGCTGATTGAGGTGGGTTAAAAAGGTATGAAGCTAATGAGCCGAAGGTTAGTGAGATTACAAGGAGTGCGATGTAGCGATTGCGACCGTAGTAATTTTCAAGAGGTGTACCGATTGAAAAAAATGCGAGCATATTAAAGAGTAGATGCAAGAAACCGCCGTGAACTAGGGCAACGGTGAAGAGACGGTAGATCTCACCTTGTTGAATTCCATATCCCCAAAGCGCTAACTCATTTTGTAGATTGGGTTGAAGCAATGTCAGTACATAAACACCAGAGATAAAGAGAATTAAAGATTTGGTGATTGACTGCTGCACAAGAATTACTTGATAGTTACAGAAGTAATTTTAATTGCTTGCACTGGTTTGTCATTTGCACCAGTTTTAGCT
Source organism: Candidatus Nanopelagicus sp. (assembly GCA_044353095.1). Taxonomy (GTDB): domain Bacteria; phylum Actinomycetota; class Actinomycetes; order Nanopelagicales; family Nanopelagicaceae; genus Nanopelagicus. Next base: position 57,158 of record JBILCN010000050.1, read on the forward strand.
GCAGCAATCTTATCGACGATAACTTGGGATGCAGCATCCTTTACCTCGCCAAAAATGCTGTGCTTTCGGTTTAACCAAGTAGTTGGCGCAACGGTGATAAAAAATTGTGAACCATTTGTGTTTGGTCCAGCATTTGCCATCGCAAGTAGGTATGGTCGATCGAAGTTTAATTCGCCGTGAAACTCATCCGCGAAGTTGTAGCCAGGTCCGCCCATTCCTGAACCAAGTGGGTCGCCACCTTGAATCATAAATCCTGGAATCACGCGGTGAAAGATTGTGCCATCGTAAAGATTCTTCTTTACTTTCTCGCCAACATTTGGATCTACCCACTCTTTAGCGCCAGTTGCTAGTTCAACAAAGTTTGCAACAGTCTTTGGTGCTTGGTTTGCAAATAATTCAATTGTGATTTCACCTTCTGAGGTGTGCAAGATTGCGGTATTCATATTTTCTCTTTTCTTATTTACTAAAGTAATTAATTAAATAATTAATTACTGTTTGTGGAGACCAGGGGAATCGAACCCCTAACCCCCGCCTTGCAAAGGC
>JBILCN010000040.1:0-7281 GCA_044353095.1 Candidatus Nanopelagicus sp.
GAGATTGGAATTGATATCCAACTTTTAACTGTAATTGATGAGTTTGTAGATGATCACGGTCCGTGGCGTTATCAAACCATATTAGCCAAAGCCGATCCCAAACTGATTGCCCATGAAATGAATGATGAGTCACTTGAAGTTAAGTGGATACCAATTGCGCAGGTAGAGAATCAGATACTGCATCCCAGCTTTGCAAAAACTTGGACACAATTAAAACCCAAGTTACTGTTTTAAATACTGTTCATCTAATCGCTTCAACGCATCCTTAATAATTTCACCATCATTGGTTCGCCAAAATGGTGGCATTGAATTAAGCAAGATCGAGCCATAGCGTTTATTTACAATTCGCGAATCTAAAATTGCAACAACGCCACGATCATCAAGTGATCTAATTAATCTGCCAGTTCCTTGTGCTAACAAAAGCGCAGCCCGTGGCAGTGAGATCTGCATAAAGCCGCTGCCACCAGCAGCATCTGCTTCGGCGGCGCGCGCTGACATCACCGGTTCATCAGGGCGGGGAAATGGAATTCGATCGATGGCAACTAATGTGCAAGATGGACCTGGTACATCAATCCCCTGCCACAGCGAGATTGTGCCCAGCAAAATTGAATTTGGAATTGATGCAAACTTATCAACCAATGGACCAACCGCATCGCCTCGTCGTTGAGTAATTATTGGTAACTTTAAATCTGCTAATACTTTGCGCAAATGCTCATCCGCCATCTCAACTCCGCGCCATGATGAAAAAAGCGCCAGCGTTCGGCCGCCGGCTGCTTCAATTAGTTCACCAAGCTCTGTTAACGCTTCAATACTTGGGCCATCTCGCCCCGGTTCAGGCAGGTGCTTTGGCAAATAGAGCATTCCTTGATTAGCAAAATCAAAGGGTGAACCAACATCTAATATTTGTAAATTAGCTGGATCAATTGCCCCATCTTCACTTTCTTGATCCTCATCTTTTTCCCCAATTACAAAACCAATATTTTTAGCTATTGCATCAAAGGATTTACCGACAGTTAATGTTGCACTAGTTGCAATTACTGGCGTCTCGGTAAGTAAATTGCGGCGCAAAACATTAGAAACTGAAAGCGGTGCCAGGTATAAGGTTGAATAAGTTGGTTCGAACCAAAGCACATGCGTATGTCCTGGCTTTAACAACTTGGTGACTGTTTGTGAGATTTCATTTAGCGCACCTTTTACTCGGGCCCGCTCTGCCATGGTGTTGATATCAATAACCTCAGCATCAGCATTAATTAATTGCAGAATTGCAGCAACTGACTCCTTTATAGCGCGCATTGAAGACTCAAGCTCTTTAGGTAATTGATCTAATCGCCCAGATTTAGTGATATCTGATTTAACTATTTCGCTGTAATCATCGACGGCGTCAGCAAATTTATCGGCGGCTTTTGTAAAGGCATCACTTGCCTTACCCGGCATATGTTTGCGCGCCATCGCAGCAGCGCGGATTACACGTGGAGCGGTTAACTCCTCCGTTACCGCCTGTGTTGTGCGGTCCATAAACTCATGCGCCTCATCCAAAATCACTGCATCTCTTTCTGGCAAGATGGGATGCGAATCAACAATCTCGATAGCAAGTAGCGTGTGATTTGTTACGACAACATCTGCTGTTTGCGCCTTAGCTTTGGCAAGGGCTGCAAAACATTTGTGGCCATATGGACACTCATCCGCTCCCATGCATTCACGGCCTGAAACCGAGTTTGCAAACCAAACTCTGCGATCAACATCTGGTGCATCATCACGATCACCACTTGCCTTCGGGGACTCAGCCCATGCCCGTAAACGTTTGGCATCACTTTCTAGGGATGAAACTTCCAATACCGCTTGGTTTTCTGGATCACCATCTGAATTGTTCATCTTCTGCAAACAAACATAATTTCCAACACCTTTATAAATGGCGAAGGTGATATCCCGCTTCAACTCTTTGTCCAGTGCCGCCTTAATCTTTGGTAAATCACGCTCTACTAATTGGCGCTGCAGTGCAAGTGTTGCAGTTGCAACTAAAACTTTCTTTCCGCTAACTAAAGCAGGAACTAAATATGCAAGTGACTTACCTGTGCCAGTTCCTGCCTGCACAAGTAGGTGATGTCGATTAGATAACGCATTTGCTACCGCCTCTGCCATTTCGATTTGGCCAGATCGGGGCTCGCCACCAATTGCAGCAACAGCTACATCTAGTGCAGATCGCACCTTCTTTGAATACTCACTCACTAGGGCACTTTATTGGTTTTCCCAATAGATTCTTTATCCACACAGATTAATGATTTATAAATTTGATTATCAACAATTTAGTAATTTTCCCTCGCTCACCTCTCGGGTGGCCGTATCGACAATCGGTACGGCCATTCGAGAGGAGGTGATGCCTATGAAACTGTTTGAGATCTTCAATTTATTCTTAGCTCTTGCCAGACTGATCTTCGAGATCATTGTCTGGCAAAGAAGCAAAGAGGATTGAGATCCAAATGTTTCAGGGGCCTATCCCTGGAGCACAAGGGGCCGGGAGAAATCCTGGCTCCTTGTAATTTAAATTCTAGAACTAATTAAATTAAAGTCAACATATTTTACTAAGTTTTGAAAAGTACTACTTTGCGTTAAGAAAATAAAAGAGCGCCGTAACAATTAGTTACGACGCTCTTAAATTACTTATTTAGATCATGAACAACCAGATGTGTTTCCGCATCCTTCGCAGACGAAACATGATCCAGCCATTCTCATCTTTACACCACAAGTCATACATAGTGGGGCATCAGATTTTGATCCACTCATCTTTTCGAAAAGCTCCATTGATGATCCAACTCCAGCGGTGCTAGCTACTGGTGCCTTTTCAATCTTTACCTCTTGTACCTTTTTTGCTGGTGCACTTACTGGAGCAGCAACAGCTTGTGGCTTCTCATCCTCTGTGTATGTACCGCTTTCAAGTGCGCGAGCGCGCTCTGCTGCTGAGTAGATACCGAGTGCACTACGTGATTCAAATGGTAGGTAATCAAGTGCTAGGCGACGGAAGATGTAATCCATCATGGATTGCGCCATGCGAATATCTGCATCATCTGTCATACCTGCTGGCTCAAAGCGTAGGTTTGAGAACTTCTCTACGAAGGTCTCTAGTGGTACGCCATATTGCAAACCAATTGATACTGCGATTGAGAATGAATCCATAACACCGGCAAGTGTTGAACCTTGCTTGCCTAGCTTCAGGAAAACCTCTGCAAGTGCACCATCTGCATATGCACCAGTTGTCATGTAACCCTCTGCGCCACCAACTGAGAATGATGTTGTTTGTGCTGGGCGTGACTTAGGTAGGCGACGACGTGTTGCAACATGTGCTTCCTCTGCAACTGCAACCTCATCGGTCTTACCCTTTGAATCTGAAAGTGGTTGTCCAACTTTGCAGTTATCGCGGTAAACAGCAAGTGCCTTAAGTCCTAGCTTCCAACCTTGGTAGTAGACCTCTTCGATCTCTGCAACTGTTGCGTTCGATGGCAGGTTAACTGTCTTTGAGATCGCACCAGATAGGAATGGTTGACATGCAGCCATCATCTTTACGTGCCCCATTGCTGTGATTGAACGAATTCCCATTGCGCAATCAAAGATGTCATAGTGCTCAGTCTTTAATCCTGGTGCATCGATGATATTTCCATGCTCTGCGATGTAAGCAACGATTGCTTCATTGGTCTCATCTGAGTATCCAAGTTTGCGAAGTGCTTGTGGAATTGTTTGGTTAACGATCTGCATAGATCCGCCGCCAACCATCTTCTTAAACTTAACAAGCGCTAGATCTGGCTCGATACCTGTTGTATCGCAATCCATCATCAAACCAATTGTTCCAGTTGGTGCAAGAACTGATGCTTGCGCGTTACGCCAGCCATTTTTCTCACCAATTGAGTTACCAGTTGACCATTGCTTAACAGCTTCGGTCCAAACATCTTTATCCAAAGTTGCAACTGATTTTGCTGACTCGGTTGCATTTTGGTGTTTGCGCATTACGCGAGTGTGAGCTGAAGCGTTACGTGCATAACCATTGTATGCACCAACAATTCCGGCTAGCTCTGCTGAGCGACGGTATGAGGTACCGGTCATCAATGAGGTGATTGCACCAGCTAGTGCACGGCCGCCCTCTGAATCATATGCAAGACCTGATGCCATAAGAAGTGCGCCAAGGTTTGCATAACCAATTCCTAATTGGCGGAAGTTACGAGTTGTCTCACCGATTGGATCTGTTGGGAAATCTGCGAAACAGATTGAGATATCCATTGAAGTAATAACTAACTCAGTTGCCTTTACAAAGGTCTTGGTATCAAATGAACCATCAGCCTTTAGGAACTTAAGCAAGTTAAGAGAAGCCAAGTTACATGATGAGTTATCTAGTGACATGTACTCAGAACATGGATTTGATGCGTTGATGCGTCCAGTCTCTGGGTTGGTGTGCCACTCATTGATCGTGTCATCGTATTGAATTCCTGGATCAGCACATGCCCAAGCTGCCTCTGCCATCTTGCGGAATAATTGTTTTGCATCAACTGTCTCTAGTACTTCACCAGTTGAGCGAGCGGTTAAACCAAATGATTTACCCTCTTCATATGCACGCATAAATGTGTCAGATACTCGTACTGAGTTATTTGCATTTTGGTATTGAACAGAGATGATGTCTTTTCCACCAAGATCCATATCAAAACCAGCATCGCGAAGGGCACGAATCTTGTCCTCTTCACGAACCTTTGTCTCAATAAACTCTTCGATATCTGGATGATCTACATCTAGAACAACCATCTTCGCAGCACGTCGTGTTGCACCACCAGATTTAATTGTTCCAGCTGATGCATCCGCACCGCGCATAAATGAAACTGGGCCTGAAGCTGTTCCACCATTTTTTAGTAACTCTTTTGAAGAGCGAATACGTGAAAGGTTTAAGCCAGCACCTGAACCGCCTTTGAAGATAAATCCTTCTTCGCGGTACCAGTTAAGAATTGAATCCATTGTGTCATCTACTGACAAGATAAAACATGCAGAAACCTGTTGTGGTGCATTTGTTCCCACGTTAAACCAAACTGGTGAGTTGTAAGAGAAGATTTGGTGCATCAGCATGTGTGTTAACTCGTGCTCGAAGATCTCGGCATCTTGCTCTGTTGCAAAGTAGCCATTCTCTTTACCAGCTTTTGTGTATGTTAAAACAACACGATCAATAACCTGCTTCAGTGACCACTCGCGATTTTCTGCACCAAGGGCTCCGCGGAAGTATTTGGTGGTAACAATTGTTGAGGCATTTACTGACCAGAAATCTGGATACTCAACGCCTTTTTGCTCAAAGATAACCTCGCCTGATTTCCAGTTGGTCTGGACTACATCACGGCGCTCCCACTTAACGGTGTCGTATGGATGAATACCAGCTGTTGTGTAAATACGTTCTATCTTCAGACCATTGGCCTTATTTAATCCAGTGACCTTGGTCTGTGCTGGTTTGCTTACAATCGACATACGTTTCCCCTTAGTTTCCTAGTAACTTAATTTTTTACTGCTGCTGTTTCTAAACTTTTATTTACTTCATTTTTTAATGCATTTGAATTTCTGGAAGGCTCTGCGCGGAGAAGTGCGATCTCACCTTCAAAATCTTCGAGGGAGGTAAAGTTACGATATACGGAGGCATATCTCAGGTAGGCGACCTCATCGAGTTCTCGGAGTGGCGCAAGAATTGCCATTCCAACCTCTTGAGCTTCAACCTCTGCCTGACCATCTGCGCGTAATGCTTCTTCAACCCGTTGTGCCAGCAATGCAAAATCATCATCACTTACCGGACGACCTTGGCATGCCTTGCGAACACCAGAAATTACCTTCTCGCGAGAGAAGGGCTCAGTTGCTCCTGATCTTTTGATGATCAATAAAACGCTGGTCTCAGAGGTTGTGAATCTACGGCTACATGAGGTGCACTCACGGCGACGGCGGATCAGAGTTCCTTCATCGGCAGGACGTGAGTCAATGACTCGGGAGTCCTCAAACCGGCAGAAGGGACAGATCACCGTATGCTCCAATCAAAAAGGGATAGCTAGGAAGGATCACAAAAGATACTCTAAAACCACAACTTATGGAAGCCCTTTCGGGATTGACCACTAGATGTTGGGTGAACCATAGAGGCAACCTTTAGGGTTGAAAAGCATCTGAATCGGCGTGTTGAGGGAAATCTCAGGAAAGTGAGGGTGATTTAGGTAGTAACTACCTTGTTGGCACCATCAGTTTGGTTCCGGCAGCCACATCAGCGCTGGCAAGGTGGTTCACAGTCAGGATCTCCTCCACGACTGAACGGATTGATCCACCATCTGCCACAACCTGTGCGATCGACCAAAGGCTTTCACCTGGCAGTACAACTATCTCTACATACTTTGATTCATAATTTGGATTAGTTGTATCTGAAGCATTTGAAACAGTGCTAAAACCAGTACCAATCAATACTAATAGCGATGCCCCCAGAAATGTTCTGGCTAGCTTTGCTTTTCTTTTAATACTCATTCTCTTCCTACATCTTTCTGTGAGAACACTGTTCGAGGGGATTCGAACATCTGTTCTAAAGAGAATTAAACACCATCCCACTGACACTGTCCAGTTAAAATCGAACAAATGTTTGATTTTTTTCTCCCCATGCCCTACCCTTAAGCCATGGCTACTAAACCGAAAAAAGCACCTGCCCCAAGCAAGAAGATCTCCGAGCTTCCCGATGGTCCAGCCGACCAAAATGGCCTAACCCCTCGCCAGCTCAAGATCCTGCAGGTCATCAAAACCGCTGTTGAGGATCAGGGCTACCCACCCTCAATGCGCGAGATCGGTGAAAAAGCCGGCCTTTCATCCACTGCTTCCGTCACCTACCAACTTCAGATCCTGGAAGAAAAGGGTTGGATCCGCAGGGATGCCTCCCGCGGTCGGGCAATTGAAATTACGCTGCCAGGCCAAGATGGTGAAGCAGCTCCCCAAGATAAAACTCGATTAATTCCTTTGGTTGGTCGCATCGCAGCAGGTAATCCAATTCTTGCTGAACAAGAGGTTGAAGAGGTCTTGCCACTTCCTGAATCAATTGTTGGTAAAGGTGATCTCTTCCTGCTTCAGGTAAAGGGTGATTCCATGATTGATGCTGCAATCTGTGATGGTGATTATGTTGTTATTCGTGCTCAGAAATCTGCTGAAAAGGGCGAGATAGTCGCTGCCATGATTGATGGTGAAGCAACTGTTAAAACTTGGTCTAAAAAAGAGGGTCACTTCTGGTTACTTCCAGCAAATGATGAT
>JBILCN010000023.1:0-22351 GCA_044353095.1 Candidatus Nanopelagicus sp.
GGTAGTAACAATGCGAGAGCTGCTAGACAGCGGTGTTCACTTCGGACACCAAACACGTCGCTGGAACCCAAAGATGAAGCGCTACATCTTCACTGAGCGTAACGGCATCTACATCATCGATATCCAACAATCACTTGCGCTAATTGATAGTGCTTATGAGTTTATTAAAAATGAGGTTGCTAAGGGCGGCCACGTTTTATTTGTTGGAACAAAGAAGCAAGCACATGAGCCAATCAAGCAACAATCAGCACGAGTGGGAATGCCATTCGTAACTGAGCGATGGTTAGGTGGAATGCTTACTAACTTCCCAACTGTTTACAAGCGTGTGCAACGCCTAAAAGAGTTGGAAGCATTAGAAACAGCTAATGATCAATTATTAACCAAGAAAGAGTTACTTGTTCTTCGTCGCGAGCGCGAGAAGTTAAACAAGAACCTTGACGGTATTCGCAACATGACCAAACTACCTAGCGCAATTTGGGTAGTAGATACTAAGAAAGAGCACCTAGCAGTAGCGGAGGCAAAGAAGTTAGGAATTCCAGTAGTGGCAATTCTTGATACAAATTGCGATCCAGATGAGGTTGACTTTAAGATCCCTGGAAATGATGACGCTATCCGCTCAATCGCACTATTAACTCGAGTAATCACAGATGCAATTGCAGCTGGCCTAACACTGCGTTCACAACAAGCAGCGAAGTTGGCAGATGCAGCAGCAAAGGAGGCGGCTGATAAGGCTGCTGCCGCTGGTGATCAACCTCTTGCTGATTGGGAGAAGGATTTAATTAAAGAACCAACAGCAACTGAAACACCAGGTGCTTAATTGGCTTACTCAGCAGAGGATGTAAAACGACTGCGTGAATTAACTGCAGCTGGAATGTTGGATTGTAAGAAAGCACTTGATGAAGCTGAAGGTGATTTTGATAAAGCAGTTGAGATCATCCGCGTTAAAGGCCAAAAGGGAGTAACAAAGCGTGAAGGTCGTGCGACCTCAAACGGTTTAGTTACTGCAAAGGCTGAGGGCGATCTTGGCGTGATGCTAGAACTTAATTGCGAAACAGATTTCGTAGCAAAGGGTGAGCGTTTCCAAGAGTTAGCAGATGAGTTGTTAAATCACTTGGTTGCTTCAAAGATTGCAGAATTACCAGCATTTCTTGCTTCAAAGCTTGCAACAGGTAAAACTGTGCAAGAGCGTGTAGATGAGGGCAATGCAACACTTGGTGAGAAGATTGAAATCAAGCGCATCTCAGTACTAACTGGTTCACCAGTAGCGCTGTACCTGCACAAGACTTCACCAGATCTACCAGCACAAGTTGGAGTTCTAGTTCAATTAAAGAACGCTGCTGCTGAAGCTGGTCGAGATATCGCTCAACACATCGCCGCCTTTGCGCCACTTTATGTAAGTCGTGATCAAGTTCCAGCTGATCTGATTGAAACAGAGCGTCGCCTAGCTGAGGAGACTGCGCGTAATGAAGGTAAGCCAGAGGCATCGATCTCAAAGATTGTTGAAGGTCGAGTAACTGGTTTTGTTAAAGAGGTTTCACTCCTTGAGCAAGCCTTCGCAAAAGATTCAAAGAAAACTGTCCAACAAATTCTAGATGAGGCAAAGACTGCCGTGTCCGCCTTCAATAGATTCCGAGTAGGTCAGTAAACTTAAGTTCTGTACAGATAATTAGATAAGGAGCGCCCGGTGCCACGTAAAGGTTATAAACGAGTGCTCCTTAAATTATCTGGTGAAGTATTTGGTGGCGAAAAAGGCATCGGTGTTGATCCTGATGTTGTTCATGATGTAGCTCTACAAATAGCCGAGGTAGTTCGAACCGGCACTGAACTTGCGATCGTAGTTGGCGGTGGTAATTACTTCCGCGGCGCTGAATTACAACAACGTGGCATGGATCGCGCTCGCGCAGATTACATGGGCATGTTAGGAACAGTTATGAACTGTTTAGCACTACAAGATTTTCTAGAAAAAGAGGGAATCGAAACCCGCGTCCAAACTGCAATCGCAATGGGACAAGTTGCTGAACCTTATGTACCACGCCGTGCAATTCGCCATCTAGAAAAGGGTCGAGTTGTCATATTTGGCGCAGGTGCTGGAATGCCATTTTTTACAACCGATACCGTTGCAGCCCAACGTGCACTTGAAATTGGTTCTGATGCATTGCTACTTGCAAAATCTGGTGTTGATGGCGTTTACAACGCAGATCCAAGAAAAGATAAGAGTGCAACCAAGTATGAAAGCATTTCCTATGATGAGGTTTTATCTAAATCACTAGCGGTTGCAGATGCTGCCGCCTTTGCGCTGTGCCGTGAGAACAATTTGCCGATTGTGGTCTTTGATCTGAAGGAAAATGGCAACATTAGGCGAGCGGTTAAGGGAGAAAGTATCGGAACTCTAGTTTCTTAACTAGGATTGCGATTACTTAAAGGAGTCTTAAATGTCTGATTTAAATACCCAACTAGCTGATTGCAATACCAAGATGAATAAAGCAATTGATGTTGCTAAAGAGGATTTTTCAGCAATTAGAACTGGCAGGGCACATCCTGCAATGTTCGCTAAGTTGATGGTTGATTATTACGGCACCGGAACTCCACTTGCTCAACTTGCAACTGTTCAGGTACCCGAGGCAAGGCTGGCATTAATTACTCCTTACGATAAAGGCGCTCTTGCTGCAATTGAAAAAGCTATTCGTGATTCAGATCTTGGCGTAAACCCGGGCTCTGATGGTGTTGTAATTCGAGTTAACTTTCCACAGTTAACTGAGGAGCGCCGCAAAGAGTTTATTAAGGTTGCAAAATCAAAGGCTGAAGATTCAAAGGTTGCCATCCGCGGTGTTCGCCGAATTGCAAAAGAGGCAATGGAAAAACTTGAGAAAGATGGCAAGGTCGGTAAAGATGATTTAGTTCGTGCTGAAAAAGAGCTCGAGAAAGTTACCTCAGATCATGTGGCAAAGATTGATGAGTTGTTAAAGCATAAAGAAGCTGAACTGCTAGAAGTTTAAAAATGGCTGATCTGCATTCAATTAATGATGCGATAAATAAACGCGCAGGCCGTAAGTTACTGCCTTCAATTTTAGTTTCCCTACTTTTACTTACCTTAATCTTTGGTTCAATCTACCTACAACCACTTTTATTTCTAGCCTTAATCTGCATAGTCATTTCCTTAGGCGTACGCGAGTTAACCCATGCCTACCGAACTGGTGGGATTGAATTACCTGATCTACCAATTATTGCAGCTACCTTAATTATTTTGCTCGCCTCGTGGTTTGGTGATACTGAAGGATTAGCGGTATCAACTGGATTAATAATTCCAATTTTGATGTTTTTGCTATTACTTATCTCGCAAAAAGATTTTATTAAGCGATCTACCTCAGCAGTTTTCTCGGTATTTTACTTAGCTGTTCTAGGTGGATTTATTTTGTTGCTGGCAAATAACCCAGATGGCGGCGAGCGAATATTGGCACTAGTTATTTTGATCGCCTGTAACGATACCTTCGCCTATTTTGCCGGAGTCATCTTTGGTAAACACAAGATGGCACCAAGTATTAGCCCAAAGAAATCATGGGAAGGTTTAATTGGCGGCTTAATCGCATCACTAATTGGTGGCGCCTTAATTTTCCATTACACCTTTGATGTGGCTTGGTATATAGGAAGTGCAATTGGTTTGATGACTGTTGTTACCGCCACCTGTGGTGATTTAATTGAAAGCGCCATCAAGCGAGATCTAGCTATTAAAGATATGTCTAACTTACTGCCAGGTCATGGCGGAATTATGGATCGCTTGGATTCAGCACTCTTTACCGCACCAGCTGTTTGGTTTGCTTTTGAATTAATTAATCGGTACCTCTAGTGATTGAATTAGTTTTTGATGCACCAGCTGAGAAAAAGAAAGCACCTATACATCTAGCTGATTTAACTGTGGCCCAGCGTAAAGAACGGGCCGAAGAGTTGGGGTTGCCAGCCTTTCGCGCCAATCAATTAGCGGTTCACTTCTTTACACATTACAACGATGATCCAGAGTTCTGGAGTGATATTCCAAAAGAGCTTCGCCAACCACTAGCTGATGCGTTTTTACCTAAATTACTTACATTAGTTCGCTCGATTACCTGTGATGGTGGCAAGACTCGAAAAGATCTTTGGCGATTACATGATGGCGTATTGGTTGAGTCAGTATTAATGAAATACACCGATCGCACCACAGTTTGTATCTCATCCCAAGCCGGCTGCGGAATGAAGTGTCCATTTTGCGCAACTGGGCAAGCAGGATTAACTCGAAACTTAACTGCAGGTGAAATTACCGCCCAAGTTGTTATGGCGGCAAAGGCGTGCGCCGCTGGTGAGTTACCAGGGGGTGAAACTCGATTATCAAATGTGGTTTTTATGGGAATGGGTGAACCACTTGCTAATTACAAACCAGTAATGCAATCAGTTAGAAATTTAACCTCACCACAACCAAATGGTCTTGGGATTGGTGCTCGGTCTGTAACCGTATCAACTGTTGGTTTGGTCAGTGGAATTGATAAATTAATTGATGAGGACATTCCAGTAACTCTTGCTATCTCACTGCACACCCCTGATGATGAACTGAGAGATTCTTTGGTTCCAATTAACTCTCGTTGGAAAGTGCGTGAGGTTTTACAAGCAGCAGATCGTTATGAAGCAAAAACCGGGCGACGCTACTCGATTGAGTATGCATTAATTAGAGATATTAATGATCAAGCATGGCGAGCAGATTTACTTGGTCGCTTGCTTAAGAATAAAAATGCACACGTAAATTTAATTCCGCTAAATCCAACCCCAGGTTCAAAGTGGACCGCCTCCAGGCCAGATGATGAACGAGTGTTTGTTGAGATCCTGGAAGGTTATGGGGTGCCAGTAACAGTTCGAGATACCCGTGGCCGTGAGATTGATGGGGCATGTGGTCAATTAGCAGCGGCCGAAGTATCCTCGGCTAAGTAAGTTTGCCCAAAAAATAAGTTAGAAGTAGAAAGGCTTTAAAGTGAAGGCGCTAAAGAATTTTGTAAATGGTCAGTCGGTAGATTCTAAATCTGGCAAAACAACTGATTTAGTAAATCCAGCAACCGGTAAAGTCTTTGCTACTGCACCCAACTCAAATGAAGCAGATGTTGATGCAGCATTAAAAGCTGCCGCTGCCGCATTCCCAGAGTGGCGCGATGCCACACCTTCTACTCGCCAAAAAGCCTTACTTAAAATTGCAGATGCACTTGAAGCAAATGCTGAAAAATTAGTTGCAATCGAGTCAGAAAATTGTGGCAAGCCCATTGCTATCACCATGAGTGAAGAGATTCCGCCAATGATTGATCAGATCAGATTCTTCGCAGGTGCTGCTCGAAACCTAGAAGGTAAATCAGCTGGTGAATATATGAATGGCATGACCTCATTTGTGCGCCGTGAACCAATTGGTGTTTGTGCGCAGGTAACACCGTGGAATTACCCAATGATGATGGCGGTCTGGAAGTGGGCGCCAGCAATTGCTGCTGGAAATACTGTTGTATTAAAACCATCTGACACCACGCCAGCTTCAACCTTATTTATGGCGCAGATTATGAGCGAATTTTTACCAGCAGGTGTATTTAATGTTGTGTGTGGTGAACGTGATACTGGACGTGCTTTAATTTCGCACAAGATTCCGGCGATGGTTTCAATTACAGGTTCAATTCGCGCAGGTATTGAGGTAGCAAAGTCTGCAGCAGATGATGTGAAAAAAGTGCACCTAGAACTTGGTGGCAAAGCACCTGTTGTTGTATTTGCAGATGCTGATCTGCAAGCCGCCGCTGAAGGTATTGCAGTAGCCGGCTTCTTTAATGCTGGTCAAGATTGCACCGCTGCAACTCGAGTAATTGTTGAAGCAAGTGCTTACGATAAATTTGTGCAATTATTAACTGAGCAAGCAAAAGATAAAATTGCAGTAGGAAATCCAGATGAGGATGTATTAGTTGGCCCAGTAAATAACGCCAATCAACTAGAGCGAGTAAAAGGCTTTATTGATCGCCTGCCAGCTCATGCCAAGGTAACTACTGGGGGTGCGGTACTAGATCGCCTAGGATTTTTCTTTGCACCAACTGTTGTGGTTGACCTAAAGCAAGATGATGAGATCATTCAAAATGAGATCTTTGGTCCAGTAATTACAGTTCAAAAGTTCTCAGATGAGACCCAGGCAATCGAGTTTGCAAATGGGGTTGAGTATGGTCTTGCCTCAAGTGTTTGGACAAAGGATCATGGCCGTGCGATGCGTCTAGCAAAGGCCTTTGATTTTGGTTGTGTTTGGATCAATACTCATATTCCACTGGTTGCAGAGATGCCACATGGTGGATTTGGTCGATCTGGAGTTGGTAAGGATCTCTCAGGCTATGGCTTCGAGGATTACACCAGAATTAAGCATGTAATGACCAATATAAATGCTTAACAGCAGCGCTTTTGGGGTCTAGGATTTCGCTAATCCAAGTGACCGAGTCCCTCGGCCCTGATCAGAAAGTGGTGCGATGACCAACAACAGCTCCAACACAAACAACACAAATAAGAATAAGTTAAATAAGTTAGCGGCAGATAATTCAATTCCATCAGAGATTAAAAACTTAATTTCTAGATCATTATCACGCAGAACTGTGTTGGCAGGAGTTGGTGGCGCAGGTGCAGCGCTTGCACTTGCATCATGTAGCAGTGGCGGCGGTGGCACAGATCAACTTCGCTGGGCAAATTGGCCTGAGTATTTAGATTTATCAGAGGATGGAACTTCATTTCCAACATTGACAGCTTTTATTGAACAAAGCGGTATTGATGTTAAGTACAGCGAAGTAATTAATGACAACGATGAATTCAATGCACCATTGCAACCAAAGCTGCAAGCAAGTAAAGATATTGGTTATGACATTGTTACCTTAACTGACTGGATGACAGCTCGTTGGGCACGTCTTGGTTACCTACAAGATCTAGATGCAGCAGCTCTGCCAAATAAGGTAAATATTCTTGATTCATTATTAAATCCATCATTTGATCCAGGTCGCAAGAAGACACTGACCTACCAGGGAATTATGGGTGGCTTTGGTTGGAATAAAGAAAAGATTCCTGGTGGAATTAAATCCGTAGAACAATTATTTGCACCTGCCAACAAGGGCAAGGTTGAAGTGGTATCTGAAATGCGCGACACCATCGGAATTATTTTGCAGTACCAAGGTGTAGATATTGCAAAGCCATTTACTGAAGACCAATTTATGAATGCAATTGATTTCATGAAGGGCAAGATTGCAGATGGATTTATCCGTCAAGTAAAAGGAAATGATTATGTACAGGATCTTGGTAACGGAGATGCAGTTGCAGTAATTGGCTGGTCTGGCGATATCTTCCAATTAGCCCTCGAAAATGATGGCAAATTTGATTTCGCAATTCCAGAATCAGGTGGAACTATCTCTGGCGATAACTTCATGATTCCAGTGACATCCACTAAGGCAACAGAGGCAAGTAAGTTGATGAATTACTACTACGACCCAGTTGTTGCTGCTACCGCTGCTGCTTACATAAATTATGTAACACCAGTAAAGGGTGCACAGGAGGCGATGGAGAGTATTGATCCAGATCTTGCAAAGAGTGAGTTTATTTTCCCATCAGCTTCAACATTATCTCGCTTAAATATTTTCCGTGACTTAACAGTTGCTGAAGAGACCTCTTTCCAGACTGCTTTCCAAGAAGCATCTGGCAATATCTAAATTTAGATTTAGTTTTTTTAAGGGGGCTCGGTAAATGGCGCAGGATGCATCTACCTCTGCACGCGGGGATTTAATCCTTCGTAATCTCACAAAGACATTTGGGGATTTTGTGGCAGTTGATGATCTCTCCTTAACCATTGCCAAAGGTTCTTTCTTCGCATTGCTTGGTCCATCAGGTTGTGGCAAAACCACAACCTTGCGAATGATTGCTGGATTAGAAGAGCCAACCTCTGGCTCAATTCATGTTGGTACAACTGAGATCACCGATATGAAACCTTATCAACGCCCGGTTAATACTGTCTTTCAAAATTACGCATTATTTCCACATCTATCCATTTATGAAAATATCGCATTTGGATTGCGTCGACGTGGAATCTCTAATGATTTAATTAAAGAGCAGGTAGATAAGGTTTTAAATTTAGTTGAATTACCACAATTAGCTCAGCGCAAACCAGGTCAATTATCTGGTGGTCAACAACAACGTATTGCAGTTGCTCGTGCAATTGTTAATCGTCCAGCACTGCTTTTACTTGATGAGCCACTTGGCGCTCTTGACCTTAAGCTGCGCCGGCAGATGCAGATTGAATTAAAGTGGATTCAAACTGAAATCGGAATTACTTTCGTGCATGTAACTCATGATCAAGAAGAGGCCATGACGATGGCAGACACGATTGCGGTTATGAATAATGGCAAGATCGAGCAAATGGGCTCACCGGATGATCTTTATGATTCACCAAAGACAGCTTTTGTTGCTAACTTTTTAGGTCAATCTAATTTAATTCCCGGAACTGTTAGCGGCAATGATGGCGACAATTTAATTGTTGATTTATATGGCAATAAAATTGCAATGCCTAAGCGTCGTTCTTCAGCAACGGGTGCGTCAATTTTGGCTGGTATTAGACCTGAAAAATTTAGAATTGCACCAGAAGGTAAGGGTGCTACCGGCAATGTATTAACTGGTGGTGTGGTCTCTGATATTTCATACATCGGTGTTTCAACTCAGTACCAAGTAGAGATGCCATGGGGCAAAGAGTTAATGGTCTTTGAACAAAATGATGATGACTCTGATTTCCTAAAAAAGGGTGAGAAAGTTGTTCTTTCTTGGGAGCCAATGTTTACCTTTGGCCTAGATGGCAGTCAAGATGCATCTGCAGGAGCTCACTAACAGTGGCATTTCTGCATGTTCAAAAAACCACTAACAAGTTAAAAGGTTTAAAGAACAATCGCTCACTAATTCCTTATCTGCTTTTAGCGCCTGGCTTACTCTGGCTAAGCATCTTTTTTATCTTTCCAATTCTGCAATTAGGCGCTACTTCAACTAAGACTTCTGCTGGTGAGATCGGTTTGTTTGAACAAACTTATCGTTTTCAAAATTACATCGACGCCTTCCTAGCAAGTAAAGATCAGTTCTACCGCTCATTTCTATACGCCACCTTGGCAACTATTTTGGCGCTAGCAATTGCTTATCCATTGGCATATGCAATCGCTTTTAAATCTGGTCGATACAAAAATATATTGCTGGTCATGGTTATCGCGCCATTTTTTACGTCGTTCCTACTTCGCACAATTGCGTGGAAACAAATTTTGGGTGAGGAGGGACCGGTTGTCTCAGTTCTTCGAGCAGTTTCAATCATTGGTGACACCACCACAATTACCGCAACACCATTTGCGGTAGTTACTGGTCTTACATATAACTTCTTGCCATTTATGACGCTGCCACTTTATGCCAGCTTAGAAAGAATTGATCCTCGCACCATGGAAGCGGCCGGGGATCTATATGCAAATGGATTAACTACTTTTAGAAAAGTAACACTGCCACTTTCGATGCCAGGTGTTGTCGCTGGCACATTGTTAACCTTTATTCCAGCAGCCGGTGATTACATAAATGCGGCAATTTTGGGAGATCCAAAGAGCAAGATGCTGGGTAATGTAATTGATGCTTATTATTTCCGAATAGTTGATTACCCAAGTGCGGCAGCGCTCTCTTTTACATTGATGGTAGCGATATTAATTTTAGTCACTTTCTATATCCGCAGAGCTGGTACTGAGGAGTTAGTATGAGATCGGTAAAGCGCTGGGCCTCTAAAAATTTAATTAGGATCTACGCCTTCCTAGCATTCACATATATTTTCATTCCAATTATTTACACCATCGCCTTTTCATTTAATGATGGCGGTAAAAGCAACCTAACCTGGAAGGGTTTTACTTTTAAAAACTGGGCAAACCCATGTGGTGCACCTGAAATTTGTACTGCACTTGGTAACTCATTAAAGATTGGTTTGACCTCAACAATATTTGCCACAATTTTAGGAACCTTAATCGCCTTTGCGCTAGGCAGATATCATTTCAAAGGTCGCTCATCTACAAACCTATTAATCTTCTTGCCAATGGCAACCCCTGAAATTGTCCTTGGCGCATCACTGCTAACTATGTTTATTGGATTAGGAATTGATACTGGTTTTGTAACAACAATCATCGCCCACATCATGTTTGGTATCTCCTTTGTGGTTGTAACAGTTAAGGCGCGAATTGCATCCCTTGATCCACGGCTTGAGCAAGCAGCAATGGATCTTTACGCCAATGAATGGCAAACCTTCCGCCGAGTTACATTGCCATTAGTTGCACCAGGTATTGCAGCAGCTGCACTTTTAGCATTTAGTCTTTCATTTGATGATTACATCATTACCAACTTCACAATTGGTACTGAAATAACCTTTCCAAAGTTTGTCTATACCTCAGCTATTAGAGGAGTTCCAGCACAAGCAAATGTGATTGGTGCAGCGATGTTCTTCATTGCTTTGGCTATTGTGATTGTTGGACAAGTGTTTTCAAGCAAGCGCAAAAGTAAGAACAAGGTTTAACTTCTCTTTCTAATTCAAATTTGTACTATTGAAAGATTTGTAACAACTAATTAAACTTCCTCGGTGCAGAAGAGATATCTATCAATCTTCATATCCGCCTTTTTAGCCATTCTTTTTATATCCGCTATTTACTACGAAACCGATGATTCTTTAGCACGCAGTGAAAGAGAGCTGATTGTTGAAACACCGTTGTGGTGCTTTGAGCAAACCACCAATTACTTTTGGGAAAGTACGGAAACAATCGGATGCATGAAAGAAGAGCAATCACTTGGCTCAACACAAATTACTGCACCTAGTGAAGAAGTTTTTGATTTAAATTCAAAGGTGAAAATTAGATTTCTAGCAGCGCAAGCTCAAGCAGAATTAGAGGGAGTAGATATTTATGTTACCTCTGGTTATAGAAGCAAAGAGAGACAACTTGTTTTGTTTAATGAAGCAGTTAAAAAATATAAAACTGTGGAGGAGGCAAGTAAATGGGTATTACCACCAGACCTCTCACATCATCCAAAGGGAATTGCATTAGATGTTAACTACCCAATGGGTCAACCAGGTGCCCAATGGCTTGAAATAAATGGTTATAAATTTGGTTTATGTCGAGTCTATGAAAATGAATGGTGGCACTTTGAACCATTAGTTGCCCCTGGTCAACAATGTCCAGCCTTGGTAGCAAATGCATTAACACCGCTAAATTGATTCGGTTCATTTAATTTATTAGATATATACTCAATTCATGACCAACATCGGCAATATGTATGGACCTGATTTCACTTTCCTAGGAATTCCTCGTTGTGATTTAGATAAGCCAGAAAGCTATAAAGGTGCCGATGTAATTATTGTTGGTGCACCAATTGATAGCGGAACCTCACACCGAAGTGGCGCCAAGATGGGACCACAAGCAATACGTATGGGCGATTACCTGCCACATGATGGACTGCGACCACATCTTTCAATGCGAATTGATCCATTACAAAAGTTAAAGATTTACGATGCTGGTGATTTATTAATGCCGGGTGGAGATTTAGTTGCATCCCTTAAAGTATTAGAAGTAGCAACTGAGAAGATCTCAAGAGCTGGTGCAATTCCAGTTGTATTAGGTGGGGATCATTCAATCGCATCGGCTGATGTGACAGGTGTTGCTAATCATTTAGGTAAGGGAAAAGTTTCGATGATTCACTTTGATGCACACGCTGATACTGGTGAGGATCATTATGGTGCGCTGATTGGTCATGGCACACCTATGCGCAGGTTGATTGAATCAGGCGCGGTTCGTGGTGATCGCTTCTTGCAATTAGGACTTCGTGGATATTGGCCAGATGAGAAGACTTTAAATTGGATGGCTGGAAAAGGAATGAAGTCATATGAGATGACAGAGATTCATCATCGCGGCATGAAAACCGTTCTAGATGAATCCTTTGCAATTCTGACTGATCAATGTGACGGCGTATTTTTATCGGTTGATATTGATGTTGTGGATCCAGGAATGGCGCCCGGCACTGGCACACCTGAACCAGGTGGCATGACTAGCCGTGAATTACTAGAAGCGGTCCGCCGAATCTGTTTAGAGCTACCAATTGTTGGAGTTGATGTTGTTGAGGTTGCACCTGCTTATGACAGCAGTGATATCACCGCAATCTTGGCTAACCGAGTAGTACTAGAGGCGTTAAGTGCAATTGCATTGAAGAAATCTGGCGGAACTTACTCACCAACTCGGAACCTATTGGATCGCTAGAACTTACTTAATTGAAGCGATTGCCTCTTCAAGTACAGACAGACCTTCGCGAAGCAGATCTTCATTAATTGTAAGTGGTGGCAGTAAGCGAATTACATTTGCATAAGTACCAGCTGAAATAATCAATACACCCTGACTGATACAGAATTTAATTATGGCAAGTTGTGCCTCTGAGTTTGGCTCATCTGTTCCTGGCTTAACTAACTCAATTGCTTGCATAGCGCCACGACCACGAACCTCACCAATAATTGGGTACTTCTTTGCCATGGCGTTTAGCGCATCATTCATAATCTTGCCAATAGTTTTTGCACGCTCTACTAAATTTTCAGATTCGATGGTTTCAATTGCGCCAAGGGCAGCAGCACAGGCAATTGGATTTCCACCGTAGGTGCCACCTAAACCACTTAGGTGAATTGAATCCATAATTTCAGCTCTTCCTGTTACACCAGATAGCGGCAGACCAGCAGCAATTCCTTTAGCTGTTGTGATGATATCCGGCTCTACATTCTCATCTTCACTTGCAAACATCTGACCGGTTCGACCAAATCCAGTTTGAACCTCATCTGCAATAAAGACAATGCCATTCTCTTTTGCAAAATTTGCAAGACCAGGCAGGAAGCCCTTTGGCGGAATAACAAATCCACCTTCGCCTTGAATTGGCTCAATTACGATCGCAGCTACATTTTTAGCACCGATCTCTTTTTCAATTTTATGAGTAATCATCTCAAGTGCTTCTTGCGCACACTTAGATTGATCACCATTCCAGCGGAATGGATAAGCCATTGGCATGCGATAAATCTCTGGTGCAAATGGACCAAAACTATCTTTGTAAGGCATGTTCTTGGCAGTCATTGCCATCGTTAAGTTAGTGCGACCGTGGTAGCCATGTTCAAATACAACAACTGCTTGGCGCTTGGTGTAACTACGGGCAATTTTTACTGCATTCTCTACTGCTTCAGCACCTGAGTTCATTAGTACAGACTTTTTCTTAAACTTTCCAGGTGTTAAACGGTTTAGCGCTTCGCAAACTTCTATGTAACCCATGTAAGGAACAATCATGAAACAGGTATGTGTGAAGGCATCAATTTGGCGCTTTACATTTTCAATTACCTTAGAATTTCCATGACCAACATTTACAACTGCGATTCCAGCAGCTAAATCAATAATTGAGTTGCCATCAATATCAAGAATAATTGCACCATCTGCTCGCTCGATAAACACTGGCATCGCCATTCCAAGGGATGCTGAAACAGCATCTTTACGACGTTCAATTAACGCCTGTGATTTAGGGCCGGGGATTGCAGTAACAAGATTGCGCTTTTGTGCGAGCGGTGATTTAGCCTCTGAGTACATGGTTAAATACTATACGCAGGTGAGCGGTATAAGAGATGTAGTGGTGCTGGGTTCGACCGGCTCAATCGGGGTTCAGGCGCTAGAAATAATCTCAGCAAACCCAAATAAATTTCGCATAGTTGGCATGAGTGCGGGCCGAAAAAATCCTAAATTATTAATGGAGCAGGCAAAGAAATTTAATGTTCCGATTGTGGGCAGCATGGCCCCAGCCCCGGCGGTTAACGGGGTTCAGGTAATTGATGGCGATAACTCATCGGTAGAAATAGCTGCTCTGCCATGTGACATAGTTTTAAATGGCATCTCTGGATCAATCGGCCTTGGTCCAACACTTTCAGCACTTGGTGTTGGAAACAAGGTGGCGCTAGCAAATAAGGAATCACTTGTTGCTGGCGGTGATTTAGTAATGAAGTTTGGTCGCGAAAATCTATTTCCAGTTGACTCAGAACACAGTGCAATTTTCCAAGCGATGCTTGCTGGCAAGCCAAGTGATGTTAAAAAGTTAATTTTAACGGCAAGTGGTGGACCATTTAGAGATCGCGCAGATTTAACAGATGTAAGTGTGGCGGATGCGCTAAATCATCCAACCTGGTCGATGGGTGAGGTTGTAACAATTAATTCAGCAACATTAGTAAATAAAGGTCTAGAGATTATCGAGGCGCATTACCTATTTGATCTGCCGTACAGTGCAATCGAGGCGGTAATTCATCCACAATCTGTAGTGCACTCAATGGTTGAGTTCAATGATGGTTCAACAATTGCGCAAGCATCACCGCCAAATATGAAAGGGCCAATTGCCTATGCATTGGCGTATCCAGATCGCATTAACAAAGCAACAGCTGCAATCAACTGGACGCAATCACATACCTGGAATTTTTCACCAGTTGATAATGAGCGTTATCCAGCGATTGATTTAGCAAGAAGATGTGGTGAGTTAGGAAGTGGATTGCCTGCAGTCTTTAATGCTGCAAATGAGGTAGCAGTTGCTGCATTCTTAGCAGGTAAGATCAAGTTCACAGCAATAATTGAGATCGTTGAGCAGGTTGTACAACTGCATGGAAGTAATACCCCAACTACAATTAGAGATATCGCTGATGTCAGTGCTATCGAGCAAAGTGCGCGCAGTAAAGCAGAGAGCTTAATTAAGGAGCTAATTTAAATGTTGTCCCTATTGGGCATCTTGGCATTTGTAGTTGCGTTGTTAGTTTCAGTAATGATCCACGAGGCTGGCCATTATTTAACTGCGAAAAAATTTGGCATGAAGGTGACTGAGTTTTTCTTAGGTTTTGGGCAAAAGATTTGGTCAACCCAACGTGGTGAAACAGAGTTTGGTATCAAGGCAATTCCAGCTGGCGGATACTGTCGAATTGTCGGCATGTCACCGCGTGAAGAGTTAGCACCTGCGGATGCTCACCGCGCCTTTATAAAAGGAACAATTACCCAAAGATTAATTGTTTTAGGTGCTGGTTCATTTCTGCACTTTGTAATTGGTTTTGTACTACTTCTAACCTTATTTGGTGCTGTTGGCATTACCTCAGTTACCAATCAGGTTAAAGAGGTAACACAATGCGTGCCGCAAACTGCAACCGAAGTTTGCAGCTCTACCTCAACTCCATCACCAGCGAAAAATGCTGGCCTAATTGCCGGAGATAAGGTTGTAAAAATAGATGGTCAAAGCTTTGAACTTTGGTCGGACGCGGTAACCGTAATTCGCGCCAGCGCAGGAAAGCCACTTAATTTATCAATTGATCGCAATGGTGATCAATTACAAATTCAACTAACTCCAGCTACTCGAATGGTTGATGGCCAACCAATTGGTGTGATTGGTGTGATCAATGAGGTTGGCACAATTAGATTTAATCCAATCGCTGCAACGCAGCGAGCCTTCTCCTTTACTGGAGAGATACTGCAAAACTCAGTTACCGCTTTGCTTACATTGCCAACCAAGATTCCAGATCTATTGTCACAAACATTTGGTACTAGCGAACGAGATCCAGAAGGCCTAGTCGGAGTAGTAGGTGTTGCACGTGTAAGTGGTGAAGCTGCAAGTACTGACAAGTTAACTACTACTGAAAAGATCGCCACCTTTATTTTAATTGTGGCCTCACTTAATATCTTTGTCGGTATGTTTAATCTGCTACCACTTCTTCCACTAGATGGAGGTCACATGGCGGTTGCGATTGCAGATGGACTCCGCAACTTCATCGCAAAGCGAAGGGGCTTGCCGAAACCGGCACCAATTGATGTAGAGCGGCTAACGCCAATCACGATGGTGGTCTTTGTAATTATGGCTGGCTTATCAATTGTTTTACTCGCCGCCGATATCTTCAATCCAATTAGATTAAATCTCTGATTAGGTTAAAGTAAGGCCATGGTTGATCTCGGAATTCCATCGGCGCCACCTCCAACACTCGCTCCTCGTCGTAAAACACGACAACTAAAGGTTGGTTCAGTTCTAGTTGGCAGTGATTCACCAGTTTCAGTTCAATCTATGTGCACCACACTTACATCAGATGTGAACTCCACTTTGCAACAGATCGCTGAATTAACCGCATCTGGTTGCCAAATAGTTCGAGTTGCAGTTCCATCACAAGATGATGCAGATGCACTTGCACAGATTGCAAAAAAATCACAGATTCCAGTAATTGCTGATATTCACTTTCAGCCAAAGTACATTTTTGCAGCCATTGATGCCGGTTGTGCTGCAGTTCGAGTTAATCCAGGAAATATTAAACAATTTGATGACAAGGTTAAAGAGGTTGCTAAAGCGGCCGGGGATGCCGGTATTCCAATTCGAATTGGTGTTAACGCTGGCTCACTAGATCCAAGATTGTTAGCAAAGTATGGCAAGGCAACACCAGAAGCATTAGCAGAATCTGCGTTATGGGAGGCATCCTTATTTGAAGAGCATGGTTTCTCTGATATTAAAATCTCGGTAAAACATCATGATCCAGTAACGATGGTTAAGGCTTATCGTTTGCTAGCTGCAAAGTGTGATTACCCATTACATCTTGGTGTTACAGAGGCAGGACCACTTTTCCAAGGCACAATTAAATCTGCAACTGCATTTGGTATTTTGTTAGCCGAAGGAATTGGCGACACAATTCGAGTATCACTTTCAGCACCTCCGGTTGAAGAGGTAAAGGTTGGAATCTCAATTCTTGAATCATTAAATTTACGTCAACGTAAACTCGAAATCGTCTCTTGTCCTTCATGTGGTCGCGCCCAAGTAGATGTTTACTCACTTGCTGAAAAGGTACAAGCAGGATTACAAGGAATGACAGTTCCACTTCGCGTTGCAGTAATGGGTTGTGTTGTTAATGGACCGGGTGAAGCTCGTGAAGCAGATCTTGGTGTTGCATCTGGAAATGGTAAGGGTCAAATATTTGTAAAGGGTGAAGTAATTAAAACTGTACCTGAGGCACAAATCGTGGAAACCTTAATTGAAGAGGCAATGCGCCTTGCCGATGAGATGGAAGCCGCTGGTGTCGCTTCAGGTGAACCAACTGTAATTACCTCATAAATTTGCCTTAAGAGCCATCACTCATTCATTAATTATTGTTAGCTATTGGCTTTACTATCACCACCAATAAGAGGATACTCAATCACGGAGGTCAGGATGCTAAAGAGAATTGTAAAAGTAGCTGTATTAACATTTTTTCTTTCGATGCTTGCACCTATTTCGAATGCTAACTCCCAGATTAATGTAGGTATATGGCTAATAAGTGGTAGGACATCTGAAATTTACGGAAGACAGGACGGGGTTGCCGATAGCCAGAACCAAATTCAGTGGGTCACATGTTTGGAATCGCCATCAGGATCAATGTTGTACCCAAAGCGAGATAATTTAAGTTATTCCTATTCAGTTTCTGGCCCATCAGGTGTAATAAATTCTGGAACCTACGCACCCGTATGGATTGATTCTATGTCTTCTTGCACAGGTAATAATGGTGGAAACCAATATAGCGTTGCATATAATTTAACTGGACTAACTGCTGGTACTACTTATCAATTTACAATAAATGGATCAATTGCTGGCTCTAGCTTTACGTCGTCGAAGAGCTTTACAACTTTAGGAGCTCCAACACCATCACCAACTCCAACACCTACATTCTCAGAGACCAGCACAGTATCTTCAACTCCAACGCCCTCAGAAACGCGGACAGTTTCTTCAACACCAACTCCAACGCCCTCAGAAACGCGGACAGTTTCTTCAACACCAACACCAACTCCAACACCAACACCAACTCCAAAATCGAACCCAAATGTAACGGCTGTTGAAGATGATGGTGAAGAAGAAGATCCTTCTGCAACTCTTGGTGTTAGTAAGAGATCGAATGGAAAGTATCAGCTAGTAATCTCCTCTAATGTTTCCGAAGAGCGGTTAATTATTTCTGCAACCAGAAAAGGCTTTAAATCAATTACCTATAGAGTGAATACAAATGATTCTGGCGATGCATCGATTATTACTTCCCGAAATCTTTCAGGCTTCACCCTGACACTCAGGTACAACGGCGACAATCTGGACAAGGTTAAAGCCAAATAATCAGGCGCCAAATTAAGAAAATTTGAATCAAAATCAACCATCATTGCGGACCTACTCTGCTAAGCACTAGTCAGTAGGTAGGCTTACCCGCATGTTGCGGATGTCCACTTTATTGCTGCGCACTTTGCGTGATGATCCAGCTGATGCTGAGGTTGCTTCCCACAGATTATTAGTTCGTGCCGGTTATGTTCGCCGAATTGCCGCCGGAATTTACAGTTGGTTACCACTTGGTTATCGCACCTATCGCAAGATTGAAAACATTGTTCGTGAAGAGATGGATGCAGCAGGTTTTCAAGAGGTTCACTTTCCAGCGATGTTGCCAAAGGAGCCTTACGAGGCAACAAACCGATGGGAAGAGTACGGCCCAGATTTATTTAGATTAAAAGATCGCAAAGGAAATGATTTTCTTCTAGGACCAACTCATGAAGAAATGTTTACCTTGATGGTTAAAGGTGAGTTTTCATCTTATAAAGATTTACCACTTTCTATTTATCAAATTCAAACAAAGTACCGAGATGAACCACGTCCGCGCAGTGGAATTATCAGGGGACGAGAGTTTGTAATGAAGGACTCTTACTCATTTGATCTAGATGATGCCGGGCTTGAAGCTTCTTATAACGCACATCGCGCCGCATACATTAAAACATTTGATCGCCTTGGACTGAAGTACAACATCGTCTCTGCCATGAGCGGTGCAATGGGTGGTTCAAAATCTGAAGAGTTTTTAGCGCCATGCCCAACTGGTGAAGATACATATGTTCTTTGTAATGATTGTGGATACGCTGCAAATGTAGAGGCAATGACAACTGTGGTTAAACCATTCACCGCAAATGCAGCAGGTGCAATTGAGATCCTAGATACGCCAAATACACCAACAATTGATCTACTAGTTGAGGTTTTAAATTCAAAGTACAAAGCAAATATCACCGCTGCTAATACTTTAAAAAATGTATTACTTATGGCAGATGGCAAGCCAATCTGTGTTCTAGTTCCAGGTGATCGCGAGGTTGATCTAAAGCGTGTGCAGGCAAATCTTTCTGGCGTAACAGAGCTTGCACTCTTTGAAGATGAAGATTTTGCAAAACATCCAAAGTTTGTAAAGGGTTATATCGGTCCACAAAATGCAAAAGAGTTCGGTCTAAAACTTTACGCAGATCCACGAATTGTGGAGGGATCTGATTGGGTAACTGGAGCAAATAAAAAAGATACACACGCACGTAATGTTGTTTGTGGTCGTGATTTCAAGGTTGATCAATACATTGAAGCGGCCGAGGTTAAAGCAGGGGATGCTTGTCCAAAGTGTGCAAAGCCAGTTGTAATTGATCGAGCAATTGAGATTGGTCATATCTTTCAATTAGGTCGCAAGTATGCACAAGCATTAGGACTTACTGTTTTAGATAAAGAAGGTAAGCCACAGGTTGTAACCATGGGCTCTTACGGAATTGGTGTATCTCGCGCGGTTGCTGCAATTGCAGAGCAGACATTTGATGAGATCGGACTTAATTGGCCAAAAGAGGTAGCACCAGCTGATGTGCACATTGTGGCAACTGGTAAAGATGATCTGCCATTTGATACGGCTGAAAAAATTGCTAATGAATTAGAAGTGATTGGCTTAACAGTTTTACTTGATGATCGCCGCGAGGCAAGTCCAGGCGTTAAGTTTAAAGATGCTGAGTTAATTGGTATTCCAAAGATAATCATTGTTGGCAAGGCGCTAGCAGATGGCAAGGTAGAGGTACGCGATCGCAAATCTGGTGATAAATCAGAGGTTGCAGTTGGTGATGTTGTAAAAGCTTTTCGCAGTTAATCAGTTCTGAATGAGTATCTTCTTATGAGTCTAGAAATAATCATCCTGCTTGTAATCGCATCTGGCTTTGCTGGCTTTGTTGATGCAATGGCAGGTGGCGGGGGATTAATTCAACTGCCATCTTTGATTTTAGGATTACCAAATAAAGAGCTGCCATTGATATTAGGAACAAATAAGGTGCCATCAGCATTTGGTACTGCAGCTGCTGCTCGTAATTACTTTAAAAATATTAAGCCAGATATTCCATTAACACTTACCATGATGGTGCCAGCCTTTATTGGTTCAATTGCTGGTGCATTTTTTGCAGCAGCGGTGCCAGTGCAGTTCTTCAAGCCATTTATTGTTTTCTTGCTAATTGCAGTTGTGATCTATACCTGGCTAAAACCTGAAATAGGAATGGCTGAGAATTTAAAATACACACATAACTTACGATTATTTTTTGTTGCACTTATGGGTTTAACAATTGGTTTCTATGATGGCATCTTTGGCCCAGGCACCGGCACCTTCCTAGTCTTCTTTCTAGTTTCAGGAATTGGCTATGCATTCTTAAAGGCCTCTGGAACTGCAAAGTTGGTCAATCTATCTACCAATATCGGCGCGATTTTAAGTTTTCAACTAACTGGCCATATCTGGTGGCAGTTAGGTTTAATCATGGCGGTTGCGAATGTAACGGGTGCAATTATTGGTTCAAAGTTAGCAATTAAAGGCGGATCCTCATTGGTTAGAAAAGTTTTCCTTGTAGTTACCACCTTGTTAATTGCGCGCGTTGCTTGGGATACATTTATAAGTTAGAATTAAGCCACAACGCTTTAAAAAAACTTAATATAGAGATGAGAAAGAATGAGTAATAAAGAGCAGGTTGCCGCCGCAATTACACCGATAATTGAGTCCCTAGGTTTTTATGTAGAAGATATTGCAATTACCTCTGCTGGTAAACGCAGCATGCTGACTGTAATTGTTGATGGCGATACCCACTTATCCCTGGATCAAGTAACTGTTGCGACAAAGGCAATTAGTGAGATTGTCGAAAATCTACCAACGCTGGGAAATAATCCATTTACATTAGAGGTAACTTCACCTGGCCTAGATCGCCCACTAACTAAACCAAGACACTGGCAAAAAAATAAAGATCGCCTAATCAAAATCATTTTAAATGATGGCAAAGAGATTACAGGGCGGATTAAAGATTCAACGCAATCAGCTGTCACAGTTGATGAGCAAGTAATTAACTTTGCAGATATGAAGAGAGCAACACTTGAGATTGAGTTTAAGCAGGTAAACAAGTGAGTGTTGATGTTGAAGCGCTTAAAATATTAGCAGCTGAAAAGAAATTACCTTTAGAGCGATTAATTAGCTCAATTGAAAATGAGGTAGCTGCTGCCTATGCAGCGTTGCCAGAACATAAACCACATGGTCGAGCAGTTTTAAATCGCGAGACAGGTGAGTTGTTAATTTATGTTCCAGTATTAGGACCAGATGGTGATCGCATCGACACCGTTACTGATAACCCAGATGGCTTTGCCAAGTTGGCTGATAAAACTGCGCGAAAAATAATTAAAGAGAAGATGCGCGAGGCCAAGGATCTTGAGGTAGTAACTGAGTTCAGTGGCAGTGTTGGCGATGTAATTTCTGGAGTTGTACAACAAGGCAGAGATGCAGAAATCATTTATGTAAATCTCGGCCGAGTTGAAGGAAAGGTGCCGGGGGTTGAACAGATTAAAGGTGAAGTTTATAAACATGGTGATCGAATTAAATGTTTTGTTGTTGATGTTAAGCAGGGTGAAAAAGGTCCAGAGGTAACACTTTCTAGATCACATCCGGCATTTGTAAAGATGTTATTTGCACTTGAATGCCCAGAGATTAAAGATCGCATCGTAGATATCGTTGGAATCGCGCGCGAAGCTGGTGCACGAACAAAGTTATCGGTACGAACACATCGCGCAGGTGTTAGTGCAAAGGGCGCGTTAATCGGTCCACAAGGTTCACGTGCTCAAAATGTTATGAATGAATTAAATGGCGAAAAGATTGACATCATTGATTTCAGTGAAGATCCAGCAACTTATGTAGCTAATGCACTTGCCCCAGCAAAGGTGACATCAGTTGAGATAGTAGATCTAGAAACAAAATCAGCAAAGGTTGTTGTCCCTGATTACCAATTATCACTTGCGATTGGTAAGGATGGTCAAAATGCCAGACTTGCAGCAAGGCTGACGCAGTGGCGAATTGATATTCATCCAGATAATCCAGTTACGCAGATCAAGGCGCCGGTGGTAGATCTGCCGGAAGTTAACGCTGATATTTCACCTGATCAAGGGGCCTAGGGTAAGGTTGCCAGTGTTC
>JBILCN010000030.1:0-12953 GCA_044353095.1 Candidatus Nanopelagicus sp.
AACAAATAATCACTGGCGATCGTTTATTACAAACAATTCTGATTAAGTTGCTGCCAGACCATGCCTTGGCGATTGAATCTGATTTGATGGAGTTGGCAACAAATTCATCAATTGATCTCGCTATTGATTTCTCACCCTATGTTCAAAACAAGTTGCAGGAGCATGCATTTATCACAGTTGTTGACCCGCAACTAGATCCCAAGAAAATAGCCAAAGTTGCGACTTTTATTCATGGTATCAAAGCAAACATTCTAGATATTTCCTTTAAAAAATTATCCGAACTAACCGGCATAACATTTAAACTGACGATGGAAGGTTTAAATTACGAACAGATTCAGAAACAAATTAAAGAGATGTCTTTGTCAGAAGATATCGACCTTTGTTTAACAACGCACGCTTTTCAGAATTCAAAGAAATTATTTGTTTTCGATATGGACTCCACTCTTATAGCCCAAGAAGTCATAGATCAATTGGCAATCAAAGCGAATAAATCTGATGAGGTTGCACAAATCACAGCTTCTGCAATGAATGGTGATATAGATTTTGAAGAATCTCTAAGAAAAAGAGTTGCCTTATTAACAGGACTTCCTGCGACCGCATTAAATGAAACTTCATCTTCTCTAACCTTTAATCCTGGGGTTATTCAAACAATACAAACCATCAGAGAGATGGGTCATAAAGTAGCTGTTGTCAGCGGTGGCTTCAGCGATGTTATCGCCGAACCATTGGCCAAGATTTCGATTGATTATCTTTACGCTAATAAACTTGATGTAACGGGTTCATCCCTTTCTGGAAAACTGACCGGTCAAATCATTGACGGTATCGGTAAAGCAGATGCGCTGCGAAAAACAGCCGAATTAGAATCTGTGTCAATGCAAAATACGATCGCAGTTGGTGATGGCGCAAACGACCTACAGATGATGGCTATCGCCGGATACAGTTTTGCTTACAACGCTAAGGAAATTGTGAAGCAGAGTGCTAAATATACGATTTCCCACTCCGATATGCGTGCTCTAATTTTGTTACTCAACCTTTAACAAAAGCCAGATTTGCCAAGGAACGCAATCGCTTAACCATTTCTGCTGGATTATCACTACGGTAAACCGCGCTTCCAGCAACAAAGCAATCTGCGCCAGCTTGTGCTGCAATTGAAATCGTTTCCTCCGATATCCCGCCATCTACTTGTAAAAGTGTGTTTCCCAATTTTTTCTCATCCAAAGCTCTTCGCGCAGCGCAAACTTTATCCATCTGATCATGCATAAAACTTTGGCCCCCGAATCCAGGCTCTACCGTCATAATCAGTAACATGTCGACATCACCTAAATACATTTCTATCTCTTCAAACCTGGTATTTGGCTTTATTGCCAATCCTACTTTCGCGCCATTAGATCTAATATTTGAAATCAAGGGCGGTACTTTAAGCGCCGCTTCGAAATGAAAAGTTACTGATTTACAACCAGATTGCGCATACTTTGGTGCCAACTCATCTGGATTCTCAATCATTAAATGAGCATCAACGCCCAACTTTGAGAAATTGATGATCTCGACCGCTCGCTCAAAGGTGAATGTTTGATTTGGAACAAACTTGTTATCCATAATATCCAAATGAAGTAGGTCGGAAACATCAGCAATTTTGCCGATCTCATTCTCTAGATCATTAAAATCAGCATTTAAGATGCTTGGGTTTATGTGGGCAGTTAAACCATCACTCATATGCTCTCCTATTCAACCTTCTGTAAAATAGCCATAAACATGCTGTCAGAGTTGTTGCGGTGACTCCATAACTGAACTGTGCCATCTGGTAAAACTCCAGTGCTATTGGAGCCGGTGAAGTCTCCAATATTAACCAATTTCATATCTGGAAAATCAACAAGGAAATTCATGATTTGAGCCTTGGTTTCACTTAGATGGGGCGAACAAGTAACGTAGGCAATCATTCCACCTGGATTAAGTAGCTGCCGGGCACTAGCTAGTAATTCTCGTTGAATCACTACTAACTCCTTAAGATCCTTTAAAGTTCTTCGCCACCTAGCCTCCGGTCGCCGACGTAAAGCTCCAAGTCCTGAACAAGGTGCATCAACTAATATTCGATCAAATGATCTACCGAAATTTTTTGATTCGCGGCCATCAAATGAAACAACCTGCTGATTATTTACAACCCTTTTTACTAGTTCAGCGCGATGAGGGATTGGTTCGTTAGCTAGAAAATCTGCCGATGCTTCCCGTTCATTCAATGAATGGAAAAGATAAACTGCTTTACCCCCAGGACCAGCGCACATATCAAGCCATCCTAGGTTTGGCTTCCAAGTTGCTAGAAAATTTTCAACAACAATCTGTGATCCTCGGTCTTGTACGCCAGCCCTTCGCTCAATAATTGGAGCAAATTCTGAAGGTATGTTCTCAATCTGATAACCATTTACAACACCGGAAATAGATTGGGCGCCAAGTTGGGCGAACTCTTCGATAGATGATTTACCAGGCCAGCGAACAATATCTGGTTTAGCAGCTTTATTGTTTGCTTGAAGCAACTCTTCAACTTCATCCCAATTCTTCAACTGATCATAAAAAGCATTGATAATCCAACTTGGATGGCTGTATTCAATGCTTAGCTTTTCAGCAATCGGTAAATCTTTTATACTCTCCTCGATCTCAAAATCTGTCGATACTTTTCTCAATATGGCATTCACATAGCTGGCCTTGGAGTCACCAGCGACATATCTAGCAACCTCTACCGTCTCACTGACAGCCGCATGATCTGGTATGCGCATTTGAGTTAGTTGATGAATTCCCATACGCAGTAGATCTTGAATCTGCGAATCTAGACTTTCAAAATCTCGATCAATGAACTTCTTTGCCACAAAATCATGACGATGCTGCATCCGTAGAGTTCCGTAAGAAATTTCTGTCGCAAGATTGCGATCAATTGATAAAAGTTTACTTTTGCGCAAAAGTTCAGGCAATCTAATATTGGCAAAAGCTCCTTCTCGATTTACCTGAGTAATCAACTCGTAGGCCAATAATCGAGCTTTGTTAGGGGAAGGTTTACGCAAAAGTAATCCCTGTTTTACTCTTCAGGCCATTAAAAAAATCAATCCCACTCATCTCTTTTCTACCTTCGGGGGTAACAGATAACAGTTCTATCGCAAAATCCTTGGTAGCTACAAGTAAATGGGCATCCTGCAAGGAAAAGTCCCCCTCACCTTTCAGAAGCACATTAGTTTTAACCAATTTATTGATCCGAACTCGCTCACCGTTTAATTGCGTGTAAACTCCAGGATTTTCAAATAAAGCACGGTATTGGTTGTAAATTTGCGATGCGGATGAACTCCAATTAATTCGGCCATTTTCCTTTGATATCTTCGGAGCCAATGATGTATCTGTATTTAACTGTGGGGTTCCTTTTTCACCATTACTAATTCCAGTAATGCTTTCTTTTAACAGAGCGCCACTTACTAAACTTAGTTTCTTGAGCAGTGAGTTAGTCGAATCATCCTTATCGACCTCAATCATCTGCTGCCTCAGTATCGGACCCGTGTCCATCCCTTGATCCAGATTAAAAACAGTTATTCCAGTAATTGTATCTCCGTTCAAAAGCGCCCACTGAACAGGTGCAGCGCCGCGATACTTCGGCAAAATCGAGAAATGAAGATTGATGCATCCATATTTGGGGGTCTGCAAAACTTCTTGCGAAAGAATATGGCCATAAGCGATAGTGATTAGTAGATCAATTTTGTTCATTTTAAGCGAATCAATTAACTCAAGTTGACTGCCAGGCTTATCAATATTTAAACCCTTTGAACTTGCCCATTGCGCTAATGAATTTTCTGATAACTTCAAACCTCTTCCAGAGGCTCTGTCTGGATTAGAGATAATTGAAATAATTTCGACTTGTGGCCATTGCGCCAGAGTTTCAATTGCATCGGTTGATACCAATGAGGAAGAAGCAATAGCTATCCTCAATGGTTAAAACCCAGCGCCAAATGTTTCGTGGGGCGAGATTTTAATCCGGGGTGTTAAACCGTTTTCTGAAGCAACCCCAAACCACTCTGAATCACGTATCTCCTTCATCGCTGCTTTGCGGTTGACCTCGCTTAATCGATCGATAAACAAAATACCATCTAAATGGTCAGTTTCATGTTGGAAAACACGAGCTAATAATTCACTGCCTTCAACCGTTATGGGATCTCCATGCATATTAAATCCCTTGGCAACTGCGCGAAAGGCTCTTGGCGTTTCATATCTAAGTTCTGGAAAAGATAAACATCCTTCCGTACCTTCATGTAAGTCATCGCTTAAATCCAAGGACGGATTAACTAAATGGCCAATTTCATCGTCAACATCCCAAACAAAAACTCGTAACTGCACTCCAATCTGTGGAGCCGCTAAACCTGCTCCAGGAGCATTCTGCATAGTTTCAGTCAGATCCTTAACTAATTTACGAAGCTCTTTATCAAAATCCACCACCGGCGCAGCCGGTGTAATCAATACGGGATCGCCAAATAACCTGATTGGTTGAATGCTCATGAGTCAATGATACGACACAAGACCACTAGGGAACGGCTATAGATTGTATGTATCAAAACGGATATCAAATATACGTCTGCCTTTGACTCCTTGGACCTTTACAACATCATCTAATAGTTGCACCAACGTGGGTGCTGAAACTGTATCTGCCCGGACGATGAGATAACTTTTCAGATCATCAATTTTAATAGGCCCAGAAAGCAAAAATGGGTAATTACTCCTTAGGTTACTTGCAAATTTTGATAACTCATGTGATTCACCCTTAATTGTTACTGTCCGATAAAAAGGCGGTAAATGAGATTCCTCGCGCTGACGCAAATCATCCTCGTTGAAATTTTGCCTACGAAATACCTGTTGTGTCGCTGGATGATTGTTGGCTAATGAAATATAAAAATCACCACCATCCTTGACGCGCGCAAGTAAGTCAAACCATGAATGTTTAGCCTCCTCCTCTGCTCGTAATGTCGCCTGGTTATAAACTCGCTCACAATCTAGTAAAACCACCGCAGAGTAAAGTGAAAAAGGCTCGGAGCCTCTGGTTGAGATAACAATCTGATTTTGATCAGGATCAATTGAAGTTACTTGGTCTTTTTTAGAAATCATTACTTTAATACCCGGCACCGCTTTCCCGATCTCTTCGGCAGTTCGATCCATCCCCTTACCAATCACAAATGGCGATATATTGCCGCAATGCTCGCAGCGCCAATTATCAACCACTTTTGTACATAGATAACAAGATGGGGCTGCATTCTGTTTCGCAATTTTTAACTTTCCACCGCAATCACACCTAGCCAAATTCTTGCATTTGCTGCATAGAAAAACATTTGCATAACCTTTCTCTGCTACTGATACTAAAACACTGCCAGTTTTAATACCCTTTTTTATCACTGATATGAATGATGATGAGGAATCCATGCTGTGGTAATTGCATTTGCTCTTGTCAGCTAAAACCAATTTCTCTAACCAACCAATCGAGATTAAGCGGTTAACTTCCATTGAATGATAGGAGTTTAGAAAAATCATTGCAGTTCGATTACTGCGCAATAGCGTTACATCACGAGTATTCCATCCAGGAGATCGCTGCTCATAATGTGAAGGGTCATTATCATTTACCACAATTACTGTTGAATCTTTTGGCATCTTCGTGAAAGCTCCACTTCGACTCGCCAGAACAACTTTCCGTTGTCTCTGATTCGCCTCAACAAATGATTGATATCTGTCCTCTCTGTCCTCTCTGGAATCTAATAGGACTAGCGAAGATTGAAACTCTTTAATCAGATATTCCTTAAAATAGTCAAACTCTTGAAAGTCAGAGACTAGGATTAAAACAGAACCGAGATTAAATCGAATTTTCGTAAGCTCAATCATGGTTTTAAATTTAGGTAAGCCATTTGTGGGTGAGATCGCGCATTTCAAGTTCACGTCATTAGTTAACTTCTGGTAATCATCTTTATCAATGAAGTCAAGCTCTTGATTAATTTGTTTTTTATCTGAACTAGGGTTTAAATCATCACCAGCCCTCTTATGCTTAGCAGGAATCGGAGGAATATGACTGTTTAATAAACTCCATAGGTTTCCACCGAATCGATCTCTAACCTTTTGAAAATGTAGAAAATTGCTCTCGTCAATTAATCCTGGTTCGGCGATAACATCTAGAACATTCTTATATTTTTTTCTTTCTTTCTCCTCTATAAACCGCAAAATTAAACCTTTGGTGGTCGTGTGTCCGTATTCAACCTTAACTAGAGAGCCGACAATCGCTGCCTCAACTAGATCAGCAGGAACTGCGTAAGTATAAGTTTGCTCCAAGTATGAGACTGGCGTTTCTACTAAAACCTCAACTAACAAACCACTTAGTTGATTCTCGTTGAATTTCTCTAATTTTTTGCGCGGACTTTTTTGACGCTTGAGCTTTAGTGGAGAAACCACTGACTAATTTACTAAACCTTTCAATTCATTAACTCGGTCTGTTTTCTCCCAAGTAAATGTATCCAGATTGCGGCCAAAATGACCGTACGCAGCCGTTTGAGAATATATCGGTCTTAATAATTGCAGATCTCGGATGATTGCCGCTGGTCGTAAATCAAACACGGCATCAACTGCTGCACTAATTTTTCCTAAATCAAATTTGTTTGTACCAAAGGTTTCAATAAACAAACCAACAGGTTGTGCCTTTCCAATTGCATAGGCAACCTGAACTTCGCATCTATCGGCCAAACCGGCTGCGACAATGTTCTTAGCTACCCAGCGCATCGCATACGCAGCAGATCTATCCACCTTTGATGGGTCTTTTCCACTAAATGCACCGCCGCCATGCCGAGCCATTCCCCCGTATGTATCTACAATAATTTTTCTACCTGTAAGTCCAGCATCTCCTATCGGACCCCCGATTACGAATCGGCCAGTTGGATTAACCAAAATCTTTACTTTTGAAAGATCTAAATCAACATCTTTTAAAATAGGTTCAATTACAAACTTTTTGATCTCTGGAGTTAATTTTTTCTCTAAATCAATGTCGGGTGCATGTTGCGATGAAATAACGATGGTGTCTAAAGAAACCGCCTTATCTCCTTTATATTCAATCGTTACTTGAGTTTTTCCATCTGGACGTAGGTAATTCAGCGTACCACTCTTGCGAACATCTGTTAACTGCTTTGCTAATTTATGAGCTAGTGAGATCGGCAATGGCATTAACTCTGGCGTGTCATTGCAAGCGTAGCCAAACATTAAGCCCTGATCTCCAGCGCCTTGAAGATCTAGTGGATCTACAGAGGAACCAACTCTATTTTCGAAAGCATCATCGACACCCTGGGCAATATCTTGAGATTGCTGACCGATTGATATCGAAACACCGCAACTATTTCCATCAAAACCTTTTTCAGATGAGTCATATCCAATACGTAAAACAGTATCTCTAACTATGTTCATTACGTCGGCATAACCATCGGTTGTTACTTCACCTGCAACATGAACTTGACCGGTAGTTATTAAAGTTTCAACCGCTACCCTGCTTTTAGGATCCTGCGCAAGCAAAGAGTCAAGAATTGCATCAGATATCTGGTCGGCGATTTTATCTGGATGTCCTTCAGTGACCGACTCAGATGTGAATAAACGATTTTCCATTTGGTCAGCCTAACTCAACAAGTAATTGATCCAGTAATATCTCAGAGAGCGTGTCCTTTGAGATCATCGGCACATCAATCATATTTCCTGATTTTGCAATCAACATACCTGTTGTTTGATCATCGCCAAAAATCTTGCCATCAGATACATCATTAACATAAATAAGATCTAACCCCTTGGTAAGAAGTTTATCCCTACCAGCAGATTGCAATTTTTCAATTTCTGCTGAGGTTTCTGCAGCAAAACCAACAACAAATTGACCGCTTTGTTTTATTAATCCAACACTTGCTACAATGTCAGGATTCAAAACAATATCAATCGGCTTGAACTCCTGCTTGTGAATTTTATGGTCAGAAATTTGCGCAACTTTAAAATCTGATACTGCAGCACTCATAATCAAAACATCCGAGAGTGGAAATTCATCCTTAACCACCGTTGCCATTTCTTCAGCAGTTTCAACAAAAGTGGTCGTGATTCCCTCAATCACGGGCAGCTGAGTGTTTGCAGCAACTAGATGAACTTGCGCCCCTCTTTTTGCAGCAGCGTATGCCAATGCAAAGCCTTGCTTGCCACTGGATCTATTTCCAATGT
Organism: Candidatus Nanopelagicus sp.; assembly: GCA_044353095.1. Taxonomy (GTDB): domain Bacteria; phylum Actinomycetota; class Actinomycetes; order Nanopelagicales; family Nanopelagicaceae; genus Nanopelagicus. The sequence continues at coordinate 8,239 of JBILCN010000030.1, forward strand.
ATCTAACAGGGTCAATATTCTCACGCGTACCACCAGCAGTAATTAAAATTTTCTTGCCTAGCAAATCAGCATTATGAAGTAAATGTTGATTGATTTCCTCAATTATTCGACTCACTTCAGGGTATCGACCAACACCAACATCATTTCCAGTCATTCTGCCGTGATCTGGTTCAATAATTAAAAAGCCACGCTCACGTAAAATATTCACATTAGATACTGTTGCTGGGTTGGACCACATCTCTGGATGCATTGCAGGAACGAGAATCTTTGGCTTAGTCGAAGCTAAAACAATATTGGTTAGCAGATCATCAGCTCGACCTTGGGCTAATCGTGATAATAAATCAGCGGTGGTTGGCGCTATGACAATAGCGCTGCAATTCTGAGCTAGCGATATATGAGGGACCACTTCTACATCACTCCAGAGATCGGTATAAACCTTTTTGCCTGAAAGCGCGGCCCAGGTAGAAACTCCCACGAAATTTAAACTTGATTGCGTTGGAACTACTGAAACTACAAAACCATTATCTTGTAACCGTCGTACAAGTTCACAGGATTTATAGGCTGAAATTCCACCGCCAACGCCTAAAAGGATTTGTCGACCACGAACAAACATGGCGGTTGGTTATTTTGTATTAGTTGGAGCTTGTGGTTCTAAATTTTCAATCGTTAACAAGCCCTCATTGATTTCGCGTAAGGCGATTGATAATGGTTTCTCATGAACGTATGTTTCAACTAGTGGGCCAACATATTCAAGCAAGCCTTCTCCTAGTTGAGAATAATAAGCATTGATTTGTCGAGCACGCTTAGCTGCATAAAGAACCAGGCTGTACTTTGAACCAGCTTTTTCTAATAGGGCATCTATTGGTGGATTTGTGATTCCATCGAGTGCTTGATTGCTCATCTTATAAAACTCCAATTTTTAGCATTTTTATCTATCATCTTCTTTAACTAGCGAAGGGCTAAAGATACCAGTTCTTGGACAACCTGCTCTACCTTTGTATTTACCAGCACAAAATCAAACTCCGAAGCAGCCCCCAACTCCTCTTTTGCCTTGCTCAAGCGCATTTCTAAAGATTGGCTTGATTCAGTACCTCTGTTCATTAAACGACTCTCGAGCTCTGTCCAAGAAGGCGGTTCGATAAAAACCAATACCGCATTTTTCATCTTCTTCCTGATTTGTCTTGCTCCATTTAGTTCAATCTCTAAAACAACATTCAAGCCTTTCTCTAAGGCTTTGGTAACCGGCATCGCTGGAGTTCCATATTTTGCACCAGTGAATTCAGCCCACTCTAATAAAGCATTACTCTCAACCATCTCGTTGAAATCCTGATCCGTAACAAACAAATAATCTTTTCCATCTACTTCACCTTGGCGCATAGCTCGAGTTGTGGCTGAGATTGAAACCCAAAAATTATCGAAATCTTTAAGAGCGTTTGTAATGGTGCTTTTGCCAACACCGCTAGGACCTGACACCACTAAAAGCTTTCCTGGCGTAGGGGCAGTTTTCATAAGTAGAAACTCCTCCCTAAGCAGATCGCGTTGCTTCTTCCCGACCCCGCCAATTCTACGGGATCTAGATATTCCGGTTCGCTCAAATATTAAATTAACTCTTTTTTCGCCAACACCTGGAACGCAATTCAATGCATCAAATAATCTCATACGCTGAATACACTCGCGCTCATCATTAAACAAATCAAAGAAAGATAATGAACCGCTGGAAATAGATTGCTTTACTGTTGCTCTATCCCGCCTTGCCTTGACCGCCTTCATGCCTGCGGCAGAACGAGCCTCATCACTTAACTTTGGTGGCAGCATATTTTTCAAATCAATTGATGTATCTCAGTGATCTTATCTTGCATGGCCTTCTCACTAATGTTTGCACAAGATGTAATTGATCGACCAATCACGACAAAATCAGCGCCATTATCTAGTGCCTCCTTTGGAGTCATTACGCGATTTTGATCATTGAGTGATTCACCCAGTAATCGAACTCCCGGAGTGATGATCGTAGAATTTGGAGCAAGTGCTTTCATCGCTGCGGCTTCAAAGGGTGAACAGATTAAAGAGGTTGCTCCTGCGGTTATCGCCTGCTCAGCCCATCGTTTTGCCGTCTTAGGAATACCTTCTAAGTAACCAAGTGTGTTGAAATCATCATCGTTAAAAGAGGTGAGAACTGTAACTGCAGCAATTGATCCACCTGGTAAAGATTGCGCAGCTGCAGTGATCATCTTTGGTCCCCCAGCTGCATGCACTGTTAAAAACTTTGGCTTAAGTGAGGCGACAGATTCAACTGCACCCTTAACCGTATTTGGAATGTCATAAAGCTTAAGATCTAGAAATAATTCAAAATCAAACTCTTCCTGCAATGCAGCTACTGTTTCTCTACCGTTTAGTAAGTAAAATTCAAGTCCCATTTTAAAATGATTAATTGTTGGTCTTGCGATTTTGATCCAATTACGGGCTTGTTCCGACTCTTTCGTATCTAAAGCCAGAATCACTGGTGAACTCATGCGCTCTGCCGATGCGCGAACCCAATAGCTGATTTGAAATCATTAAAGCCTCGCTCGATTAATAGTGATTCAAGTTCATCACGTATTTTTATAACGGCTGTTGGATCGCCAAATGTTGCTGTGCCTACTGAGATCGCACTTGCTCCAGCCAATACAAGTTCTAAGGCATCTCGACCGTTACTAACACCACCCATTCCAACAATTGGTGTGTTTGGAAATGCTTGATGTACTTGGTAAATCGCACGTACAGCTATTGGTCTGATCGCTGGACCGGATAATCCACCCGTTTTTCCGCCAAGTTTTGGTTGCATGGTATTTAGATCTATCACCATTCCTAGCAAAGTATTGATTAAAGCCAACCCATCCACGCCAGCCTTAATAACTGATGAAGCAATTTCAACTATATCTGTAACATCTGGCGACAATTTGGCAATGATGGGCAGCTCCCCACCAATATTTCTTCGCACACTTTCAATTACTGCGCTGGCAGTATCTGGATGACATGCAAAAACTTGGCCACGGTTTTCAACATTTGGGCAGGAGATGTTCACTTCAATCGCACTTATTCCTTGGACAGCGCGCAATCTTCTTGCTAAAACTCCATACTCATCAACGCTTTCTCCAGCAATGGAGACAACAACCTTGGAATTATTGGCAACCAACCAAGGTATGTCTTTTTTTAAGAACACATCGATACCGGGTCCCTGCAAACCAATTGAATTAAGCATGCCACTTGGCGTTTCTGCCATACGAGGAGTCATTCGACCCGTTCGTGGTTTGCTCATTATGGATTTTGTAACAACAGCGCCTATTTCAGAGAGTGAGAAAAATTGAGATAACTCCTGTCCTGAGCTCGCACATCCACTGGCTGTAAAGATTGGATTATTAAACCTCTTGCTGGCAATTTTTGTCGTGAAATCAAAGCTGCTCACTTACTCAATCCTTCTTTCAGACTTTCTTTATCCCAGATGATCATAGATCCATCCATTACTGGACCATCGATACAAGTACGCAACATCTTTATCTCTTCATTAACTTTGACCGGAACTACGCAAGTCATACAGACACCAATTCCACAAGCCATAGATTCCTCAACGGAACACTGGTGAACTAAATCAAAATCCTGAGCTATCTTGTTAATGCTGTCCAACATTGACATAGGACCACATGAGTAAATTACTTCTGTATTAAATTCACGAATTAATCTTGGAATAGACTCGGTGATCTGCCCATGCACTCCAGCAGTGCCATCATCTGTTGTTAAAGTTAATGACGAAACGCTGCGCTTACCTTCCAAGGGTGCATAAATTTTGTTTGCAGTACTGGCGCCAAGAACCATATCAACTCGGCAACCTCGATTTTTTAAAAGTTCAGCCAAAGCAAATAACGGAGCTGACCCATACCCACCGCCGATCAACATAGTGTTTGCTGGCGTTTTTGGAATTCCGAAAGCGGTTCCTAATGGTCCAATTAAATTTACGAAATCACCAATCTGTAATGAGCATAACCATTTACTTCCCGAACCGTGTGGGGCAACAACTAGTTCGATAGTTCCACCAAGCAAACCCTTATCCGTTGCACGGTATATGGCAAAGGCACGTCTTAAAACTGAAGCGGAATTCTCCCCGCCAACTGATAACGCAACAAAATTACCAGGTCGAGCTGCAGCAGCTATCTCGCCAACCGCAAAAACCATGTGGTGGTATGGACCAACTTTTTTGTTGCTAATAATTTCAGCTTCGATTTGCTTGGCATTTCGGTTAATTTTTAACTGATTCAAATCCGCATCCATTCCTGGAGGGATTTAATTTCAAAATCAGAGCTTTGCAATGCACAGATTGCAGATACCGCTGCTCTAAAGCCCGCAATCGTGGTGATGCAGGGAACTCCTCTTGAAACTGCAGCACTTCGAATCATCCAGCCATCATGTTTGGACCCACGACCCAACGGAGTATTAATAACCAGCTGTACTAAACCTTGGGTAATTATCTCATTCGCAGACAATTGAGAATTCTGTGGATCAGAATTTTTGCGTACTAATTCAGAGTCAATATTTTTTGTCTTTAAAAATTCATGAGTACCTTTAGTTGCATAAATTTTAAATTTCAACTTTGCTAATTCACGAGCGCTTCGCCAAGCACCATCTTTATCTCGCTCTGATAAAGATATAAAAACCGATCCATTTTTGGACAATGGACCAAATGC
>JBILCN010000006.1:0-41142 GCA_044353095.1 Candidatus Nanopelagicus sp.
GGGGTAGCCAATTCGAGCAGCGATTACTTCGGCTTCCTCATAAGAGTTAGCCATCCCGAACTCCGGTGCTTTCAAATCATTTTCCATCAATATCTTTGCGAACGCACCTCGTTCTTCAGCTAAATCAATGGCAGCTGGTGAGGTACCTAAAATGTTTACTCCTGCCTCTTTTAAACCACGCGCCAAACCAAGTGGTGTTTGTCCACCAAGTTGGGTGATGACGCCAAGAACTGGACCGGCTGCTATCTCTGCATTGATTACTTCAAGAACATCTTCAAGTGTTAACGGTTCAAAATACAACCTATCCGAAGTATCGTAATCTGTAGAAACAGTTTCAGGATTACAATTGATCATCACAGTTTCATAACCAGCTGCTCTTAATGCAAATGAAGCATGTACGCACGAATAATCAAACTCAATTCCTTGACCAATCCGATTTGGGCCACTGCCAAGAATCACAATTGCCTCTTTAGTTCTACTTAGTACCTCACTTTCCTCTTCATAGCTTGAATAATAATAAGGAGTAAGGGCGGCAAATTCGCCAGCGCAGGTATCAACTGTTTTATAAACTGGGTGAAGTGTAAATTTACGACGCAATGCATAAATTTCATCAACTGATACATTTCTAATCTCAGCAATTTGTTGATCAGAAAAACCCATTTGCTTTGCTGCGCGCAGCAGCTCCTTCGTTAAGTCACCCTTAACACTTAGCTCTGCGGCCAAATTATTTATAAGAACTATCTGACCAAGAAACCATGGATCTATTTTGGTAGCCTTAAAAACTTCATCAATACTTGCTCCAAGATGTAAGGCTTGTTGAACTTGCTGCAATCTATACTCTGTTGGAATCCGCATCTTGTTCATTAGATTATCCAGATCTCCATCTCGGAAAGAGAAGGAGTATCCAGCTTTCTCAACTGAACGCAAAGCCTTTTGAAGAGCTTCAGGAAATGATCTTCCAATTGACATAGCTTCGCCAACACTCTTCATAGTTGTAGTTAAACGGGTATCGGCTTCTGGAAATTTTTCGAACGCAAACCTTGGCACCTTAACAACCACATAATCCAGCGCCGGTTCAAAAGAGGCGGGTGTGGATTTTGTGATGTCATTTTCAATTTCATCCAATGTATATCCAATGGCCAATTTTGTGGCGATCTTTGCTATTGGAAATCCTGTTGCCTTAGATGCCAAGGCTGAAGATCTTGAAACTCGTGGATTCATTTCAATCACAATAATCCGGCCATCAGCAGGGTTTACCGCATACTGAATATTGCACCCTCCCGTAGCAACACCAACCTCACGAATAATCAAAATTGATAAATCACGAAGGCGCTGATATTCAAAATCAGTTAATGTCATTGCAGGAGCAACAGTGATCGAGTCACCGGTATGCACTCCCATCGGATCTACATTTTCGATACTGCAAACAATTACAACATTATCTTTGTGATCACGCATTACTTCTAGCTCGTACTCTTTCCAACCAATTATTGATTCTTCAAGTAATACCTCTGTAGTTGGGCTGTGTCGCAACCCTGCGCCAGCTATCTGCTGTAAATCTGATTCGTTGTAAGCGATTCCAGATCCAAGCCCACCCATCGTAAATGAGGGGCGTACAACCACCGGATAATTCAATTTTCTCGCAGCATCCAAACATTCTTGCATCGTGTGAGCAATTATTGATTTAGCTGACTCACCACCAATCTTTGCCACAATTGCCTTAAACATTTCACGGTCTTCACCGCGTTTGATTGCATCAATATTTGCGCCAATTAATTTAGTTCCAAATTTCTCAAAGGATCCTCGCTCATGCAACGCCATCGCAGCATTTAGAGCTGTTTGCCCGCCAAGTGTTGCTAAAACCGCCGAAGGTTTCTCCTTCTCTAGAATCTTCTCAATAACCTCAGGAGTGATTGGTTCAATATAAGTCGCATCTGCAAACTCTGGATCAGTCATAATTGTTGCTGGATTAGAGTTAATTAGAATTACTCTTATCCCCTCGCTTTGCAACACACGACAAGCTTGAGTACCTGAATAATCAAACTCGCAAGCCTGGCCGATGACAATTGGCCCACTGCCAATTACAAGGACGCTTTCTATACTTTTATCTTTTGGCATTACTCCACCAAATTATCTTTAAATGGCAGGCGAGGTTTAAGCATTAAATCAACAAATCTTTCAAATAGGTAAGTGGAATCATGTGGTCCAGCAGCTGACTCTGGATGGTATTGCACCGAAAATGCAGGTGTGTCATTCATGGCTAAACCTTCAACCACTGAATCATTTAGAGATATGTGGGTTACATGGCCCGAACCATAAACTGTATTAAAAGTACTTTCCTTTGGCGCTGCTACTGCAAAACCATGGTTGTGAGAGGTGATTTCAACTTTTCCAGTCGTCAAATCAATAACTGGCTGATTAATACCACGATGACCGAACGGCAATTTATATGTTTCAAAACCTAACGCTCGACCAAGTATCTGATGACCAAAGCAGATTCCAAACAAAGGTATTCCTGCATTTAAAACATTTCGTACCAATGCAATTACATCTGTCATGGTTGCTGGATCGCCAGGTCCATTAGATAAGAAAACCCCATCTGCTTTAATCTCTTGAATATCTTCAAATGTTGAAGTCATTGGCATGACATGTACTTCTACACCCAAGCGCGCTAGATACCTTGGCGTAGCTCCCTTTATTCCAAGATCGATGGCGGCTACCTTTAAAATAGTTTTAATGCCGTCAGGAGGCTTAACGACGTAACTCTTCTTTGTGCTGACATCAGCTGCTAGAAAAGCACCCTCCATTTGCTCACTTTTGCGAACGCGTACAACCATCTCTTCGCGTGTTAGGGAGGTATCGCTGAAGATTCCAACTCGCATCGCACCTCGATCACGAATGTGTCTAGTAAGGGCGCGGGTATCAATACCCGCAATTCCTACAACATTAGAGTCGATCAAGGTTTGTTCGAGGGATGCATTACTTCGCCAATTGCTAGGTGCCGGAGATGGATTACGCACCACAAATCCTGCAACCCAAATTCGCTCTGATTCATAATCCTCGGGATTAACACCGGTATTACCGATGTGCGGGGCTGTCATAACAACTATTTGTTTGTGATAGGAAGGATCAGTTAATGTTTCTTGATAACCGGTCATACCGGTTGTAAATACCCCTTCGCCAAAGGTTTCACCATGCTTGGCCCAGGCATAACCTTCAAAAATTCGACCATCATCTAGAACTAAGAATGCATTCTTTTGATCCAACACTAATCAGAATCCTTATTTGAATTCGTAACTTTAGAATTAGAAGAGATTTGAACAACCTTAGAATCTGCGATTGTTTGAACTCCTTTGTGAAAAACATCTGTAATCACAGCCGGTAGCTCCATTCCTTCAAAAGGCGTGTTCTTGCTCTTGGAGTTGAGCCTATCCCGTCTGACCAGCCATTTTGCAGAAGGATCCACTAAAAATAGGTTTGCAGGCGAGCCGATCTTTAGATTTCTTCCCTGATTGGCATAACCAGCAATCTGCGCTGGCTTGGTCGACATTCGTTCAATCAAGGTACCCCAACTCATTAGTTTGGTTTCAATCATGCTGGCAACAACCACTGAGAGAGCGGTTTCAAGACCCACCATGCCAAAAGCTGCTGCTTGCCATTCGCAATCTTTATCTTCACTTGGATGAGGCGCATGATCCGTTGCCACAACATCGATAGTTCCATCAGCTAGCGCTTCGCGAAGTGCCCAAACATCCTTCTCGGTGCGAAGAGGCGGATTTACTTTATAGATTGGATCATAGTTCTCAACCAAATCATCAGTTAAAAGTAAATGATGAGGAGTTACCTCGGCCGTAACTTGAATGCCTCGTTCTTTCGCCCACCTAATCAGAGCAACGGCACCAGCAGTAGTGACATGACAAATATGCAAACGTGAGCCAACATGATCAGCCAACAAAATATCGCGGGCGATAATGGATTCTTCGGCAACGGCAGGCCAACCAACTAAACCAATTCGAGAGGAAACTACTCCTTCATTCATTTGCGAATTTATAGTCAATCTTGGATCCTGTGCATGTTGTGCAATCAAACCATTAAATGTTTTCACATACTCTAAAGCCCTACGCATAAGCAACGGATCAGATACGCATTTTCCATCATCACTAAATATGCGAACTCGAGCAATGGAATCAGCCATCGCGCCTAACTCGGCTAACTGTTCGCCATTTAAACCCTTTGTCACAGCTCCGATTGGATTGACTTCACAATAACCAGCTTCAACTCCTAATCGATAAACCTGCTCAACAACACCTGCAGTATCAGCAACTGGATTGGTGTTAGCCATCGCAGAAATTGCCGTATATCCCCCAGCTGTTGCTGCTATTGAACCTGATAAAACAGTTTCAGAGTCCTCTCGCCCAGGTTCACGTAAATGAGTATGCAGATCTACTAGGCCCGGTAGAAGCAATTTACCTTTTGCATCTATCACATTATTTCCATTAGCTTCACTTGAATCAGTGATTTTAGAGATTAGATTATTTTCAATCTCAACTGAGATGCTTTTTCCTTCAACGGTTTTAGCATTTGTAATCTTGATCATTTTTTATCTCCTTCGCCCGCAACGAAAGGTGCTCCCCCAAGTAGTTCATATAAAACAGCCATTCTTACTGAAACTCCATTTTTTACTTGATCAACCACAACGGATCGAAGATCATCTGCGCTATCAGCTGAAATCTCTAGCCCTCTATTCATCGGACCTGGATGCATGACAATTGCAGTTGATTTCAATTTAGTAAGACGTAATGAATTCAAACCATAACGTCTTGCATACTCTCGCTCGGTTGGAAAATATGAATCTTGCATGCGTTCTAATTGAATTCGCAACATCATTATCACATCACACTTATCTATTACATCATCTAAATTATAGGAAACTTCAACTGGCCATTCAGATACACCGACCGGCAGCAAGGTTGGAGGGGCTACTAAAGTTATTTTTGCACCAAGTTTGTCTAACAGCAGTACATTGCTTCGGGCAACTCTTGAATGCAGAATATCTCCGACGATCACCACATTCACTCCTGAAAGATCTTGCGCATCCGCTCTAAGGTGTTCTTTAATGGTGAAGGCATCTAGCAGGGCCTGAGTTGGATGCTCATGAGTTCCATCCCCGGCATTAATAACCGTGGCGGAAATCCATTGAGTGTCGGCTAATCTTTTAGCAGCACCTGAACTGCCGTGTCTGATAACTACTGCATCTGCACCCATGGCTTGCAAAGTTTGTGCAGTGTCCTTCAGGCTCTCACCTTTACTTACGCTTGAACCCTTAGCGGAGAAGTTAATTACATCTGCTGATAAACGCTTCGCTGCTGTCTCAAATGATATGCGCGTTCTGGTTGAATCTTCAAAAAATAGATTAACAATTGATTTACCACGCAATGTTGGAAGTTTTTTATTTGGACCATCTGTAATGCGAGCTAACTCCTTAGCTGTAGCAAGCAGGCCCAATGCTTCTGGCTTTGATAGATCTTGCACTGAGATTAGATGCTTTGAGTTCATTTAATCAGCTCTACTGAATCTTCTGAATCAATCTCACTTAGATTGACTTTAACGCTCTCGTTTAATGATGTAGGTATATTTTTACCAACAAAATCAGCCCTGATCGGTAATTGCCGATGACCACGATCAACTAATACTGCTAATTGCACGGATTTTGGTCTGCCAATCTCACCTATTGCATCCAGGGCTGCTCTTATGGTTCGACCGGAAAAGAGAACATCATCAACTAGGACAACATTTTTGCCTTCAATGCCACCATCAGGTATTTGAGTGGGAAGAAGTGGTTTAGGGGGGCGCATTCGCAGATCATCTCTATGCAAAGTGATATCTAGAAAACCAATCGGAGTTGGTGATTCAATCTCTGAGATAAAGGCTGCTATTCGCTGAGCAAGAAATGATCCACGAGTTGGTATTCCTAGCAAAACTAGATCAGTAACACCTTGATTGTGTTCGATGATTTCATGAGAAATGCGTTTGATAGCGCGATCGATGTCAGCGCTCGATAACAAAACTGCCATTTAAACTCCTTCGCCGCCTCTCGGGACGGATCGTTAAAGGAACGAGGAGAGATTACCACCAAAACTGTGGATAAGAGAAATTTCAAATGCTCGGAGTGGCTACCCTTCCAAGATGACAGATAACCAAGAAAGCACCTCAGCTAAATTGAGATCCATTCGAAAATCTAAAGGCTGGTCACTTCAAGAGGTAGAAAAACTATCTCGCGGTAAGTGGAAAGCAGTAGTAATTGGATCCTATGAAAGAGGTGACCGAGCAATCTCCTTGAAGAAATCAATCGAGTTAATGAACTTCTATCAGGTACCGATCACAGCGCTCTTTGCCCAGAATCTGACCGCTCCAAAATCGACCAAATCTTCCAACCTGATTTTGGATCAACGCAGGATTAGCGAAAGTAGCGATATCCAGTTAATCGGGATAAAACGAATGATCACTTACATCTGCGCAAAGAGGAGAGATTGGAATGGTGAGGTTTTATCACTTCGCAGCGATGATCTCAATTTCCTAGCCCTCATGCTAGATAAATCTCCTGAGGCAACAATCGAGTACTTGGAAAGCAATCAATATTTATTGAAATAAAAGTTCAATTGATTAAATTGCTAAAGAATCCTTAATTTTTACAACTCGCCCTAATACTCCATTGATATAGGCTGATGAATCATCAGTGGATAGAGTTTTTGCAAGTTCTACCGCCTCATCAATGCAAACTTCTAATGGAATTGCGCTACCCCATAAAATTTCAAAAAGTGAGATCCGGAGAATGTTTCGATCAATTGGCGGCATTCGATCCATATCCCAGCCTTGAGCATAAGTAATAATTAACTCATCGATTTTACCGATATGTTCAGTAACTCCTGCGATTAGCTCTCCTACATACTCCTCTTGAGACAACTCATTTGCACCTCTTTGAGTAAACAATTCTCGAGCCGAAACATTTTTAATGTCGGCTTCGTAAAGAAAATCTAAGGCCCGTTTGCGAGCTTTGCTACGGGCAGAACTCATTAATTCGCTCGACCGAGATATGAACCATTGCGAGTATCAACTAAAACCTTCTCATTCTGCTTGATAAACAATGGCACCTGAATTGTGATACCAGTTTCAAGAGTGGCAGGTTTTGTGCCACCAGATGATCGATCGCCTTGAATTCCTGGCTCGGTGTAAGTAATAGTTAACTCAACAGAGGCCGGTAGTTCAACAAACAGGGCGTTGCCTTCATGGATTGCAACAATGACATCAGCATTTTCGAGCATATAGTCAACAGCATCTCCAACAGTTACTTTTGAGATCGAGATCTGGTCAAATGATGTAGAGTCCATAAACATGTAGTCATCACCATCTTTGTACAAATACTGCATGTCTCGCTTTTCTAAAATTGCGACATCAACTTTTATACCTGCGTTAAATGTCTTTTCAACAACCTTGCCAGTTAAAACCTGCTTCATCTTTGTGCGAACGAATGCTGGACCTTTGCCAGGTTTCACATGTTGAAACTCAACTACCGTCCATAATTGTCCGTCAAGATTTAAGGTCATGCCATTTTTTAGATCATTTGTGGTTGCCATCTAGATATCCATTCAAGTTAAAAACGTTGACTAACGGGTAGTTGAAGATCCTAATTCTACCCTGTTAATTTAATAAATTTTGCATTGCATGCAATGCCAAGATGTAACTTTGTACTCCAAAACCTGCGATCGTTCCGTTTACTACTCCAGAAACTACTGAAGTATGGCGAAACTCTTCCCTGCTTAATGGGTTAGAGAGATGAACCTCAATTGATGGAGCTTTCAACATCGACACAGCATCTCTAATTGCATATGAGTAATGAGTAAAAGCTGCTGGATTGATAATCAGTGGTTGCTTGTTATCTGCAGCCTCATGTAACCATTGAATTATTTCACTCTCACTATCACTTTGCCTGATATCGACAGTGATCTTCAATTTCTCTGCCGCACTCGTTACTATTTCACTCAGTTGCGGATAGGAAAATCCACCATAAATATCCGCATCCCTTAAATCCAGCCGTGCCAGATTCGGCCCATTGATTATAAGAATCTTCACTTGGTAATTCTCTCATAAGCCTTTGCAATATCAGCCTTACTTACCTCTTCAAGCCAAACCGGTTTGCAAACATCATCTAAGCCAATGAACCGCAATCGCCCGTTTTTAACCTTTTTATCTACCTGCATCTTCTTCAATAAATTTTGAAATTTACTCTTAGGGTAGGAGATCGGAAGATTAAATGATTGCAGAATCTCACGATGCTCATTGACCACATCTTGATTAAGTCCTCGAACAATATGGCTTAGTTCTGCTGCGAAAACCAACCCGACCGAAACAGCTTCGCCATGCCTTAGTTTGTATTTAGAATCACTTTCAATTGCATGTCCGAGGGTGTGACCATAATTTAGAAGTTCTCTCTCTTTACTCTCTCTAAAATCAGCTCCAACAACTTTGGCTTTTACTCTAGCGGATCGATAGATGATCTCTTCGAAATCAAGTACATCTTTCCTTAATAGGGCCAGAATCTTTTTATCTTTTATGAACCCACATTTAATTACTTCAGCCATTCCAGCAGAAATATCTCGTTTTGGCAGGTGCTGTAGAAAATCAAGATCAATTATGACTTTGCGTGGAGAGTAAAACGCCCCAATTAAATTCTTGCCAGATATTGCATTAATACCAGTTTTTCCACCGATCGAAGCGTCAACCATCGCCGCAAGTGATGTTGGAATTGCATACCAAGAGATTCCACGAAGCCAAGTTGCGGCAGCAAAACCAGCTAGATCTGTTGTTGCTCCGCCACCTACTCCAACGATTGCATCAAGTCGACCGAAGTTACGCCTTGCCAATTGATTCCAAACATAAGTTAGCGATGAAAGTTCTTTCTGCAGCTCACCGTCTGGCATATATAAAACGAATAAATTTCCCGTATCTTTGATCTTAACATGGCGTTTGAGCTTTGCCGGAATAAGAACCAATACTTTTTGATGTTCACTTTTAATCTCATTTAATGCAGATACATAATTCTCACCAATAGTAACTTCATACCTGATTTCGGCTGCAATGCTGATTTTTTTCATGCGTTGATTCCCAATAAATTTATAATCTCTTTTGCAACCTCAACTGGCTTCTTAGAATCTGTAGACACGCTTTCTTTGGCCAATGTTTCGTATGTAGCACGTCTTGTACTCATCAAATTTATCCATTGTTGTCTGGGATTGATCAAAAGCAAAGGCCGTTCTTTATTAAATCCGACCCTGTTGGCGGCTTGTGAGATCGAAACATCTAAGAAGATGATCGGATAATCTGCTCGATTTAGAATTTGTTGAACTTCTTTATTCATTGGCGCACCCCCACCAAGTGATAAAACACCTTCAAACTCCTGCAATAACTTTGAAACTATCTCCTCTTCAATTAAACGGAATTTAGCTTCCCCGTCCTCTACAAAAATATCTATAATCTTTTTATTGCTGCGAGCTTCAATCTCCTTATCACTATCTACAAAGGCGCAATCGAGCTCTTTAGATAAGGCTTTACCTACTGTTGATTTACCGGCACCAGGTGGGCCTATTAAAACAATCTTGCCTTTGAACATTGCGTTTACTTGATTCTGAGATTACTTATGTAATTTTGGTAGTTCCGCTTAGTTTCTCCAACACTATCGCCACCAAACTTTTCTAAGACCAAATCTGCAATTACAAGTGCGGCCATGGCTTCGGCAACAACTCCTGCCGCAGGCACTGCGCATACATCAGATCTTTGATTTATCGCCTTAGCACTTTCACCAGTAGCTACATCGATAGTGTCTAACGCTTTAGGAACAGTTGATATTGGTTTCATAGCAACCTTAACTCGAAGAATCTCACCATTACTCATGCCGCCTTCAGTCCCACCAGCACGATCAGTTCGGCGAACGATTTTTCCAGATTCATTCTTTTCGATTTCATCATGCGCAACTGAACCTCGACGCGTGGCTGTTACAAAACCATCTCCTATTTCAACCCCTTTTATTGCCTGAATTCCCATCATGGCACCTGCAAGTTTTGCATCGATTCTGCGATCCCAGTGAGTGTGCGAACCTAATCCAGGTGGCAGATTATAAGCCAGAACTTCTACAACACCGCCTAATGTGTCGCCATCTTTATGTGCTTGTTCAATCTCAGAAATTATTTTTGCACTAACGCTCTTATCAAAACATCGAACTTCATCCTTATCAATCTCAGCAAGATCTTCAAAGGCAGGGAGTTTGTAATCACTTGGTAGCGCAATCTTTCCAATTGAGACAACGTGACTAATAATTTTTATTCCCACACTTTGGTTAAGAAAAGCTTTAGCAACCGCTCCTAGCGCAACTCTGGATGCTGTTTCTCTAGCGCTTGCACGTTCGAGAATCGCTCTTGCATCATCAAAGTCATACTTTTGCATTCCCACTAAATCTGCATGTCCAGGGCGCGGCCTAGTAAGCGGTGCATTACGAGCAAGATCTTTAATTTCTTCATCGGGAACTGGATCAGCACTCATTACTTTTTCCCATTTAGGCCACTCCGAATTAGCAATTTGAATCGAAACTGGGCCACCCTGTGTTTGGCCAAGGCGAATGCCGCCAATGATGCTTACCTTGTCTGCTTCAAAATTCTGCCTAGCTCCCCGACCAAAACCTAATCTCCTTCTTGCTAACTCTTTATCAATATCTGCAGTTGTAACTAAAATATGAGCTGGTAAGCCTTCAATGATTGCTGATAATGCTGGACCATGAGATTCACCAGCAGTTAACCAACGTAACATGATCAATTTTCCAATCTTGAGGCAGGGGATTATTCTCGCAGATACTGAGTCAATCTCGTGAATAATTACCTCAAACTGATCGAGATTTGACCGATAACAGCACCTAATATCATCGCTGGCGCAAAGGGAATAGATTTTCTTTTCGATATCAATGCCCAAACTCCCCCAATTATCCAAGCAAGATCTATCGATATTACTAGTTGAATAATTGAGTTCATTGCAGATCCCAGAACCAAAGCTAATTTCACATCACCAAAACCTATGCTTGCCCTTGTAAGAATGTTTAGCAAAAGTAGCAAAGCAAAGTAATAAACACCATACACCAAATTAATCTCAAAAAAGAAAGTAAAAAAGATAAAAAGCATGACTAAATCAAAATCTCGAATCAGATGAGTCTTTAGATCATGATCAGCAATCCTATAAAGCATGAAAACGACAAGTGGAAGTGAGATAATTGAAACCATAAAGTGAGCGTACTTAAATCAGTGTGCGAATAAAGTGGGGTGTGGATTACCTACCGATTGCTCCGCGACCAACATTAATTAGCTCTTTACGCATCTGTTCAACATCAAATTTAACTCCTGAGAAGTATTGGATTTGAAAGATTGCCTGCTCAACTAACAGTGTTAAACCACCAATTACCTGCTTACCAAGATTCTGATATCGCTTAGCCAGCTCAGTTGGCCAAGGGTGATATATCACCTCAAAAAAATCCGCCTTCGTTGAGATGATTGATAGGCCATCTGTGGCACCAGCTGGTGTTGTTGAAATAATCAAATCACGATCTTGTACTTGCGCAAATGTGTGCCAATCTAAAAATTCAAGATCCAAATCCGCACCCGCTGCATGAAGCTGATCATGTCGGTTCATGGATCTTGTCAATATGCTGACTTGTGTATTGGTACCACGTAAAGCACCCAACGCTGCTCTTGCTGTTCCACCAGCTCCTAATATTGCTACCCGGCCGCCAAAATAAGGTTGCAATAAATTTTTAAACGCCAAAAGATCTGTTGAAACACCAATGCTGCCAGTTGACTCAAAAATAATCGTGTTGATTGATGATATCTGTTTGGCTAATGGATCTACCCGATCAACAAAGCCGATCGATATCTCTTTAAGCGGCATGGTTAACGCTAATCCGCGCAAACCCGAGTCCCTTTGCGCATAATAGAAATCTGCAAATGCACTTTCATCAACCTCTTGCGATGTGAACTGAGATTCAATGTTTAACATTTGATAAGCATGTGAATGCAGTAAGGGCGATAGGGAGTGACCGATTGGTGAACCCGCCACTTTCATTTTAATCATTCGAATAACCCAGCATCTTCATTCTTCCTGAACTCTGCCACCCAAACATTAAATTCAGGGAAAGATTTTGTAAAACGAGTGTCACCTGGTTTTACTGTTATGAAATACAACCAATCTCCCACAGCTGGATTCATTGCTGCTCGCATTGCATCCTCACCTGGATTTCCGATCGGGGTTGGCGTTAAGCCTCTATACCGGTAAGTATTGTATTTTGAATTCAACTGTAACTGCTTGTAGCTCATCCTTATTTCACCGCGTGCCTTTGTAGCGTAATCAATTGTGGCATTGACTTGCAGCGGCATACCTATCTTCAATCGATTATAAAGAACCCGAGTAATCTTTGAAAAATCCTCTGGATCACCTTCGGCCTGGGCGATAGAAGCAACAATCAATACTTCATACGGTGAGTACTTCTCATAACCTTTAACCAAACCAGTTTCGTTCGCAGCGATATTAAATCTATTGATCATCTCTTTTACAGCCTGATCAACTGTTGTCCCAGGAATAAAGGCGTACTGGGCGGGAAAGAGAAACCCCTCTAGGTTCTTGGTTGCATAAATTGGATCGGGGTAAATTTTCTGAGAGAAAACACCTTGCAATAAATCCGAGCCTTCAAGTTTTTGAAAAACTTCATAAGCTCGCATTCCTTCTACGAAACCAATCACACCGCGATTACGTTTGCGATCAAGTAACTGATCAATCGCCGCATTTGAAGAGATCTTAAGATCAACTTGGTGCACTCCTGGAGAAATACCTTCTGACCTCTTTTGGGCTAGTGCGGCTCGATAAAAAGCTTTTGCAGTTTTTACAACACCAGCAGCTTCAAGTTTTTCCGCTATCTCAAAACCGGTATCACCATTTTGAATTACTATGTCAACCTTGCTCTCGTTACTAGATGATCTGTAATCAATCAATAAAAAAGCATTATGGGCTGCTACTGCCGAGAATGTAAATAAGGACAACGAGATGATGATTGCAAAAAATTTCTTCATAAAGGATCACCTAATCCTCTTTCAGATGCTTCTAATTGCAAAGCTTGGTTCAAAATATTCACTGCAGCCATTTGATCCAAGAAGGATTTGCTATTTTTAACGTTTTTGCCCATTTCATGCAATTGGGATATTGATTGATTAGTACTCAATCGCTCATCAATTAAGTAAATATTGCCAGTATAGAAATCGCGCATTGAAATAGCGAAACTTCTAATCATTTTCGCCTTATCACTATCTGCGCCTGATAAATGAATGGGATTACCGATGGCAATATAAATTGGATCATATTCTTTAAAGATTTCCGTTAACATCGTAGTTAGCGTTGCGTCATTGGGTAGAGTCTTAAGCGGAGAGACCAAAATTGCATCAAAATCACTTACCGCCACACCAATGCGCACCTGCCCAAAATCAATTCCAACTCTTCTGCCTCGTGTTAAAGATTGCATTTTTGGCGCTTATTTAAGTTTTGCAGTTATTAAATTACTAATCTCAGATAGCGCCGATGATAATTTAGCGATATTGACGCCACCGCCTTGGGCGAAATCATCCTTACCTCCACCACCGCCGCCTAATGTGGTGGAGCCAGCCTTAACAAGATCACCAGCTTTAACTCCCAATTTAATTAAATCATTTGAAACGGCGACTATCAATATTATTTTCTCACCCGTTAAAGATGTAAGCACAACTACCCCATTGCCAATCTCATTCTTAATCTTCAAAGCAACTGTTCGCAACTCTTCGCCACTTAAACCTGGAGCCATTGCCGCGCTGACAATCTTTGCGCTACCGATCTTTACTGCATCTGAAATTAAGGAGGTAGTCATATTCATGGCTGTCGCTACCCGCACTCCAGATAATTCTTTCTCAAGAACTTTCATCTTATCGATGAGATCATTAACGCGCTCAGGGATTTCCTCACTGCGAGCACCTTTTATAATCTGGGTAAGTGAGTTTAAAATCATGTGCTCTTTTACAAGAAACTTATAAGCATCAACTCCAACTAATGCTTCAACTCTTCGAACTCCAGAGCCAATTGATGATTCAGACATTAATTTGATAACACCTAGCTCGCCAGACCTACCAACATGCGTTCCACCACAAAGCTCTTTTGCCCAATCACCAACACTTACCACTCGAACCTGATCACCATATTTTTCACCGAACAATGCCATCGCTCCCAAAGATTTAGCTTGGTCTTGAGTCATAACTTCTGCATTAACTTCTAAATCTGATATCAATAATTCATTTACTCGACTTTCAACATCATTTAAAACTGACTGCGGCACAGCTGATGTCGCTGGGAAATCAAAGCGGAATCGTCCAGGCGAGTTCTCCGAGCCTGCCTGCGTAGCGGTTTCACCCAACGCTTCTCGGAATGCTTTATGCACCATATGAGTAGCCGTATGCGCTCTTGAAATAGCAGTTCTGCGTTCTTGATCAATTTGGGCGATAACATCTTCGCCAATTTTGATTGCTCCTGAAATTAATCTGCCGCGGTGCACAATTAAACCTGGAACTGGAGTTTGTACATCTTCTACTTCAATGACAGCTCCGTTGGCTAATTTAATAAAACCACCATCAGCAATCTGTCCGCCGCCTTCAGCGTAAAATGGTGTTCGGTTGAGAGTAACCTCTATCTCTGCGCCATTACCTGCTTCAGAAACAGATTTTCCTTCTACTAAAATTCCAGTTAATTTGCTCTCGGATTGATTATTGTCATAACCAACAAACTGAGTAGCGCCATTTTTATCAATTATGTTTTTATACAGCGTTAGATCGGTATGACCACTTTTCTTTGTTCGAGCATCTGCTTGCGCCCGTTCTTTTTGTTCTTTCATTAATCTTCTAAAACCATTTTCATCAACCTCTAGACCTTTTTCGCGGGCCATTTCAAGGGTTAGATCAAATGGGAATCCATAAGTATCATGCAATTTAAAGGCGGTATCTGCGGGTAATGCTTTAACCTTGTTTGATTTCAATTCTTTTGCAGCTAAATCGAAAATACTTGTTCCTGATTTCAACGTCTGGATAAAGCTTTCTTCCTCGGCCACTGTAACTTCAAGAATTCGATCTTGATTTGAAATTAGTTCTGGATACTGTGGCGACATAGCGGCGATAGAACTTTTAACTAATTCAGCTAAAACCAACTCTTGGGAACCAAGTAATCTCATGTTTCGAATTGTTCGTCGCATCATTCTGCGTAGTACATAACCCCGGCCCTCATTGCCTGGATTTACCCCATCACCTATCAACATCATCGCAGTTCTTGCATGATCAGCAACCACACGTAGTGAAACATCAGAATTCGGATTGGACCCATACTTAGTATTGCTTAACTCACTAGCTCGATCCAAAATAATCTTCGTTGTATCAATCTCATAGATATTTTCTACACCTTGTAATAAAGCTGCTGTTCTCTCTAAACCTAGACCCGTATCAATATTCTTTGCTGGTAATTCACCAACGATAGGAAAATCATCTTTACTTCCCCCAGCAGCTCGAATGTTCTGCATAAAAACCAAATTCCAAATTTCTAGATATCTTTCCTCATCGGCAATTGGCCCACCATCTTTTCCATAGCTTGCTCCGCGATCAAAATAAATCTCAGAACAAGGTCCACAAGGTCCAGGAACACCCATCGACCAAAAATTATCAGCCATACCGCGACGCTGGATACGATCTTTAGGTACGCCAATTTGTTTGTGCCAAATATCAGCAGCTTCATCATCATCTTTATAAACAGTTACCCATAATTTGTTTGGCTCAAATCCATATCCGCCATCAGATGTTGATTTAGTTAGTAGCTCCCAAGCAAGAGCGATAGCACCCTCTTTAAAATAATCACCGAATGAGAAATTTCCGCACATCTGGAAAAAAGAAGCATGCCGAGTAGTTTTTCCAACCTCATCGATATCCAAAGTACGTACACATTTTTGTACTGATGTAGCCCGTTTATAAGGCGGAGTAATCTCGCCAAGAAAAAATGGTTTAAAAGGAACCATGCCGGCATTTACCAAGAGAAGATTTGGATCATCAGCGATTAAAGAGGCTGACGGAACTACAGTGTGATCAAGCTTTAAAGAGTTCTCTTTCTCGAAAAAATTAAGCCAACGCGATCTTATCTCTGCCGAATTCATATTTAATTACTTTGCAACTTTGCGTTTTTTACCTTTTTTTAACTTAGCTGCCGCAACAATTACTCCGGCCGCCTTCATTGCAAGCGGGTTCTCTTCCAGGAATGAATCGGTAGCGCCAGTAACTTTCGTAGCTAAATCCTCAACTGATTGTGCAGCCTTGGTCAAACTCTTTAATGGCTTGTTTATGTAAGAGAGAGTTGTTGTGACCTCGTCAATTAATCTGCTTGCTCGAATCACCGTGTATGAAATGGCGACTGCGATTACTGCAAGGGATGAAGCAGCAATTATCGTTGCAATTCCACCTGGACCCATGTCTGCAGAATACCTGAATTTTTAGCTTTGCTTCGGAGATGGCGGTGTATCAATACCGCTCTCTTTGCGCTGTGCTGGAGTGATAGGTGTTGGAGCACCAGTCAGTGGATCTCCACCACTTGCCGTTTTTGGAAAAGCTATCACCTCACGAATAGATGCTGCTCCTGTAAGCAATGCACACAAACGATCAACACCTAACGCGATGCCGCCATGTGGTGGTGGGCCATAATTAAATGCTTCAAGTAAAAATCCAAATTTACTTTCAGCCTCTTCAGCAGACAAACCAATTGTTTTAAATACTCGTTGCTGAACTTCACGTTGGTGAATTCGAATTGAACCACCACCTATTTCACTTCCATTCAACACAATGTCGTACGCATAAGCCAGCGCTGTTGCTGGATCCGTGTCAAAAGTTTCTTTAAACTCAGGCTTAGGTCCAGTAAATGGATGATGAACCGCTGTCCAACCAGCGGCGGGATTCTCTTGATCTACTGGTTCAAACATCGGTGCATCAACAACCCATAAAAATTTCCAAGCCGAATGATCAATTAAATTGCAACGATGGCCGATTTCTAATCGAACCGCACCTAGCAAATTCTGTGACGAAACTGTCGCACCAGCTGCAAAGAAAATTGCATCTCCATTTTTTGCCCCAGTATATGAAGTAATTTCCGCAATCTCCTTCTCCGATAAGTTCTTCGCTACCGGTCCCCCTAAAGTGCCATCTTCTTGAACCAATACATATGCCAAACCTTTTGCGCCCCGCGCTTTTGCCCAATCCTGCCATGCATCTAATTCACGTCGCGGTGAAGCAGCACCCCCTGGCATAACAACTGCACCAACATACTCAGCCTGAAATACCCGGAAAGTAGTATCTTTAAAAAATTCGCTCATATTAATTAATTTATTTTCAAAGCGAAGATCTGGCTTGTCAGATCCGTAATCACGCATTGCATCTGCATATGTCATGTGCGGTATTGGCACAGGAATCTTATATCCCACCACTTTTTCAAATACTTGCGCTAAAACTTTTTCAGCAACAGCAATCACATCTGCTTGATCAGCGAATGAGATTTCAATATCTAGTTGGGTGAATTCAGGCTGTCGATCCGCCCTAAAATCTTCATCTCGAAAACAACGAGCAATTTGGTAATACCGCTCCATGCCAGCCACCATCAGTAACTGCTTGAAGAGCTGAGGAGATTGCGGCAACGCATACCAAGAACCTGGTTGTAAGCGCACTGGTACTAAAAAATCTCGGGCACCTTCTGGAGTTGATCTTGTTAAATATGGTGTTTCGATCTCAAGAAATTGTTCATTCTCCATGACATCTCGGATGGCAGCTGTAACTTTGGAACGCAATCTTAAATTTTTCGCCGGACCCTCGCGACGAAGATCTAGATATCGATACTTTAGCCTGACCTCTTCTGAAATATTTGAAATCTCTCCGCTATCAACTGGAAAAGGTAACGCTGCAGCTTCACTTAGAACTTCTAACTGATCACAAACAATCTCTATTGCGCCAGTTGCTAGTTCATTATTTTCATTGCCAGCTGGACGAGCCTTTACCTGACCAACTATTAAAACGCACCATTCAGCTCTTAATTCACCAGCTGTTTTTTCATCATTGACTACAACTTGTACTGAGCCCGTTGAATCTCTTAAATCGATGAAAGCAACTCCGCCGTGATCTCGGCGTCTTGCAACCCATCCGGCAAGTTTTACCTGCTGACCAATTTGATCGACAGATATAGCACCAGCATCATGAGTACGTAACATCTCTTTAAAAAACCAATCTCTCTATAAATCTTGGGCGAAGTTAGCCAAAAATGAGGCTAAGGCAGAAGGTGTAAGGGTACTAGAAATATTTTCACCGGTACTCATGTTTTTCAAGTTACCAGTATTGGAAGTAATTTCATCATCACCGATCACTAACGCAAATACAGCCCCACTCTTATCAGCAGCTTTCATTCCGCCTTTCAAGCCACGATCGCCATATGCAATATCGGATGAGAATCCGAGTTCTCGCAAATCCCTGACCAATCTTGTTGAGAACTCTTTCGCAATCTCACCAATCGGCACAATAAATAAATCCATAGCTTTAACTAGATCAGAGATTGAATTCTCTGCCTCACAAGCCATTAACACTCGATCAACACCGATTCCGAAACCAATGCCAGATAAATCTGATCCACCTAACTGACTCATTAAGCCGTCATATCGACCACCGCCGCCAATTCCTGATTGTGAACCTAGCATTGGATGAACAAACTCAAATGTAGTTCCGGTGTAATAATCTAAACCACGCACCATTTTTGGGTTAATTGTGAAAGATATATCTAACGCAGACAGGATTTTCTTTACTTTCTCAAAATGGTCAGCACTTTCTTGGTTGAGATAGTTGATCAGAAGCGGTGCATCTTGCATGGCATCGATGATCTCTGGACGCTTGTCATCAAATAAACGCAGCGGGTTAATTTTTGCACGTTGAGAAGTTTCCTCATCTAGAGGTAACTTATTTAAAAATTTAATTAACTCAACTCTGTGATCCGCCCGTGAAGTTTCATCTCCTAGGCTTGTAATCTGCAGCTCAAACTTTGATAAAGATAAGGATTTAAATCCACTATCAGCAATCCATATAACTTCAGCATCTATTTCTGGATCTGAATAACCAATCGCTTCAATACCAACTTGATAAAACTGTCGATACCTTCCTGCTTGTGGACGCTCTGCTCGGAAAAATGGACCGCTATAAAAAATTTTTACTGGCAGCTGCCCCTTGTCCAAATTGTTCTCAATGACAGATCGCATCGCACCTGCTGTGCCTTCTGGCCGCAATGTAATTGAACGGCCACCACGATCTTCAAAGGTATACATTTCTTTGCTTACAACATCTGTAGATTCGCCTACTCCACGTTCAAATAATGCAGTGTCTTCAAAAACTGGAAGTTCCATTAATGAATAGCCCGCACGTTTGGCAGGTGAAATTAATCGATCTCTAACAACCTCAAACAAATCTGAGCGCGGCGGAAAGTACTCACTCACACCTTTTGGCGCTAGAAACTTTGTCATCTACTTCTCTGTTTAGTAATCAAGGAACTCTCTCTGTAAATATGGATTATTCAAACGCTCATTCGCAATTATAGTTTGTGGTCCATGGCCTGGCAGTACATTTAAGTGATCTGGCAGTGTTAAAACTCTATCTTTCAAAGTTTTACGCATATCACTGGCAGAACCAGAGGGTAAATCTGTTCGCCCGATGGAGCCTGCAAATAGGACATCACCCGATATCAATTGTTCATCATTGATCAAAAACATCATCGAACCTTTGGTATGGCCTGGGGCTGCAATACTTTCAATTGATAAACCTGCAACATCAAATCTTCCAAAATCTTCAACTTCTACAACCTCATCTGGTTCATTGAAATCAACTGTGCCAAAACTTGCTATCAAATGCTTAGTTGCACCATCTTGCATTAAAGCTTTTAGCGGATCGGATAGAAGGTACCGATCTTGCCCACTTATATATGTCCTGAGTGGAACAGATTTAGAAAGCGGCACCAAAGAGAAAAAATGATCGATATGACCATGTGTAATGAGGGCCGCTACAACTTTGAGGTTGTATTTCTTAACCTTGTCCAAGATTGCATTAACTAAATCTGGTTTATCGATACCTGGATCCACAATCACACACTCTTGATTCTCACCTGATGCCAAGATCCAGCAATTGCTCTCAAAGTAAGGGGCCACAACACGATCTATCAACAAGGGCATAGCCCCTTCCGTAATCTCTGCGGGAATTTCTCCTATTGAGATAGGTAGGCTACCTTTAGAGTTAGTGAAAACCCAGCAATCGATCATGGTTGCACCGCCCGCCCCCATAACAACTTCTGATGAGAAATCAAAGTTGCGCTACGAAGGAGAGAAACAATGTCAGATCAACTTAATCAAGATCAGGTAAATCAAGCAGTAGGCAGTGCGGCGGCGGTTCTTATCGGAGATCCTTCTAAATTTGGTCGAGTAGGCGATGACGGCACTGTTTACGTAATCACTTCATCAGGTGAACGCGCAGTCGGTTCTTATCCAGGAAAGAGTGCGGAAGAAGCTTTAGCTTATTTTGTAAAGAAGTTTGAAATGCTTGCTTCAGAGGTTGCGCTACTAGCAGCACGAATTAGATCTGGCGCGATGGTTCCATCCGATGCGAGTGAAGCGGTAACAAAACTTAAAGTGCAGATTGAGAATCTAAATGGTGTTGGCGATCTTGCCAAACTGGCACAATCCATAGAGCAAATTCCAGCATTAATCGAAAACCATAAAGAAGCATATGAAGTCAAAAAACAGGCACAGGCAGCTGAGAAAGCTGCTCGAAAGATTGAAATAACCGCTCAAAAAGAAGCAATTGCAGTGCAAGCTGAAAGCTTGGTTGACTCAGTAAATTGGAAAGCTACAACCGAAAAGTTGAAGGAGCTACTAGATGAGTGGAAGAAAGCACCGCGTCTTGATAAAGCCAGTGATGCGCAGTTATGGAAGCGCTTTTCCTCCTCACGCAATAAATTTGATAAAAGACGCCGAAATCATTTTGCCACTTTAGATATCGAGTTTAAAAAAGTTCAGGCTTTGAAAGAGGAGATAGTTAAAGAGGCTGAAACTTTAACAAACTCAAGGGATTGGCTAAAAACAGCTCAAAAGTTTAAATCGCTTATGGATAAGTGGAAGGCCGCAGGGCGTGGAAAGAAATCTACAGATACCGCTCTATGGAATCGTTTTAAGACTGCTCAAGATACATTTTTTGCGGCAAAGAATGCTGATCTTGAAAAACGCCAAGGTTCAATGGTTGAGAATCTGAAAAAGCGAGAGAGTCTAATTTTGGAGATCGAAGCATTGCTGCCTATCTCCGATTTTAAATCTGCACGCAGAAGTTTCAGAGATTTAGAGTCAAAATGGCAGAAGATTGGTATTACCGATCGTAAAAAAATGCCAGCTCTACAAATTCGTGTTGATAAAGTTTCGCAAGCAATTGCAGAACTTGAAAACAATCATGCTAGAAGAAGTGATCCGACCGCAATTGCCCAAGCAAATAAAGTAGTGCAGAGTCTGGTTGAGGCGATCGAGAATTATGAGAAACAAGCAGCGAAAGCACAAGCATCTGGCCAAACCGCAAAAGCTATGTTGGCACAAGAAGCAGCGGCTGCCCGTCGGGTTTGGTTGGAAGAAGCTCAAAAAGGTTTAACTGATTTTGCTAGTTAATTGTTAAACACCCGATTAACATCATAAACTCCCTCAACATTCTTCACTGCAGTCAGTATCAGATCCAAATGAGATGAATCAGCCATTTCAAAAGTAAATCTAGAGATTGCTGTTTGATCTTTATGTGTAATAACAGATGCATTAAGAATATTTACATGCTGGTCTGACAGCACCTTTGTAATGTCGGATAACAATCTATTTCTATCTAACGCTTCTACTTGAATATTCACCATGAATGTACTCTTGGCTGACAGATTCCACTTCACACTAACAATTCGATCACCCTGATGGATCTTTAGGTCGGAAATATTTACACAATCCTTGCGGTGAACTGAAACTCCAGAACCTCTAGTAATAAAACCTGCTATCTCATCCCCCGGTACTGGCGCACAACATCTGGCCAACTTAACCAACAGATCATCGCTACCTTCTACATCAATACCTGAAACGCTGCGACGCTCGCGTCTAATTGTTTTGATTGCAGTTGGTGCTTGGGTCTCTGGATTTATCTCATCAGTACTTAAAATTGCATTCAATTTTTCGACAACGGAGTGAGAGGAAACATGACCATTACCAACTGACTCGTACAACGTTTCAATATCTGCATAGTGCAATTCATGGGCTATTTGCAGCAGAGATTGCCCACCTAGAATCTTTTGAAGTGGCATTCCAGCTTTACGAAGTTGACGAGCAATAGATTCCTGTCCTGCCTCAATTGCCTCTTCTTTTCGCTCCTTAGAAAACCATGCTTTTATCTTTGAGCGAGCTCTTGAAGATGTTGCGAAATTCAACCAATCCCGGCTTGGCGCAGCACTTAGACCCTTATTTGTCAGGACTTCAACTACATCTCCATTTGCTAACTGCGACTCAAGTGGAACTAACTTGCCATTTACTTTTACACCTACGCATTTATTTCCAACCTCTGTGTGAACGGCGTAGGCAAAATCGATTGGTGTTGAATTAGCTGGCAATGCCACCACGCTGCCCTTAGGCGTAAATACAAAAATTTCAGGGGTTCGAAGATCGTATCTAAGCGTCTCAAGAAAATCACCAACATCCTCATTCTCCTGCTGCCATTCATGGAGTTGTTTCATCCATAGCAACTCTGGATTGTTGCCATTCTCGCTATCTCGTTGCTTGTACTTCCAATGTGCAGCAATTCCATACTCAGCTCTTGCGTGCATATCAAAGGTTCTGATCTGAATCTCTACCGCTTTACCAGATGGCCCAATTACCGTTGTGTGTAAAGATTGGTAGAGATTAAATTTTGGCATAGCAATGTAATCCTTAAATCTACCTGGGACTGGACTCCATCTGGCATGGATAGCGCCTAGAACGGCGTAACAATCTCTAACTGAGTCAACCAAAATTCGTATACCAACTAGATCATAAATATCGTTAAATTCTCGACCGCGAACAACCATTTTTTGGTAAACACTATAAAAATGCTTCTTCCGTCCAGTTACTTGTGCCGATATCTCCTCGGCTAGCAAATCCGATTCAATGCTCTTAACAACATCAGCTGTTAATTGATCTCTAGCTGGAGATCGATCACTAACTAGGCGTTCAATCTCTTCAAACTTCTTTGGCTCTAAAATGGCGAATGAGAGATCTTCTAGCTCCCATTTAATTGAGTTCATTCCAAGTCTGTGGGCTAATGGTGCATAAATATCAAGTGTTTCGCGGGCTTTTCGCTTAGCACTTTCGACATCCACATACTTCCAGGTACGTGCGTTATGCAATCGGTCAGCAAGCTTGATAACTAAAACCCTGATGTCTTTAGACATTGCAACTACCATTTTGCGTAAGGTTTCAGCCTCTGCAGATGGACCGTAGATTAATTTGTCTAATTTTGTAACACCATCAACTAAAGATGAAACCTCGTTACCGAATTCTTTTTCGATGCTGGCGATACTTACTCCAGTGTCCTCCACTGTGTCATGAAGTAAAGCAGCATTGATAGTTGCAAGATCCATGCCTAGTTCAACTAAAATCTGCGCTACTGCTACTGGATGGGTAATGTAATCTTCACCAGATTTACGTTTCTGACCCAAATGCGCTTGATTAGCAACTTCAAAAGCATGCTCTAATGAGGATTGATCAAAACCAGGGTGAGATAAATACAAACCGACTCTGAGTGGTTCAATCATAGAAAGTGAACTCATACGATTGATTTCAGAGGAAAGTGTTAGATCTTATTTACTTGCGATTTTTTCGCTTAGGTTGATTTCTAGGTCCACGTTCGCCACTAGTTTTAACTGAAGCTTCAGATGCTGTGGATGCTACTGCACCACCACGAGTTCCTACTCGTTTAGCCAATGCTTGCATAACTGGTTCACGTTCGCGCAAACCTGCCAGAATTGGTGTTGCAATAAAAATTGAGGAATAGGTACCGATAGCTAATCCAATAAATAATGAGAGTGAAAGATCTTTTAATGTACCAGCGCCCAATAATCCTGCGCCAACAAAAAGAATAGAGCCAACAGGCAGAAGAGCGATGACCGATGTATTAAAAGATCTAACCAATGTTTGGTTTACTGCCAGATTTGCTGCTTTTGAGTAAGTAGTACGACCACTGGCGACAATGCCTTTTGTATTCTCATGGACCTTATCAAAGACAACAACTGTGTCATAAAGTGAGTATCCAAGGATCGTTAGGAATCCAATTACCGTTGCCGGTGTCACCTCAAAACCAACTACAGCGTAAATTCCAACTGTGATAAATACGTCGTGAACCACAGCGATAATCGCACTAATTGCCATTTTCGGCTCGAAGGTCATCGCAAGATAAATCATCACAACAATCAAGAATCCAAAGAGACCATACAGTGCTTTTCGAGTTATCTCCTCGCCCCAAGAAGGCCCAATTATTTGCACATCGATTGATTCAACACTAACTCCAAATTTGGCAGCAAGCTGATCCTGTACCGCTGCTTGCTGAACATTAGACAATGGTTCCGTTTGAACTCTTACCTTGTCATCACCAACTATTTGAATGATATTTTGAGAATCAACACCTGCATTCTCAAGTGCTGACTCCGCGCCTTCAATGCTGACATTGTTTGAAGTAACTGTAAAAGAGCTGCCCCCCTTGAACTCAATTCCTAATTGCAAGCCTTGAGTAATAATGGTTACCGCAGAAATGACAACGAGCAGGATTGAAAAACCGTACCAGCGGCGACGCTTACCTATAAAGTCATATGAGGTTTCACCACGATATAGCCGGCCACCGATTCCAGAGAATTTTGCCATCAGATTGATGCTCCCGTTTCTGCTTTTTTAACTATTCCTAAACTCTTATCGGAGAACCCTGACCAGCGGTTTCCACTTCCGAAGTATTTCATCCCGGCCAACACAGTAATTAATGGTTTTGTAAAGAAGAAGATAACAATTAGATCGATCAATGTAGTAAGTCCAAGAGTTATTGCGAAGCCTCGTACGCCACCGACTGCAAAGAAATATAGCAAGACGGCTGCAATTAAAGAGACCATATCTGATACAACAATTGTTCGGCGAGCTCTGGCCCAACCAGTTTCAACCGCTGATTTCAGAGGTCGGCCATCTCGAACCTCATCACGAATACGTTCAAAGTAAACGATGAATGAATCAGCTGTAATACCAATAGCAACAATCGCTCCGGCAATACCTGCCAAAGTTAAAGTGAAATCAACCCACTCTCCCAACAGCAAGAAAAGTAAAATTGTCATCGAGGCAGCCACCAGCAATGATCCAACTGATGCCAGACCTAACCCTTTGTAGTAGAGAAGTGAGTAAAGGATCACCAGCAGAAGTCCGAGCAAACCTGCGATCAATCCACCTCTTAATTGATCCGCACCAAGAGATGCTGAAATCTGTTGGACTTCGCCTCTATCAAAAGCCAAAGGTAAAGCACCGTACTTTAAAACATTTGCCAAATCATTGGCATCTTCTTGCGTGAAGTTTCCGGTGATTTGTGCAGTGCCAGTGTTAATGGCTTCATTAATTCGGGGCGCCGAGTAAACCAAGCCATCCAAAACAATTGCCGCTTGATTTTGTGGAGCTGGCAGTGATGTCAACCTGGTGGTCATTGCGCCAAATTTAGATGTTCCTTCGCTATCAAACTCAAGAGTTACATACCAACCCGAGCCCGAGTTTGGATCCAATATCGATGATGCTTGTGTAACTTGGCGTCCTAAGACTTCGGCTGGACCAAGAATGTATTTACTTATTCCTGCACGATCACAACTAACTAAAAATGTGTCTGGGTTATCTCCGCCGCCGCCCTGGCGATTCTCGGCAAGTGTGCAATCTAAAGCAGCGTACGCATTTGAAACTTCAATTGGCACTCCTCCAACAGCTGGAGATGCTCCGGTACTCGCAGTTGGAGCAGCACTGCCTTCAACTAAAACTGGACGAAAACGCAACTCAGCGGTTTGGCCAACTAGATCAACAATTCGCCGTCCAGTCTCACCTGGAACTGAAATAACAATTTGGCGATTAACGCCGCTTCCTTGAGCTGAAACTTCCGACTCTGCGACTCCTAAGGAGTTAACTCGTTGTCTAATAATTTCAACAGCTTGATCAATTGATTCACTGGTTACCTTGCCACTTTCTCCAGCCTCAATTCGTGGTTGCAAAGTAACGCTGGTACCACCTTGAAGGTCTAATCCCAACTTAAATGATGTTGCACCCGTTACAAAGGCGATGCCAGTGAAGGCAACAACTGATAACAATGTAATTGAAATTGTGCGAAGGGCGCGGGATTGAGTTTGTGCAGATTTATTTGCAGACATGTCCCGAATTCTAGAGGTGACCTGGATATTTGAGGAAATCAGCGACAAAATTCGAGCAAAATACCCTAAAAATTAAGCTGTCTGCATCAAAAAGCCTTATTGCGCAATATCAGGATTAAGTTGATCTGGATCGACATCAAAGAGGTTTGGGTCATTTAAATTCTGCAAAGAGATCGGCGGTTTAATTCCTAAATGCATCCAGCCAGCAGCTGTTGCAATTCGACCTCTAGGAGTTCGCGCAAGAAAACCCATTCTGACCAAAAATGGTTCAGCTAAAGATTCAATGGTTTCAATTTCTTCACCTACTGCCATAGCCAAAGTTGATACACCTACGGGGCCACCATTAAAGTTTTTAACCAAAGTTGTTAACACCGATTTATCTAATCGATCCATACCTATCTCATCAACTTCATAGATCCTTAAAGCTTCTTGGGCATGATCAATTTCAACAACCGATGCCTTATTAACTTGAGCAAAATCCCTTACTCTGCGAAGAAGTCGATTTGCTACACGAGGTGTTCCCCGGGATCGAGAAGCAATCTCGAGCGCCGCTTCACAGTCGATATCAATACCGAGCAAAGAAGAGCTTCGTTGCACAATCTGATTTAGCTCATCTGTCTCGTAGAAATCTAGTTGAGCGGTAAAACCAAAACGATCACGAAGTGGGCTTGGCAGCAGGCCGGCGCGAGTTGTTGCACCAATTAATGTGAAGTGTGGCAGGTCGAGCGGAATTGAAGTTGCACCGGCTCCCTTGCCAACAATTACATCTACACGAAAATCCTCCATTGCCAAGTACAACAACTCCTCCGCTGGTCTAGACATGCGGTGAATCTCATCTAGAAACAACACTTCACCCTCAACTAATGAGGAAAGAATTGATGCCAGATCCCCGGCATGCTGAATAGCTGGTCCTGAAGTTATTCGAATTGGCGCATTCATCTCTTCAGCAATAATCATCGCCAATGTAGTTTTACCAAGTCCAGGCGGCCCAGATAATAAAATGTGATCGGCTGGTGAATTCCTTGCGTTTGCAGCATCTAATAGAAGCGATAATTGTTTACGCACCCGATGTTGTCCAACAAACTCCTGCAATTTCTTCGGGCGAAGTGCCATCTCCGCAGCTCGCTCATTGTCATCAGAGTTTTGGGAAACTATGCGATCACTCATTACTTATCTGAACTCCGTGTTTTCCCGGAGGTATTCGCAGCTAAAGCCAATTTTATTGCTGATGCAATATCAATATTCTCACTCGGTAATTGGTTCAAGCTTTGGCTAACCATCAAACGGCTCTCCTTAGGTGTGTAACCCAATCCTTGCAAAGCAGATTCAACCTGATCCTTTAATTGATTTTCATTTGAAACGCCTGCAATTGAGTAGTTTGCTAACTTATCCTTAAGTTCAAGAACTAATCTTTGAGCACCTTTTTTACCTAAACCAGGAATTGCTTCTAGAGATTTTAAATTATTTCCTTTAATCATATCCGCCACAGCAGCAGCCGGATTAACTCCTAAAATGGATTGCGCTACTTTTGGCCCCACGCCAGTTACCGTTAACAATAATTCAAATAAATTCCGATCTGCGAGCTCTGAAAAACCATAAAGCGTGAGGGCATCCTCTCTTACAATCAAATGAGTATGTAGGTCTACCAAATTTCCAATGCTTAGTGTTTCAATTACACGAAGAGGAACATTGACTAGGATTCCCACACCGCCAACCTCTATCACAACTGAGTTTGATGAGATGCCTTTTACTTTGCCAGTTACTGAACTAATCATTTGCGCTTTGACACCTTTGACACCTTTTTCAATTTAGCGGCGGCTAATCGGTCATTTCCAACTCCTCGCCAATGATGGCAGATTGCAAGGGCTAGCGCATCAGTACTGTCTACGGGTTTTGGTATCTCTTTCAATTTAAGCAACCGTTTAACCATTTCAGCCACCTGCTTTTTATCTGCTCGTCCGGAACCTGTCACTGCTGCCTTCACTTCGCTGGGAGTGTGCATTACCACTTTAATCTTTGATTTTGCTGCAAGTAAAAGTGCTACTCCGGCTGCTTGTCCAGTTGCCATCGCGGTCCTTACATTTAATTGCGAAAACACTCTCTCCACGGCGATGACATCAGGTTTATATTTATTAATCCAGATTGAGAGCTCAATCTCTAACTGCAATAATCTTTGGTCCAAATCTGAATCAGGATCAGTTTTAATTACGCCAACATCTACCAGGCTCAATTGCTGAGGTCCACTTGAATCAACGACCCCGACTCCACATCTTGTTAATCCAGGGTCGATACCTAAAACACGCATTTGCTGAGCCTATCTACAGCAATTTACTAATTAATTAAGGCTCGCCATTACCTCATCGGAAACATCGAAATTTCCGTAAACATTCTGTACATCATCTAGCTCTTCAATCGCTTCAATCAAATCAAAAACTTTCTTCGCATTCTCTGCATCTAGTGGAATTGACATTGTTGGTAGGAAGGATGTTTCAGCAGAGTCGTAATCAATTTTTGCCTCTTGTAATGTCTTTCTAACAGCCACTAGATCAGCTGGCTCTGAAACGATTTCAAATGCTTCACCTAGATCATTTACCTCCTCAGCACCGGCATCTAAAACAACTTCAAGTAAGCCATCTTCAGAAACCTTGCCCTCATTCTTATTTACAATCACAACACCTTTGCGGTTAAACAGATATGTAACTGAGCCAGGGTCAGCCATATTTCCACCATTTCTGGTTACTGCAACACGGACATCAGATGCCGCTCGATTGCGGTTATCAGAAAGACACTCAATTAGTAACGCAACTCCGCCAGCGCCATATCCCTCGTACATAATTGTTTCCCACTCTTTACCACCCGTTTCAAGACCTGCGCCTCGTTTTACTGCGCGATCTATATTGTCGGCTGGTACCGAATTTTTCTTGGCCTTAGCTATTGCATCAAAAAGGGTCGGGTTACCAGAAAGATCAGCGCCACCAGAACGGGCTGAAACCTCAATTGCTTTTATCAACTTAGCAAAATTCTTTGCACGTCGTGAATCAATGATCGCTTTTTTATGCTTAGTGGTTGCCCATTTGGAATGACCTGACATCTTTACCCTTTAACCAATTCGCGGCAGATCTCTTCCACAAAGTACTTATGAACTCGATTATCTCCAGTTAACTCTGGATGAAACGAGGTTGCTAGGACTTTGCCTTGGCGAACCGCCACTGGATGAGATTTACCTGATTCATCAATTACTTGCGCTAAAACTTCAACATCCTTACCAACTGATTCAACCCAAGGCGCCCGAATAAAGACCGCTCTAATTGATGGTTCGGTAATGCCTTTAAACTTTAAATCCGTTTCAAAGGAATCTACCTGCCTACCAAAAGCGTTACGACGTACCGTCATATCGATTCCACCAAAAGTTTCTTGCCCAATAGCTGCATCTTCTAATTTGTTTGCCAGCAAGATCATTCCTGCGCATGAACCATAAGTGGGCATTCCCATTTGAATACGATCCTTGATTAAATCCAGCAAGCCAAAGCTTCGTGCCAATTTTGCAATTGTTGTGGATTCCCCACCTGGAATAACGAGTGCGTCAACGCCTTCAAGTTCTTGGGCGGTTTTTACAGTTACAGCAACCACACCACAATCACTTAAGGATTGAATGTGTTCTTGTACATCACCTTGGAGAGCAAGTACTCCAATATTCATTTACTACCAGCCTCGCTCCGCTAATCTATGAGGAGCAGGTATATCCGCAACATTTATTCCAACCATTGCTTCGCCTAATCCGCGGGAAACATCAGCGACTACCTTGGCATCTGTGTAATAGGTAACTGCTTTAACGCAAGCTGCAGCACGTTTGGCAGGATCACCAGATTTAAATATGCCAGAGCCAACAAATACACCATCTGCACCAAGTTGCATCATCATGGCTGCATCTGCAGGTGTTGCAATACCGCCTGCTGTGAATAATACAACCGGTAATTTTCCAGTTGTTGCTACCTCTTTAACCAAATCAAATGGTGCTTGTAAATCCTTCGCTGCAACATACAGCTCTTCTTCGCGAAGTGAGGAAAGTCTACGAATCTCACCAGCAATTGTTCGCATGTGAGTTGTTGCATTGGAAACATCTCCGGTACCAGCTTCACCCTTTGATCGAATCATTGCCGCACCTTCATTGATACGACGTAACGCCTCACCAAGATTTGTAGCACCGCAAACAAACGGAATCGTGAAGTTCCATTTATCAATATGGTGCGAGTAATCAGCAGGAGTAAGCACTTCAGACTCATCGATGTAATCAACACCTAAACTTTGTAAAACTTGCGCTTCAACAAAATGACCAATGCGCGCCTTTGCCATAACTGGAATGGATACAGCTGCTTGAATCTTTTCGATCATATCTGGATCTGACATTCGCGCTACGCCACCTTGGGCTCTGATATCTGCCGGCACTCGCTCAAGCGCCATGACTGCAACAGCTCCCGCGTCTTCAGCAATTTTTGCTTGCGCAACATCAACGACATCCATGATGACGCCGCCTTTAAGCATCTCTGCCATGCCACGCTTAACTCGCGCGGTACCAGTTTCTGAAGCCATTGCTCTCCCAAGAATTTCTTTAAAGTAGACCCCTTAGTCTACTAAGAAAAAAGTCGTTGCCGATTTCCTAAATTGCAATTATCTAGCGGTGTAACCCAATTCAACAGGGATTTCACTCAGGAAAACCCATGTTTTTCCAGGCGTGAGATTCATATCATCCCCGTTAACATCAACCCATCTTGTGAAAGTGTCCTCAAGCTCTCGCTCCCATTTGATTGCAACCACCTTGCCATCTCTTAATAGGTAGCCAGTACCTGAGCCGGTCGTTACCGATAAAGGAGTAATTCCACCAAATTTATCCCCATAAATTGATGGTTTAATTTTAACGTTTTGAAGAATCGCATTCTCAATCATCAGTGGCTGGTTTGTTGAATCAAGATTAATTTCATCATCAAAGTAAATGATCCACTTCTTATTTTCAGCATCCCACTTAAGTTCATAAGTTGCATTTGGCCAATTTATTTTCACCCAATCTAAATCCTGCGCATCCTTCGATAAATCACCGAAATTCCATGGTGAGGAATTCAATGTTATTAAATCCATTTTGTAACGCTCCTGTGCTTGCTTTAAAAGTAAGGATGGATACAAGATCATGTTCACTGGTGAATTTCGCTGCTTATCTCTGTCGAAAATAGATGGTGGATTTCGCTCTGCAGATAAGAGATTTAAATTAGCAGCCGACAACACCGGTCGCATTTTGGTTTGTGATCCACTGAATGCAAAAGCAATTCTGCCAAACGGAGCAAGGATGTCAATATCTGAAATTCGCGCTGATCTAATCGGACCAATGACATCAGGTAAGGTTGAAGAGTAAATCGCCAATAATCGAGTTAACCCAGCCTCTACCTGCTCGACGTAAACTAGATCTGCTTGCTTTAACCCAATTTGAGGATGGGCTTCTTTAGTGTCATCTATTTTCACAGCTAAAAGAAAATCATTTGTTCCCTCTTGCCCAGTTAGATAATTAAGCTGTTTGGGTGTTCTATCTAATAAATCGATCTCTATCTTTGGCCATACTAATTGAACGGCAACGGAGGCAACGACTGTTAATGAAAGTATTAAAGCGATGGATTGAAAAAACTTTTTCAAAGTACATCATCTTCGAAAGCGTATCTGACGGGCAGCGGCGCTTTACCAGCCAATCCAAAAATCCTAATCAGAATTTTACGGCGAACATTGCGTGCAGCATTTACCGCTTCCAAATGAAGATTAATTGCTAACTTAATCTTGTTTGTGATGTTTGATAATTCGATTAATAACTCAGAAGGCAGCTCTAAACTTTCATCATATGCAATCTCCTTAACCATCTTCAGTGATTCAGAGAGCACGCTTTCAGCCTCTGATCTTTCAGAAATTAGCGCATCGCGCGCACTGTGAGCAGATGTAGAGATTAAATATGCAGTGGCGGGATCTAGATTGGATTCGTGCACAATCTCCATGGCAATCGCTGCTCGCTTTTGAAGAAGTGAATCCAAGGTAGCCCAAGAGGTTTCAACTCGATGATGAAGTCGATCTAATCTGCTGGCAGAAAAAGTTAAATACCACCCGATGAATAGGATGAAAATGATGAAAATTAATTGACTTAGATTCATTCTCTATCTCCTATTCCAGAATCGACTATCTGAAATTAATCCTACTTTTTTGTTTCCAGCCATTGCCATCTCGTACACAGATAAAATCTGATCAGCAACTACTTGCCAATCATATTTTTGGGAACTTAGCTTTCCTTTACTGCTTAGATTTTGCTGAAGTTGCTCATCCCTAAGTAATCCGATTAACACCTTGGCTAGATCTGGCGCATCCCCATTTTTAAATAGTAAACCTGCATCCCCATTTTCTAACACCGCTTGAAAAGCTGGGATATCACTTCCAACTACTGGCGTGCCGGCAGATAGTGCTTCGGTAAGAATAATTCCAAATGATTCTCCTCCTGTATTTGGCGCCACATAAACAGTTATAGATTTCAAGAAAGATGCTTTTTCACGCTCTGAGAGAAATCCTAGGAAAACAATTCTATTTCGCAATCCGATATCAAGTTTTTTAATGAGTTCATCGCCATCACCAGGCCCAGCAATAAGCAATCTTACATCCGGAATGAATCTGGCAATGATTGGCAGTGCATCTAGCAGGATTTGTAAACCTTTTCGCGGTTCCTCAAATCTTCCAATAAAACCTAATGTGTGAGGGTTTCGCCAATGAATAGTTGGTTGCGCAGATGAGTATTGCGAGCTTTCAATACCGTTGGGAATCACTACTGCGTCAGTATCAAAATGATCCTTTAAAGTTTGTCTTGCGCTTTCACTAACCGCAATTCGAGCAGTTAATTTCTCAACAATCGGTTCAAGAATTGGTCCAATTGCATAGATTGCTTTTTGTTTTGGTGAAGAAACATGAAAGGTTCCAACCATCGGACCTGTAGCGGCTGAACAGGCTAGTAATGAGAGTGAAGGAATGGCTGGTTCGTGAAGATGCAGCAAGTCAAAATCACCTTGAGTGATCCATTGCTTAACTCTCGAACTAGCAATTGGGCCAAACAATACGCGAGCAACTGAACCATTTACTGGAATCGAAATTGGTTTTCCAGCATTAACTAACCAATCCTCATTAACGCGATCCTCATCAGAGACAGGAGCAAATACCGATACCTGGTGTCCTTCATCCTGAAGATGTTTCGTAAGTTCACGGATGTGGGTTTGAACTCCCCCTGGCGAATCCCAACCATACGGACACACCATTCCAATTTTATATTTTTTCATCTGTCCATATCCGCTGCAACATGTGCCAATCAACTGGAGATGATTTTATTCCAGCAGCAAAGTTATCTGCCATCAATTGGGTTAATTTTGCAACCCGCTCTTCGATGCTGCCTTCGGTTGGTATTGGTCCTATATTTTTAAACTCGATATTTATTCCGACTTCAGAGTAGGTAATGAAAGCTGAAATAAAAGCTGAATTTGAATCAAGAATTAATCGCGCTGGTCCAGATGGCATTTTTGCAACACCATCAAAAAAGTCAACCGCAATACCATTTTTAGATAAATCTCGATCAGCCACCAGGGCCACTAACTTTCCAGATTGCAAACGATCAAGCAATACGGGCAATACTTTCTCTTCAGTGTGCAAAACCTCTATTCCGATAGATTGACGGTAATCCAAAAACTTCAAAAAAATCTGCTCTGGCTTTAACTTCTCAGCTACCGTGGTCAGATTTATGCCGGTTGAACAAAAATAAGCGGCTGCATGATCCCAATTTCCTGCATGCGGAAGAACCACCAAACATCCTTTTTTGCTAGCAATTGGATCTCGCAATAATTCTTCATTAACAACTGTGGTAGTTGAAACGATTCGCTCTTTGCTCCATTTATTCAATCTAAATGTGTCTATCCAATAGCGAAGATATGAGCGCATGCCAGCCTTTGTCAGTTGATCAAGAT
The DNA here is from genome assembly GCA_044353095.1 of Candidatus Nanopelagicus sp. Lineage (GTDB taxonomy): Bacteria > Actinomycetota > Actinomycetes > Nanopelagicales > Nanopelagicaceae > Nanopelagicus. The sequence goes on from JBILCN010000006.1 coordinate 34,650, forward strand.
CAGCTTCACTCATGAATGGTTCAACGCGTGCGTAATTGGATCGTAACCTTTTTACACCTTTACCATTTTTCTTATAAAGGTAATCAGCGATCTTATTTGCTAAACCATAAGCTAATCTTTCTGGCAAGATACCAATTAAGCGCCATGCCAATAGGTAAGCGATATACATAGATTACTTACTCCCCTGATACACAATCCATAATCTTTGAAAAACTGTGATGATTGATATCAATGTAAAGATGTAAATTCCAATAACAACGGCTGAATCCACGCCTAACCCATACAAACCGTAAGCGGTCAGAATCAGTATCGTCCGCTCTGCACGTTCTGCTAATCCACCTTCGCAAGGAATTTGTAAAGCTTCTGCTCTTGCTTTTATATATGAAACCAGAAAACTTGAAATGATTGCAGCAATAAAGATTAAACGTAAATTTTCATCATCTGCAGAGAAATAAATCAACCCACCTAGCAGAATTGCACTATCACTTATGCGATCTAAGGTTGAATCTAGAAGGGCTCCCCACTTACTGGTACCTTTTTTTGAAAGCCGGGCAACTGTTCCATCAAATAGATCAAATAGAACAAATCCAGCAACAACAAAAACTCCGGTAAGAAACTCACCATTGCTGAAAAAATACAAGGCTGCTATCGAGGCACCAACTGCTCCTATTGTTGATAGAAGATTGGCTGAGATTCCAATTCTTATCAAAAACTTTGCAAATGGTTCAATAATTTTCACGACTGGATCACGAAAACTGCTTTGTAACATAAATACCATCGTAGGCTTAGGGGTGATGACAAACCTAATCAACGCACGCTACCTCATAGGTGAACACCCACTAAAAGCAGAGATTGCGCAGTTACTTGCGTTGGTCCCATCCGACTCGTATCCCGATACACAATCTGAATTACTGGTGTTAATTGCCAGTGCAAAAAATGGGATACCTTCAACTTTAGTTAATGAATGGCCACAGTTTCGGGAAAAATATATCCCGACGCTGATCTTGATTGTTGACTTTGAAACTGGTGAGGTTGACTTTGAAGACATGTGTGCGATTGTCGGAAAAATGCTAGAACCAGTTGTTGCACCTTTTTTAGTCTTACACGCCGATAATGGTGATCCAACCGCTCTAATCAACTTAGAAAATCTGAAAATTACCAACTACGCTGGCGATAAAGTTATTGAACAAAATAGCGACCCAGAACATCATGAACTGGTCAAGGATTTTGCTGTCGAGTTAACCCAAACCTTGCAAGAAGGTGGTTGGGAGCAATTTGCTCAAGGATTAATTATTCCAGCCATTCCATTTATGTTAACTAATAAATTAGGTTTGATTCAAACCAAACAATTTTTAGACTTGATTCCAAGCAGCAGCTAACTGAGCCCTGGAATCACTCAGTAATTGTGGAATTACTTTTGTCTTTCCGATTATTGGCATGAAGTTTGCATCCCCTGCCCATCTTGGAACTAGATGTTGGTGAATGTGCCCAGCTATACCAGCTCCGGATACCGCTCCTTGATTTATGCCGATATTAAATCCAAGTGCGTTCGAAACTTTACGAACTACAAGCATCGCATGGGCAGTAAGAGCTGTAATCTCATTGCGTTCAGCCTCATCCAATTGCGTTAGATCAGCAACATGGCGATTAGTGCAGATCAATAAGTGTCCAGCGTTATATGGATACAAGTTCATAACAACGTAAGCGGTTTTTCCTCTAAAAACAATTAGCGCATCCTCATCGCTGAGTTCGGTTATTTTACAAAAGGGACATGGCACATCATTTCCAGGTAATGGTCGATTTTCCCCATCAAGATAACTCATGCGATGCGGAGCCCATAATCTTTGCCAAGCATCGGGCATTCCGGCCCCACCTTGCATAGGTATCTCAGTCATTTAGATTTGAGTTTTATTCTTTATATTTTCTAAAACTTCAGTAATTGCAGATTCAATCGCAATTCCATTTTTCTGATCGCCATTCCTGTATCTGAAAGAGACAGTACCGTTGCTCTGATCCTCTTCACCAATGATCATCATGAACGGTATTTTTTCCAACTGTGCATTTCTAATTTTCTTTTGCATACGATCAGCAGATGAGTCCATCTCTGCACGGATTCCAGCACTTCTAAACCGTTTAATAATCTCTGCTAAATAAGGCTCAAATGTTTCGGCTACTGGTATGCCCCTTACCTGTACTGGAGCCAACCAAGCTGGAAACGCACCCGCATAATGTTCTGTTAGTACTCCAAAGAATCTTTCAATAGATCCGAACAGTGCTCGGTGAATCATTACTGGTTGTTGTTTTGTGCCATCGGCTGCCGCATATTCTAAATCAAATCTTTGTGGCAATTGAAAATCTACTTGAATCGTTGACATCTGCCAGGTACGACCAATTGCATCTCGCGCTTGAACCGAAATTTTAGGGCCGTAAAAAGCTGCGCCACCGGCGTCAAGAACTAACTCAAGATTTTGCTTGAGCGCTGCTTGTCGTAGCGCATCCGTTGCTGCCTGCCAATCGGAATCTTCACCAACTGATTTCTCTGGATTGCGGGTTGAGATCTCTAGATAAAAATCTGATAAGCCGTAGTCTCGAAGCAAGTTAAGAACAAAGGTTAGAAGTGAATCTAACTCATCAGCCATCTGATCTTTAGTGCAATAAATGTGTGCATCATCTTGCGTAAAGCCACGTGCCCTCGTGATGCCATGAACTACACCAGATTTTTCATAGCGATAAACAGTGCCGAATTCAAACAATCTAAGCGGAAGGTCTCGATAGGACTTTGAAGATGATTTGTAAATTAAATTGTGGAATGGGCAATTCATCGGCTTCATATAATATTTTTGGCCAGCTTTTTTAACTGTGCCATCTGCATGTAACTCTTCATCCATAACCATTGGCGGATACATTCCATCGGCATACCACTGCAAATGTCCTGAGGTTTCAAAGAGCGCTGCTTTGGTTAAATGCGGTGAGTAAACAAAATCATAATCCTCTTCTTCGTGGCGTTGTCGTGAGTAATCCTCCATCGCTCTTCTAACAATTCCACCTTTTGGATGAAATACAGCAAGCCCTGAACCAATCTCTTCTGGGAATGAGAATAGATCTAATTCTGCACCCAATTTTCGATGATCTCGTTTTTCAGCTTCAGACAGCAAAAACAAATAATCATCTAGTTCTTTTGAGGTTGGCCAAGCGGTTCCATAAACTCGTTGCAGCATCGGATTTTTCTCCGAGCCTCGCCAATACGCACCTGCTGCTCGCATTAATTTAAATGCCGGAATATGTTTTGTAGACGGTAGGTGCGGACCACGACAAAGATCACTCCAAACTGGATTGCCATCGCGGCCTAAATTGTCATAAATAGTTAGCTCACCTTTACCAACTTCTACAGCAGATTCATCCTCTAACTCTGCCGACTTCAATCCAATTAATTCACACTTGTACGGTTCATTTTTTAATTCAATTAGTGCATCTTTTTCATTCACCACACGGCGCTTAAATCTCTGTCCGGCCTTAATGATTTTTCGCATTGCAGTCTCAAGTTTTTCTAGATCAGATGGCGTAAAAGGCTCGGCCGGATCAAAATCGTAGTAAAAGCCATCTCGAATTGGTGGGCCTATTCCTAATTTAGTTTCAGGAAAAACTTCCTGTACAGCCTGCGCTAAAACATGGGCGGTTGAATGTCGTAGTACGTTTAAACCATCGGGTGAGTTGATACTTACTGACTCAATTACATCGCCTTCATTTAAATCACTCCATAAATCCCGAAGGTCGCCATTTATTCGACATACGACAACATCGGTATCGGCTGAAAATAAATTACTTGGTTTCTGATCACTCTGAATTGACTGTCCTTTGCCGTTAATACTTACTTTTATTGGCTCAGACATGAGGCTAGGTTATCAAAATCAACCAGCCGTAGTGGTTATTTGCTCGCTTTAGCGGAAGTATGCGTACCAAATAAGGAGAATCGCTAATATTGCTGCAAAGAAAATAGCGATATAAATCAATCGATTCTTCCCTGTAAATTTTGCCTGTTTGGCCGCTTTTGTCGCACTCTTCTTAGCGTTTTCCAAAACCATTCCCGCCCATGCAAACTCAGTTGCCAAAATTCCTAAACCTGCAAAAATTATTAACCAGCCAGGACCTGGAGTAACCAAAGCAACAACTCCAATTACAGTAATCACACCACCCACTGCACCAACAGCTACTCGTTTTAGGATGGTTTTCATGGATTAATATTAGCCAATAATTTTGATTCAAAGGCTTCAAGCAGTTCTGAACCCTCGTCGTGTATTGGAATTAATTTCTGATCAATCTTAGCTACACGTTGAAGTAATCTAATTGATGAACTGAGATACACCGCCTTTGCTTTAAGTAACTCTTCGTAAGTGAACACTGACTCCTTCACTCCAAACCAGGTAATTAACAACTCTCGTGTGATTCCGGGTAAGCAGCCAGTCGTTAAAGGTGGTGTAACCCATCCATTATCGGTTAGAAGCAGAAGATTGGATAATCCGGTTTCAACAACTTCATCTCGTTGGTTAATAAAAATAGAGTCATCAAAGCCAACACTTTCTGCATATCTAAGGGCTGTAATTGATTCAATGTATGAGAGAGATTTTATACCAGCCATTAATGAGTCGCTGTTTTTGATGTACGGGAATTTTGTCAACGTGGCACTTTCGGCAATCTCAGCAACTGGTTGCAATGTTAACAACCATCCCCCATCTCCTAAGCAAATTAATCGCAAACGATTTCTGCCCATCTCATCAATTAAAATTTTAGATATGGCAAGTTCTACATCAATCTTTGGGGGTGTATTTATCAGCACCTTGGCTGCAGCTTTTTGAATTCTGGCAAAGTGACGATCCCAGGCAATTACATCTTGATCAATTGTAAGAATGGTTTCAAATACGCCATCTCCACGAAGCATTGAGCTGTCGATAGGCAGCGGATTTGTGGACTCAGATACAACTCCATTAAAGAAGGTTTTCATTTTCAATTTGCTCCGGCAATACTAATCAATCGCCTCGCCTTTAGCTCCGTCTCTTCCCACTCTTGTCTGGCATCACTTTGCCAGGTTATTCCAGCTCCAGTGCCAAAATGTATTTTGCCATCACCACAACTCCAAAATATTCGAATTCCAACAGACATCAATGCTTCCTTGTCTTTACTCCAGCCGATTACACCACAGTAGGGGCCACGATTGATTCCTTCGATCTCTCTAATATTTTTAACCGCTGAACTCTTTGGAGCACCGCTTATTGATCCAGCTGGTGTTAGTGCGTCCATTATTTCTGTCCACTTAACCTTTTCTCGCATCTGCCCTACTACATCTGAGACTAAATGGTAGAGCCCAGGATGTTTCTCAGTTGCCAGCAATCTTGGAACGTCAACTGTTCCAGGCTTACAGATCTGGCTAAAATCATTGCGCATCAAATCTACGATCATTATGTTCTCTGCAGAATCCTTCTCCATAAATACATCAGAACTTGAAGTGCCTTTAATTGGAGAGCATTTAATGACATCACCTTGCCTACTGAAAAAAAGCTCAGGTGATGCTGAAGCGATCTCAATTCCAGGCAGTTTTAGGTATGCGCCATACGGAGATGGATTCTGCTGCAACATTTCATTTGCCAATCCCAATAATGATTGGTCACAGTTAGTACTTAGAATTCGACAAAGGTTGACCTGATAAACATCACCTGCAGCAATTAATTGCTTAACTCTTTCAACATTACTTTCATACGCAACTTGATTCTGAGAAGAGATCCAGTTTGTTTTCAGCTTTTCCCAAACTGAAAATGGCGGTTGTGCTTTTTCAACTTTTTCGAATCTGGCAGCTAGAAAATCTCCTTCGAAACTCTTTACCGTTACCCAAAAGCCTGGTTTATCTAAAGAGCTGGGATCATTGGAGATCTCAACACATTCACTGGCTAATTGCCCATCCATCCAAAAGATTGATTTAGATAGATCCATGTTTGAACGGTACCTGCTTGCAGCAAAATTGGAGGATGTGCCAACTCGATAGGGATACGATAGATTTCACCCCTCAGTATGCGGACGTAGCGCAGTTGGTAGCGCGGAACCTTGCCAAGGTTCAGGTCGCCGGTTCGAACCCGGTCGTCCGCTCCATATTTTTCGCTAACAAAATGAAAACAGCTAGGTCGGATGGCCGAGAGGCGAGGCTCGGGACTGCAAATCCCGCTACACGGGTTCAAATCCCGTTCCGACCTCCATTTCTTTAAATCACTTATGCACTTGGTGGTCTTGAAATAATTCCCGTAGCTCCTCTTAAGGTAAAACTTCCAGCTGCATTTGCGATTACGACAGCATCACCAGCTTCGACCTGCAAAGTATTTGAATCAGAAAATTCTAATTTTCCAGAGCCTTCTAAAATAAGCAGGATTCCAAAACCAGCATCTACTACCGCATTATCACCGCTCAAATAATCAGCTCTAAAAAAATCATCAGCAATTGAGTTAAAGAT
>JBILCN010000025.1:0-21302 GCA_044353095.1 Candidatus Nanopelagicus sp.
TATCGGTGGTACTTACTATGATTCACCGCAGATCCTCCGTGCGGCATTAACGTGCTGAACTCCCCCAGGGCAGGAATGCAGCAAGGGTAGGCCCGCTCTAATGGGTGTGCGGGGGATCCCAAATTTATTAAGGTTTAAGTAAGTTCTACGGTTAGGGGAAATGATGTCACTAGCGTTATATCGCAAGTATCGTCCCTCAATCTTTGCTGATGTTATTGGTCAAGAGCATGTAACAACTCCACTTTCAAATGCATTGCAATCAGGAAAAATTCACCACGCATATCTTTTCAGTGGACCACGTGGTTGCGGAAAAACATCCAGCGCTCGCATCATGGCGCGTTCACTTAATTGCGAAAAAGGACCAACTCCAACTCCATGCGGTGTTTGCCAATCTTGTACAGATCTAGTTGCAAATGGTCCAGGTTCACTTGATGTTATAGAACTAGATGCAGCAACCCACGGTTTAGTTGATGATGCTCGCGATCTTCGCGATAAAGCATTCTTTGCACCAGTTCAAAGCCGTTACAAGATTTACATTATTGATGAGGCTCACCAACTTGGGCCCGGAGCAGCGAACGCGTTGTTAAAAGTAGTAGAAGAGCCACCAGCCCATGTTTTGTTTATTTTTGCAACAACTGAACCAGATAAATTAATTTCAACAATTAGATCTCGTACGCACCACTATCCATTTCGATTAGTACCACCGGCAACTTTAGGTGCACACCTTGAAAAAATTTGTGATGCCGAAGGAATCAAAGTTGCTAAGGGAGTTATCCCACTGGTTGTTCGTGCTTCAGGTGGATCTGTTCGAGATGCTCTATCTGTGCTTGGTCAACTACTTGCCGGCGCTGGCAAAGATGGAGTTACCTACGAAATCGCAGTAGCACTTCTTGGTTACACCGATGGCGCACTCCTTGATGAATCAATAGATGCAATTGCAGCACGCGATGGTGCCACCTTGTTTACAACTATTGATCGGGTTATTGAATCTGGCTCTGATCCAAGAAGATTCGCGCAAGATTTACTAGAGCGGCTTCGTGATCTGATAATCATTGGCGCAGTAGATGACAACAACAGCCAGGTTTTAAATGAGTACCCAGAGGATCAATTAGAACGAATTCGTACCCAGTCCAAATTGATTGGTGTTGCAAACCTAATTAGATCAGCGGATATTGTTGCCGAAGGCTTAACTCAGATGCGTGGAGCTACACCGCCACGTTTGTTACTTGAACTTATGTGTGGCCGTATTTTGCTGCCGACAAGTGATGATTCAGCGGTTTTGGCCCGGATTGAAAGATTAGAAAAAGCTGCAACCCTTACCCCAATTAACAAAAGTGAGCCAGCACCTGTTGCTAAGGCTGAACCAATTAAAGAGAAGGTTGTAGATAAGCCAGCAGAAAAAGTTGTTGCTAAGGAAGAGAAGGTTGAGCCAGCAAAGGCTGCACCTGTTGCAAGACCAACAGGCAATGTTGATGTTGCCGCACTTCGTCGTATGTGGCCAGATGTAATTGAAAATGTTAAAAAACGTCGCCGGCTCACCTGGTCTCTATTAAGTGCAAGCGCGCAAATACTTGGTCTAGATGATGATGCCATCACAATCGGGATAGTTAATGGTGGCGCTCGTGATTCATTTATCAGATCAGGCAGTGATCAAATTTTGGCAGATGCCTTGGAAGAGGTCACTGGCTTAAAGCGCAAGATTGAATGCACCGTTGATCCATCAGTTACTCCAGCACCTGCTACACGAACCGATGAAGATCCATCAGATGAAAATATACTTACTGGCACACAACTATTGGCAAAAGAATTAGGTGCAAAAATTATTAAGGAGTCTCACTAAGTTAAGTACTTAGTAAATTAGATATGTATGAAGGCATAATCCAGGATTTAATTGATGAGCTAGGAAGGTTGCCTGGTGTGGGCCCAAAGAGTGCACAACGAATTGCTTTTCATATAATTCAATCAGAACGTGTAGATGTCACACGACTGGCTGAGGTTTTAAAAACAGTTAAAGAACGAGTTAAGTTTTGTACTATTTGTGGAAACATCACCGAAGAAGAGCTTTGTAAAATTTGTCGCGATCCAAGGCGAGATAACACCTCCATCTGTGTTGTCGAAGAGAGCAAAGATGTAATTGCAATTGAAAAGACCCGTGAATTTAAAGGTAAGTACCATGTGCTTGGTGGTGCAATCTCACCAATTGATGGAATTGGACCAGAAAATCTACGGATCCGTGAATTAATGCAGCGCTTAGCTGAAACCCAGATCGCTGAGGTAATTATTGCTACCGATCCAAACCTCGAAGGAGAAGCCACTGCTACCTATCTGACTCGATTGATTAAGCCCATCGGGGTAAAGGTTTCGCGTCTTGCCTCTGGCTTGCCGGTTGGTGGGGATTTGGAGTATGCAGATGAGGTAACTCTTGGTCGAGCATTTGAAGGCAGAACCAGCTACGACTCCTAGTAATCTCATTATTTAAGATATTCAAGCGTCTTAATATGTAAGACAATCCCCAATTATTCAAACTAATGCTTCAAACTTCCTCTATGGGTTTAATCGTTCAAAAGTTTGGTGGCTCTTCCGTCGCCGATGCCGAAGGCATGAAGCGGGTTGCAAACCGCATTGTTGCCACAAAGAAGGCAGGACATCAGGTTGTGGTGGTTGTTAGCGCAATGGGCGATACCACTGATGAATTGATCGATCTCGCTAATCAAGTATCTCCACTGCCCAATGGCCGCGAATTAGATATGTTGCTAACAGCAGGTGAACGAATTTCAATGGCACTTCTTGCCATGGCAATTGCAAATCTTGGACATGAAGCAAGATCATTTACTGGCAGCCAAGCTGGAATTATTACAACATCAGCTCATGGTCGCGCTCGCGTTATTGATGTTACGCCAGGCAGAATTCAAGAAGCACTAAAAGAAGGTGCAATTGCAATTGTTGCTGGCTTCCAAGGAGTTTCCCAAGATACAAATGACATTACAACTTTAGGGCGTGGTGGTTCAGATACAACTGCGGTCGCGCTCGCTGCAGCACTTGAAGCCGATGTTTGTGAAATTTATACAGATGTTGACGGCATCTTCTCTGCCGATCCACGCGTTGTTCCAGCAGCTAAAAAATTAAATACAGTTACATATGAGGAGATGCTAGAACTTGCTGCATCAGGTGCCAAAGTTTTACATCTTCGCTGCGTTGAGTATGCACGCCGCTTTGATTTACCAATTCATGTCAGATCATCTTTTTCCAACAAGGAAGGAACCTGGGTGGTTAAGGATCACCCAGAAGGAGGCAAAATGGAGCAAGCAATAATCGCAGGCATAGCTCATGACAAGAGTGAAGCAAAGATAACGATTGTGGGTGTACCGGACAGAACTGGCGTTGCCGCCAGAATCTTTCAAGCAATCGCCGATGCTGACATCAACGTGGACATGATCGTACAAAATGTTTCTGCAGCTGCTACTGGACTAACAGATATTTCATTTACTTTGCCAAAAACTGAAGGCGCAAATGCAACCGCTGTATTGCAACGTATTCAAGGTGAGATTGGTTTTCAATCAATTCAATACGATGATCAAATAGGTAAATTGTCATTAATTGGTGCAGGTATGCGCTCACACCCAGGCGTGACTGCAACATTTTTCGCCTGTTTATCTGAAGCTGGTGTAAATATTGAAATGATCTCAACCTCTGAAATCCGTATCTCAATTGTTTGTCGTGCATCAGATGTTGAAAAGGGTGTCCGTGCTGCCCACACAGCCTTTGATTTAGATGCTGATCAAGTAGAAGCAGTTGTTTATGGTGGTACTGGTCGATGAGTAAAAAACCATCACTTGCAGTCGTTGGTGCAACAGGCGCAGTTGGCACAGTAATGCTTGATATTTTAAGCAAACGTGAAAATGTTTATGGTGAGATTAGATTAATTGCTTCTGCTCGAAGCGCTGGTAAAAAATTAACTTGTCGAGGCGAGGAACTTACAGTTGTTGCTTTATCGCCAGAAGCTTTTGATGGCATCGATATTGCGATGTTTGATGTGCCAGATGAGATCTCTAAAGAGTGGGCACCAATCGCTGCCTCTCGTGGTGCGGTAGTAGTTGATAACTCTGGTGCATTTCGAATGGATGATCAGGTTCCGCTTGTCGTTCCAGAGGTAAATCCCCAAGAAATTAAAAATAGACCTAAAGGAATAATCTCAAACCCAAACTGCACAACACTTTCTATGATTGTGGCAATGGGTGCATTGCATCGTCATTACATTTTAAAAGAGTTGGTTGTCGCCTCATATCAAGCAGCTTCCGGTGCTGGACAAGCAGGAATTGATTCACTTCGGGAACAAATTAAATTAGTTGCAAATATAAATGTTGGTGATGTAGCGGGGGACTCAAGAGCTGTTATTAAAAACCTTGATCCATTCCCAGCACCTCTTGCATTAAATGTAATTCCTTGGGCTGGTTCATTAAAGGAGGAGGGATATACCTCTGAAGAGTTAAAGGTCAGAAATGAATCTAGAAAAATTCTTGGAATTAAAGATTTGAAGGTCTCTGCAACATGTGTTCGTGTTCCAGTTCTTACAACACACTCACTTGCCGTGCATGCAGTGTTTGAAAAAACCGTGTCTCGTGAAATAGCTCAAGAAGTATTGCGTAATGCGGCCGGAATTGAGTTGGTAGACGATCCAGAAAATCATAAGTTTCCAACTCCTGCAGATGTTGTAGGCACAGATCCAACTTGGGTTGGCCGGGTGCGTAAATCTTTAGATCATCCAAATGTTCTAGATCTCTTTGTATGCGGAGATAATCTGCGTAAAGGTGCAGCATTAAATACTGCGCAGATCGCAGAGTTAGTTGCGGCTGAGTTTTAAATTATCGGCGTAAGCCAGATTTTGTATTCTCAGCAATATGCACAATTGCAACTGCTAATTCAAAGATTAGTCGAAGTGCAAGTAATGCTAAGAAACCAATCAGCAAGCCAGCAACTGCCACCATTGGAAAAACTGAATAATCTTGATTCAAACCAAAGGTAGTTGCAGCAAATATTGGAACTCCGGCAGCAACTAGGCCAACGATTACGACAAAATAAAATGTGTAAAGGTAGCCAGCTACCTTACGAGTTAAGTACTCATTTAATTTAAAGTCTTTTAAATGTCCTAGTACTAACCTAATATCTTGTTTCCAAGAGATCCACGCCCAAAGTAGTGCGATTAAACCTAAGGTTAAAATCAGCATTTTTAACGCAATTGAAATTACGCCTAAAACTAGTAACCAGACTAAAGTTGAAGTAAGTCCAGAGTCAATCTCACCACGACTTACATCAAAGTAATCAACCAAGGTTGTAATCATTATGTAGGCAGAAGCTAGGTAAGCAACTCCTGATACAACTTGAAAACCAATTCGATGATTTTTGTTCTCTGGTTGGCGCAAAAAGTTGATTAATGCAGTTAAGAAGTTGGCAACCCTTGTCTTTTGAATGATTAGAGAAAGAGTTAGAGGAATCATTGCAATAAGCGCAAATAGCTCTATATAAGGCGCGTCATTAGTTTGTACGAAAACATTTTTCAAAAGGGTTGGAAATGAGACCTCGTTGGCTCTCCAGATATCAGTAATCCAGACAAGGAAGTAAATTCTGGTGACTATTGCTACAACAGTTAAGAATGCACGCATCTCTAGCTTTTGCGCAAAGATTGCGAAAAATAGGGCAAGGTAGCTAACTAATAACCAAGTAAGTCCAGTGCTACCTGTAATCGCATTAAAGGCTGTTTGGAATGATGTGTAATCATTTAGTGAATACCAATAAAAGGTATCTGGTATTACCAAAACAAGTGCGATTGCAAGATAAACACGGTGCAGTTTTTCAGTTATTAGATTCATACCTAAAGGGTACCTCACCTACTTGTTTAAGCAGTTAAGGTGATTAAAGAAACCTCAGGTGGAGATGCAACTCTTATTCGGGCGAATGGGCTTGTTCCCATTCCTGCTGAAACATTTAACCAAGGCTCATCATTTACTTTACTTACGCCACGAGATCGCCAAGTATCTAAATCACAATTAGTTGTTAGCGCTTTACTCTCGCCAAACCAAGGCAATCTCACCTGACCGCCATGTGTGTGTCCAGCAAAAATTAAATCTAATTTATCAACTGCCATTGCTGCTAACACTCTTTCATAAGGTGCATGGGTTACACCAATTGCTATATCTGCAGTTTTGCTAGTGGGCCCTTCAACAAGTGAATAATTATCAAATTCCAGATGAGCATCATCTGTGCCACGTGCCTCAATTTTTACTCCATTTATCTTGATAATCTCTTTGTGATGATTTAAATCGATCCAACCATGCTTTTTTAAAGCTTTACGCAAACTTTCGGTTGGCAACTTTGCGCCTAGTTTTCGCTCTCCATGATCTTTGCGCAGATACGAAAAAAGGTTTTTAAACTTTGGTGCATAGTAATCATTAGAGCCAAAGACAAATAAGCCAGGAAGTTTTAACAAATCTTGCAAAGAGTCCAAAGTGGTGGCAACCGCCTCTTCATGGGCTAGAAAGTCGCCGGTACTGATGACCAAATCAGGCTTTAGATTGATGAAGCTTTTGATATCTACAATCTCTTTTTTTCGATTGGGAGTTAGGTGCAAATCAGAGAAATGCAGAACTCGAATCTCATTACTTCCCTTAGGGAGTAATGGCAGTGTTGCTTCACGCACTTTGTATGCCATAGGCATGAGAAGATACCGCTATGGGACTAAAAGAGAAACTACAAAGTGATTTAACGGATGCGATTCGCAGCCGGGCCGAGGTCAAGTCAGGAACAATTCGGATGTTACTTGCTGCAATTACAACTGAAGAGGTTTCAGGCAAAGCTGCTCGCGTTTTAAAGGATGATGAGATCATCAAAGTTTTATCTCGTGAAGCAAAGAAGCGCCGAGAAGCGGTTGACGCATATGTTGCAGCTAAACGAGATGATTTAGCAGATAAAGAGCGAGCAGAGGGTGAAGTAATTGCACAGTACTTACCTGCTCAATTATCAGAGGAAGAAATCAAGAAGATGATTGCAGATGCAATTTCTGAAACTGGCGCAGTAGGACCTGCCGGTATGGGATTAGTTATGAAAGTTTTATCACCTAAGATTGCTGGTAAAGCAGATGGTGGAGTTGTATCCGGGTTAGTTAAAGCAGCGCTAGGACAATGAGTGTCTATACAAATTGCTATATACTTAATTGAGGAATACTTTAAGGGAACTTCATTTACATCTAATGCAACAAGTTCTCATTGGGAAAAGTACTCAAAATATCAGAAAATCAACCATGAAATTAACTTTACAAAAATCGAGGAAATCAGATTGTCTGGATTTGGTTTTGGTGACTTTAAAAGTCAAGGAATCATTAATTTTTTCATAAACTTACCCACCCAGATTTACTTAAAAAAGAAAGTTTTTCCAAAATGTGATCGGCAAACTCTGAAATTAGCAAGAAAAAACGCTAAAAAATCCAAGCAACTTTTTAGCCATGATCTAGCGAGAATGGTTCTTACTTTAGATTTCCTAGAAAAATTCATCCCTGATTTAAACGAGAAGAGAGTTGTGATAATCGGTGATGGATATGGGCGATTAGGGACTTTAATTAAAGCCAAGTTTCCCAAGTCAAAAATTACCTACATTAATCTTGGACGCACTTTACTATTTGACTTGGTTTATAGTAAGAAAACTTTTCCTAATTCAGTGGTACATCTCGTAGAGAATAAGTTAAATTTAAGTGCAGATTTTAATTTTATCGAGGCTGAGAAAGTGAACCAAATGCAAGTTATGGGCGATCTATTTATTAACATAGCAAGCATGCAGGAGATGAACTATTCACAAATTCAAGAGTATTTTAAGATTATTAAAAATCAAGCCCCTGGCACGATGTTTTACTGCTGCAATAGGGAGTCAAAAAAATTGCCAGATGGAAGTGTTATAGAATTTAGAAATTATCCTTGGGGCGATCTAAATTCATTACTCAAAGAGTATTGTCCATGGCATCAGGAGTTTCCCATGAATCGTCCGCCATTCAAAGGAAAATTTGACGGACCAACGTTGCACTCGCTTGTAAAAGTTAGTTAGACTAATCATTATGAAATTTGAATATGTGACTGTTCCATTGTTAACTCATGCAACTAAACAAATATTGGATACTTGGGGTTCTGAAGGTTGGGAACTTATTCAAGTTATTCCAGCTCCAGGCGGCGGCGATCAACTTGTTGCTTATATGAAGCGAGAGCTTAAGTAAGTTAGCGTCCTCGTTTAGATAAACGTTCGTAATCTAAAACTACAACTGCTCGTGGCTCTAGGCGAACCCAGCCACGTCCGGCGAAATCAGCTAGTGCTTTATTTACAGTTTCACGGGATGCGCCAACTAATTGCGCCAACTCCTCTTGAGTTAACTCGTGATTTACATGCAAGCCATCATCTTTTTTAGTACCAAATCTTTCACCAAGATCCATAATTGCTTTTGCAACTCGTCCTGGAACATCTGCAAAAACTAAATCAGCAAGCACTTCATTGGTGCGGCGCAAGCGACGAGCAAGGCGTTTGAATAATTGAAGTGAAACTTGTGGGTGTGCTGTTACCCAACCAATTACCTGATCATTTGCTAAAGCTAAAACTCGTGCATCAGTAACTGCGGTCGCTGTTGCAGTTCGTGGTCCTGGATCAAATAATGAGAGTTCGCCAAACATATCGCCAGGGCCAAGGATTGATAGAAGATTTTCGCGGCCGTCACCGGATGAGGTTCCAAGCTTTAACTTTCCTTCAACAACTACAAATAAGCGATCACCGGCATCGCCCTCTTTAAATAATGTTTGGCCTTTGCTGACCTTTACCTGAGTCATTGATTCACGCAATGTAGCAGCAGATGCATCATCTAGCGCAGTAAATAGTGGCGCCCGACGGATTACTTCCTCATCATTTTTTTGTGCCATTGTGGGTAAAGGATACTCCCGGTAGGAAGTTAATTCCAATCGGGCTAATCTTGATCAGGTGCGAGAGAGTTTTTCAAATAAAAAGGTTAGAGCCGCCAAGATGTATCGGGTTTTAACCAAAAGCTACCCAAATGTCAGATGCGAGTTAGATTTTAAAAATCCATTTCAATTATTGGTAGCAACTGTTTTATCTGCACAATGCACTGATAAAAGAGTAAATCAAACAACGCCTGCTTTATTTAAAAAATATAAATCAATTAAAAAGATGGCAAAAGCTGATCTAAGTGACATTGAACGTTTGGTGAAATCAACGGGTTTTTTTCGCGCTAAAGCAAAAAATATAAAGTTACTTAGCGAAATGATCATGAATGATTTTGGCGGTCAAGTCCCTGATCGACTAGAAGATTTGATTACATTGCCTGGAGTTGGTCGCAAAACTGCAAATGTGGTTTTGGGTCACGCATTTGATACTCCAGGAATTACAGTTGACACACACTTTGGCAGATTAAGCAGGAGATTTGGTTGGAGTAAATCAAATGATCCAGTCAAGGTTGAGTTTGAAGTTGGTGATTTAATTCAGGAAAAAGAGTGGACCAATCTTTCACAGCGGTTGATTTGGCATGGTCGGCGAGTATGTCATTCACGCAAACCTGCATGTGGTGCCTGTTCATTAAGTAAGTTATGTCCATCATTTGGTATCGGTGAGATGGATCCAATTAAGGCAAAGCGATTAGTGAAGGTAGAGGCAGATTTTAGATGAAGAGAGTTTGCTTCTTAATTGTTTCAGCACTGCTGCTCGCGGGTTGCAGCAGTGAAAAACCGAATGCATCTATGGCGGCAGGTGTTGTTCCAGATTGTTCAATGATTGAGCGAGCAACAACAGAAACAAAATCGCTAGTGATGCCTTGTTTAGATGGTTCTGAGATTATTAACTTTCATGCAATACGGGGTCCAATTGTGGTGAATGTGTGGGGATCGTGGTGTGTAGGTTGCCGAGAAGAGATGCCTTACTTTGTTGATCTATATGCAAATGATTACTTTAAAAATGGTGAAATAAAGTTGCTTGGGGTTGATGTTCAGGAGACAACTCCTGATGATGGTAAAAATTTCATTATATCTTATGGCATGAGCTGGCCACATCTAATTGATATTGAAGATAACAGTAAATCTCTATTTGGCCCAGGAGTGCCGGTTACATGGTTTATTGATGCAAATGGTGAAGTGATTGATAGGAAAATTGGCGCATATGCAAACAAAGAGGAGTTATTTCAGCAGGTAGAAAATGCATTTAAAGTTAAATTATGAATACCTTTGATTTAATTGTTGCTGCGTTACTTGTATTTACTGCTTTTGTTGGTTTTAAAAATGGGTTAATTCAAAGTTTATTTAAAACAATTGGTTATATCTCAGGTGGTGTGCTGGGTCTAGTAATTACACTCGAGGTCGTTAAGGATTGGTCAAGCCCCATTGTAAAAGTTGGAATGGCAATTGTTTTGATTTTTGTTACTGCAAGTATCGGTCAATATCTTCTAGGAAAAATTGGCGCCCTATTTCACAAGTTAGTTTTATTTGGCCCATTTAAATTAATTGACTCTTTATTAGGTGCATCCCTTTCAATCTTAAGAGCTGCCGTGCTTGTCTATTTAAGCGCAATTTTACTGATTGCCTCACCTTGGGGTTGGGCAGATTCAAATATCGTGCCATCAAAGTTTTATACCTACGTTGAGAAAAACTTACCTAAGTTAATTACTGATTACCAACCAAAGGTTGAGGAAATTTTCAAGCAGATTAACTAATCTTCAGATTTTCCGCTGTTTAAACCTTCTGAGATTAACTTCATAACATTTGGATCAGCAAGGGTTGTGCTATCTCCCACTGCTCTATTTTCAGCCACATCCCGCAGCAAACGGCGCATAATCTTGCCGCTTCGTGTCTTTGGCAGCTCTGCTACAACCATGATCTGTCGTGGTTTAGCGATTGGGCCAATTTCCTTAGCAACATGATCACGAAGTTGTTTAACTAATTGCTCACCAGTGGCCGCTTCAATACCGCCACGTAAAATTACAAAGGCAACAATTCCTTGCCCAGTCATCTCATCATTTGCGCCAACTACTGCAGCTTCAGCAATTGCTTCATGTGAGACCAATGCAGATTCAACTTCGGTTGTTGATATGCGATGGCCAGAAACATTCATTACATCATCTACGCGACCAAGTAACCAGATCGCACCATCTTTATCTAACTTGGCACCATCGCCAGCAAAGTACAACCCATCAAATCTTGACCAGTAAGTTTCTTTGTATCGCTCTGGCTCTCCCCAAATACCACGCATCATTGATGGCCAAGGTTCCGTTAAAACTAAATAACCACCACGGCCATTACCAACCGCTTTTGCTTCATCATCTACAACTTCGGCAGAAATTCCAGGAAGTGGTTTCATCGCAGAGCCTGGTTTAGTTTCAGTGACGCCAGGAAGTGGTGAAATCATTATTGCACCAGTTTCTGTTTGCCACCAGGTATCAACGATTGGACAACGATTTGCACCAATTACTTCGCGATACCACATCCAAGCTTCTGGATTAATTGGTTCACCAACTGAACCTAAAAGACGAAGAGAGGATAGATCACAACTCTTTGGAAACTCATCTCCCCATTTCATCCAGGTTCTAATTAAAGTTGGTGCGGTATAAAGAATTGTTACTTTGTACTTTTGAATAATCTCAAACATTCTAGACTTTGCTGGCGTATCAGGTGTTCCTTCATAAATAACCTGAGTTGCTCCGTTAATTAATGGTCCGTAAACAACATATGAGTGACCAGTAATCCAGCCAATATCTGCAGTGCACCAATAAATATCTGACTCTGGCTTTAGATCAAAGACCATGCGATGAGTAAATGAGGCTTGAGTTAAGTAGCCACCAGTGGTGTGATAAATACCTTTTGGCTTTGCAGTTGTGCCAGAGGTATAAAGAATAAATAAGCCTTGCTCGCTATCAAAAAATTGCGCCTCATGTTGAACAGATTGACGGTCCACAATCTCATGCCACCAAACATCACGTCCTGATCCAAATTGTGTAGGTTGGCCGGTGCGCTTAACCACCAATACATTTTTAACATTTGTCTTACCTTTTAATGCCTCATCAACTGCTGGCTTTAATGCAAATGGTGCGCCTTTGCGATATCCACCATCGGCAGTGATAACTAAAGTTGCATCAGCATCTTGAATTCGAGCCAGTAATGAATCTGCGCTGAAGCCACCAAATACAACCGAGTGCATTGCGCCAAGACGAGCACATGCCAGCATCGCAATTGCTGCCTCAGGAATCATCGGCATATAAATTGCTACGCGATCACCCTGCTTAACACCTAACTCAATTAATGCATTTGCAGTTTTCTTAACCTCAGTAAGTAACTGTGCGTATGTAATTGTTTTGGTATCTCCTGGTTCACCTTCAAAGTGAAAAGCAACTCTTGAACCACGACCCTCTAATACATGTTTATCTAAACAGTTATAGGAAGCATTTATCTTTCCGCCAATAAACCATTTAGCAAAAGGTAATTGCCAATCAATAACTTGATCCCATTTTCTATCCCAATGCAGATTTTTCGCTTGTGATTCCCAAAAAGCTAATGGATCTTTTTTTGCAATCTCATAAATATCTGATTTGGCATTTGCATTTGCCGCAAATTCAGCCGATGGGGCAAATGTGCGATCTTCATAGGATAAATTCTCAAATGATTCACTGCTCATATACTCGAGATTACCAGCCAATACTTTTCCCCACCAACCTCATCTCAAAAATTCTTCATCCTCTGAATTCAGTACCTTGCGCGGGCAGATCCGAAAGTAAAGAAAGGAGTTAATTTGGCAACCTCAGTCGTAATCACACTGATCCTGTTGATGCAGAAACTGCTCGCCACTGGCACCCTAGGCACCGCCCTGGCCACAGTGCTGAAAAAGGCGTTGCTCTTGCTAGGGGTTTAAAAAATCACCACTTAACTGGGCGGGTAATTTTTAAAACCGCCCTAAATGTGGTGGGATTGGTCGTAATCCCAAAAGACCTAAACGAAACTGGGAGATAAAGATGGCAATCGCAACACCAGAGATTTACAACCAAATGCTAGATCGCGCCAAAGCTGGTGCATTCGCATACCCGGCAATCAATGTTTCGTCATCACAAACTTTAATCGCAGCCCTTCGTGGCTTTGCTGAAGCAAAATCAGATGGAATCATTCAAATCTCTTGGGGCGGGGCGGAATATCTTTCTGGATCAACTGTTAAAAATATGGTGGATGGTGCAGTTGCGCTCGCAGAGTACGCACACATCGTTGCTAAAAATTACAATGTGAATATCGCTCTTCATACCGATCACTGTCCAGTTGAAAAATTAGATGGCTTTATGCGCCCACTTCTAGATTTTGGTGCAAAGCGAATCAAAGAAGGCAAGGCACCATTATTTAACTCTCATATGTGGGATGGCTCAGCCGTTTCGATGCCAGAGAATATGAAGATTGCTATAGAGATGTTAGAAAAATCTGTTGCAGCAAAGACAATTCTAGAAATTGAAATTGGTGTCGTTGGTGGTGAAGAGGATGGTATCGAGGCAAAACATGATGCCAAGTTGTACTCAACTCCAGAGGATGCACTTTTAACGGTTGAAACATTAGGAACAGATGCCAATGCACGCTATTTGGTTGCGGCTACCTTTGGAAATGTTCATGGTGTATATAAGCCTGGCAATGTTGTTCTGCAACCAAAGATTCTTCGTACCCTGCAAGATGCGGTATCTAAAAAATTAGGATTACCCGCTGGCGCAAAACCGATGGATTTAGTTTTCCATGGTGGATCAGGTTCATTGTTATCTGAAATTCGTGAATCACTTGATTATGGCGTTGTAAAGATGAACATTGATACCGATACTCAGTACGCATTTACTCGCCCAGTAGTTGACCACATCCTAAAAAATTATGACGGTGTCTTAAAGATTGATGGTGAGGTTGGAAATAAAAAAGCTTATGATCCACGTGCTTGGGGCAAAGCGGGCGAGGCTGGAATGGCTGCTCGCGTTGTTGCTGGCTGTGAAGATCTTCGCTCTACCGGCACCACAATCAACGGTTAATTAAATGCCTGCAGTAGTTCTACTTGGTGCGCAGTGGGGCGATGAGGGCAAGGGTAAAGCTACCGATTTACTTGGTGATCGCGTTGATTATGTTGTGCGATATCAAGGTGGTAACAACGCTGGCCACACAGTTGTAATTGGTGATCAAAAGTATGCACTTCACTTACTGCCATCTGGAATTCTTTCACCCAATGTAATTCCAGTAATTGGCAATGGTGTTGTTATTGATCCAGCAGTTTTACTTGAAGAGATTAAAGGATTAAATGAGAGAGGAATCGATACCTCAAAGTTAAAGATTTCTACTAACGCGCATTTAATAACGCCTTATCACCGCACACTAGATAAAGTTTCAGAACGCTTCTTAGGTAAATCAAAGATTGGCACTACAGGCCGTGGAATTGGCCCTGCCTATGCCGACAAGATAAATCGGATGGGAATTCGAGTTCAAGATTTATTTGATCCATCTATTTTGCAACAAAAGATTGAAGCAGCCCTTCACAACAAAAATCAAGTACTACTTAAGGTGTTTAATCGTAAAGAGATCACCGTGAAAGAGGTATTAGATGAATACCTTGGTTATGCTCAACTTTTAAAGCCTTATGTAACAGACACAGTTTTACTTCTTGATAATGCATTAAAAGCAAATAAGAATGTTTTACTCGAGGGATCACAAGGAACCCTCCTAGATGTTGATCACGGCACATATCCCTTTGTTACCTCTTCAAATCCAACAGCAGGTGGTGCTTCAACTGGCTCTGGAATTGGTCCAACAAAAATTACACGTGTAATTGGAATTCTTAAGGCTTACACAACACGAGTTGGCTCTGGTCCATTTCCAACTGAATTATTTGATGAAGATGGTGAAAAACTTCGCAAGATTGGTGGAGAAGTTGGTGTTACAACCGGCCGTAATCGCAGGTGCGGTTGGTTTGATGCCCCGATTGCTCGTTATGCAGTTCGCGTAAATGGATTAACTGATTTCTTTTTAACTAAATTAGATGTGTTAACTGGTTGGGAAAAAATTCCAGTTTGTGTTGCTTATGAAATAGATGGCAAGCGGGTTGAAGAACTTCCTGCATCGCAAACAGGTTTTCATCATGCAAAACCAATATATGAGTACCTGCCTGGCTGGAAAGAGGACATTTCAAAGGCTAGATCTGTTTCTAATCTTCCAAAGAATGCGCAAGATTATGTTAAGTTTTTAGAACAAATTTCTGGAGCACCAATGAGTGCAATTGGTGTGGGTCCAGGGCGGGATGAAACTATTTCAGTCAGGGATTTAATCTCATGAGTGATTTTGTAACTCCAAATGTTTTAGCAGCACGTTATGCCACAAAAGAGATGGTTGAGATCTTTAATCCAATAAATAAAATTATCGAAGAGCGCAAATTTTGGATTACTGTTTTAAGGCTTCAAAAAAATGCTGGATTGCCAATTACAGATTCTGAAATAGCTGCGTATGAGAAAGTGATAACTGAGGTTGATTTAGATTCGATTGATAAACGAGAGATAAAGGCAAGGCATGATGTAAAGGCTCGAATTGAAGAGTTCAATGCTTTAGCCGGATCTGAAAAAATACATATCGGCATGACAAGCCGTGACTTAACCGAGAACATCGAGCTAATTCAAATCAGAAAAGCACTTGAAATAACTCAGCATAAAACTTTACAAACTCTATTTCTGTTAAATGAAAAGATTGAGAAGTATCAATCAACCTATATGGTTGGAAGATCCCATAATGTCGCAGCGCAAGTTACAACTTTAGGAAAGCGTTTTGCGTCATGCGCTGAAGAGTTAATCTTTGCCTTAGATGCTCTAGAGAATCTAATAGAGCGGCTACCATTCCGCGGCCTTAAAGGCCCGGTTGGTACATCTCAAGATGCATTAAGCGCCATGGGTAATTCAAAAGATTTAGAAAAATTAGAAAGTAAATTAGCTGCTCAATTTGGTTTCGAAAATACATGGCAATCAGTTGGCCAGATTTATCCACGCTCTGTTGATTTTGAAGTTGTATCTAGATTGCTACAAATTGCCTCAGCACCTTCATCAATGGCAACCACAATTCGCTTAATGGCTGGCGCAGGTTTAGTTTCTGAAGGATTCAAAGAAGGACAAGTTGGTTCATCCGCAATGCCACACAAAATGAACTCTCGATCATCAGAGCGCATAAATGGCATGATGGTTTTATTGCGTGGCTACAACACAATGGCTGCAGATCTAGCTGGTGATCAGTGGAATGAAGGCGATGTTTCCTGCAGCGTAGTGCGCAGAGTTGTAATCCCAGATTCCTTTTATGTCATTGATGGTTTGCTGCATACGTTTATGACAATCTTGCAAGAGTTTGGGATTTTTGAAGATGAAATTAACGCAGAGCTGAATGAGAATCTTCCATTGCTTGCGACAACTAAAATTTTAATGGAATGCGTTAAAAGTGGGATGGGACGTGAAGCGGCCCATGAATTGATAAAGAAGCATTCAACTAAATCTAAAGATTTCTTTGCTGGCTTGGCACAGGAAAATGGATTTCCTTTCAGTATGGAACAACTGCAATTATTTATCAAAGACCCTGCAGATTTTGTTGGAAATGCCGGGAAACAAAGTGCAGAGGTTCAAAAACTAATCTCAGATAAGGTAAAAGGTAAGATTTCAAATGTTGCACTTTCAAAGTTACGTTAGATAGGCGCTCCAGTACTTTAGAATTCATCAGCACCAATCGAAGGGAATCTAATGGCCAGTAAATCAAAGCGTGCTCGCTTGGTTAAGCAACGAAATTTATCTAAAGATTTTTTGTATTGGGCTATTGCTGTTTTTGTAATCAAATTAATCATCATCAGTAATGTTCAAGGCGGGGCTTGGCTGGGCGCAGATGGGGAAAACTACTTAACTGGTTACGATGCCATGCTGAAAGATGGAATTTTCTCAACAGAAACAAAACTAACTTACTGGCCAGCAGGTTATCCACTATTTATTTTGTTTTTATCAATCATTGGCAAAAGCTTTGTTTTAACCACTTTGGCCGTGGTGCAATCTGCGATCTATTCGTTCAGTGCCTACTTTTTTGCAGCACAACTTGCTAAAACAAGATTAAGAAAATTCGCATACATCACCTTTTTCATGAT
The DNA here is from genome assembly GCA_044353095.1 of Candidatus Nanopelagicus sp. Taxonomy (GTDB): domain Bacteria; phylum Actinomycetota; class Actinomycetes; order Nanopelagicales; family Nanopelagicaceae; genus Nanopelagicus. The sequence goes on from JBILCN010000025.1 coordinate 17,185, forward strand.
TTTGTTCAATCCAACACTTTCTCTCAGCTCTATTGCAGTTGGGTACGAATCACCCGCTGCTGCTGGATATTTGATTGTGGCTGGTCTAATAATTAAAGATTTTGTTCAAAAGGATGACAAAAAACTTCTTCCATACCTTGCAATTTCATCAGCAATTTTTGGTTTCATGTCATTTATCCAGCCCCGATTAATTGTTTCTGGGATATTGATAAATTTACTTTGGATATTAATCCGTAAGCCATGGAAGTTTGCCACGCTTTTACTCGCAGTTTCTTTGGTAGTAACTCTCTTCTTCCCAGCAACTTTGATATTTAGAAATAATCAGGCTGTTGGTTTGAATAGTATTTCCACAAACCTTGGCGGCACAATGAACATTGGTGCCGGCGATAAGGCAGAAGGCGGATATGCAAGCCAAGAAGTTGGTGTTCCATGCATAACAACCGGGACAGATGCAGAGAAAGATAGCCAACAGGTAATTTGTGTTTTGAAGTGGTATTTGAGTAATCCAGCGAAAGCTGCAAAACTTTTTTACAACAAAAGTAAATTTTTCTGGTCCCCATGGGAGGGCCAATTAGCAAACGGAACTATGGCAAGAAATCCATGGCTAAAGATTCATCCAGTAAGAGATATGCAACAAACTCCAGATGGTGACAAGTTAGTCCGAGGCCCAATCGGTTCAATCGTTTCATGGTCATGGTTCTTGGGCGGCTTAGGATTTTTGTTTTATGGCTTCACAGTCCTATGGCGGGCAAAACAGCTGGAGAGACTCATTGGATCAGTTGCAATGATTGCCATTTCTACCTCTTGGCTTATCTCGCTAGTCACAATTGGAGACCATCGATTTAGGCTGCCAATAATGGGAATGAGCCTGTTATTACAGGCAGTGGGCATTCGAACCCTTTTCAGGGGCGGAAAGCCACCAATGGTTGATGGCCCAACGTTGCGCTAATCTACGCGTCTGACAGAATCTAGAGATTTAAAGGAGGTCACGCTATGGGGCGCGGCCGTTCAAAAGCTAAGCAAGCAAAAGTTGCAAGAGATCTTAAGTATTCAAGCCAGGATATGGATCTAGAGAGATTGGCAAAAGAGTTACATGGTGAAGTCGATACCAGTAAAAGCTTTGATGAACAGGATCCTTACTCAGAGGATACTTACAAGCCACGTTCTTAAGTCAGATTTATTGTGCGACCAACTCCTTACGTAGCATCACTTCGTGTTTACGAACCAATTCAATCCTTTCAACCTGCCGATCAACTTCGCTGGAATCAACTCTTAGTTACATCACCAACAGGTTGGGATGAACAAAACCGAGCACTAAAGCGAACAATTCTCTCTGAATCTCCGGCGTTAAAACCAGATGGTGCGCATGTTTTAGAAGTTGATGGAAAAAAATATATTGCGCCTTGGTCAACTACTGCTAGATGCTGGTTTGCGCTAGAGGATTTCAAATCATCATTGCCGCAACAAGTCATTAAATATTTTCTTCCGCAAACCTTAGAGGATTCAATTCAACAATCTTCAGAGATTGTTGAAGATAAAGTTTCGCACATAATCAGCCAAACTTGGAACATTCCGCCAAGATGGTTCGCACTCTTTGAGCCAAGTGATCGAATTCGTGGAGAGAATGAAAACGGTGCATTCACAGTACTTAGAACTTCAATTTCAAACGCCAAGCAGCGTTGCACATTTGCCCATGAAGCAGTGAAGAATGCTTTTGGTATTGGGCCTATCGAAGGAGAGATTGAAGATTTACTTGATTGGCTCGAACTCTTTGATCGGCAATCAATTGTTGAATGTGATTACGGTGGTCTTGCAACTTACTTGAATAAATCACTTATTGAAAATGGCGAGCCAGGGCTAGAGGCTGATACCTCAATTGAAGATGTAAATCGCTCACTTGCTGGTTTGGCAGTTGGCGATGGCGCCCTTGCAGGTCAGGGATATGAAAGATTGGTGCGTCGCTGGCGCAGGGTTGGTGCTTATGAACAAGCGATGTAATACTTCCGTCATATGGTACGAAATGGACATTTACCTACAGAGCAAGAGGTTTTGCTGACCCCTGCTGAAGTTGCATCATTGTTTAGGGTTGATCCAAAAACGGTAACCAGGTGGGCAAAGGCGGGGAAGCTAACCTCAATTAGAACTTTGGGCGGACACCGAAGGTATAAAGATTCAGAGGTTAAGGCGCTACTAAATAACATTTCAGGAAACAAATCAACGAATGGTGGAGTTTAAATGAGTGAAGATAAGAAGCCGGCAATTGATCCAAAAGCCAAGATGCTTGAGGCGTTAGCTAAAAAACAAAAAGGTAATACCACTGGCAAAACTGCTGGGCCTACCTCTGGCTCAAAGGTCGGTTCTGGCCAAACAGGTGGCGCCGCACCAAAAATGCACCGACGTAAATCAGGATCTGCATAATCAATAAATTATGGGAATTACAAACCAGGAGTACTTTCTTCTCTTTTTAAGCTCTTACCTGTTAGTTGGTTTGTTAACCCCATTAATGAGAAGAATTGCAATCGCTACAGATGTAGTGGATAAACCAAATACCGCTCATAAGTCCCACAAACAACCAGTTCCATACCTGGGTGGGGTTGCAATAATTATTGGAATAATTGTCATCTCCTACTCCACTTCATTTGTCTCAAACTTCACCGTCGGTACCTTTTGGCTGGCAACCTCAGTTCTTGCCCCTGCGCTACTCCTCGGATTAATCGGCCTTTGGGATGACATGAGAAATCTGCCACCTCTCCCACGTTTTATTGCCCAAACAATCGCTGGAGTCTTTACAGCAATAATTCTTATAACTACTGAAAATGTTGGTAATCCAACAGGATCAGAAATTTTTGACACCCTTATCACAATCATTTGGGTGGTTGGTATCTGTAACTCAATTAACTTCTTTGACAATTTGGACGGCGGAGCGGCCGGAACCGTTGCGGTTTCATCTATAGCTCTAGCAATACTTGCCTTAAATGGAGACCAATTTTTAATCGCAGCCCTTTCAACCGTAACCGCAGGTGCAACTTTGGGATTCTTAATTTGGAACAAAAGTCCAGCAAGAATCTATATGGGTGATGCAGGTGCACTATTCCTTGGCGTTTTACTTGCAACATTAACCATTAGATTAAATCCAGATACCCAGACCCAGATGGGCTCTTATTTCACTCCAATATTTTTATTGGCTGTTCCAATCCTCGATACATCAGTGGCGGTCTTATCTAGAATTAAAAGACATATTTCGCCTTTTCAGGGCGGCCAAGATCATTTGTCTCACCGATTGATCAGGGCAGGCTTATCTCGTAGAAAAGCCGCTGTCTCGCTATGGACTCTATCGGCTTTATTTGCAGTGGTTGCAGTACTTATTTCCAAAGTAAATGAAGTAATAGAGATTTGGTTAATTGCTGGATCTGGCCTTGCTTGGGTCTTGCTTTTTGTTTTTTTCTTTAGAAGTAAAGATGCCTAATTTCTCTTTTTAAAGACCAAGTGGTTTAAGACAAAGTAGTTAACCGGTCCAATTATCAAAATCGGAATTAATTTGGCTATCTTTGGATCAACTTCAATCGTAATTAATCCTTTAATCAGAAGAGTACTAATTACCCACCAAAAAACTAAATTGATAAAGTATCTGACTCCAGATTTCGAATGATCCTGTTCGCTTTTGAAGGTCCATCTGTGGTGTGAATAATAATTTAAGGAAGTAGCAACGAAGGCCGAGATAAAGTTTGCAATGACCACAGAATTAATTGGTCCGTACAAAGTAATGAAAATGAAGTAGTCAGTTGCAGTTGTGCTTATGCCAACAATGACCCAGCGAAGCATTGACCAGTCAAAGTATTTTTCTTTTATATCCTTAAACTTGGCTTTCATTCACTTCCTAAACTAAAAAATTGACAGAAGGATGGTGGCTGAGGCCGGGATCGAACCGGCGACCTAACGATTTTCAGTCGTTCGCTCATACCAACTGAGCTACTCAGCCAATCTCTTTACAACAATCGCTAAAGATCTAGCGACCCAGACGGGACTTGAACCCGCGACCTCCGCCGTGACAGGGCGGCGCGCTAACCAACTGCGCTACTGGGCCAACCGCAGAAATTGAAATTACTTTCAATCTCTCG
>JBILCN010000028.1:0-14361 GCA_044353095.1 Candidatus Nanopelagicus sp.
GACATACTTCATTAACTTATCTGGCAATTTAAGATCCATGCGCTGCCATTTTGGCTCTTGGGTGATGGCAACTACCTGAGCTAGACCATCAACATGGCCTTGCACAATATGCCCACCTAGGCGGTCCTGTGATTTAGTTGCTAGCTCAAGATTCACCAAATCCTTGATTACTAATTTACCGATGCTAGATAGATTTAAAGTTTGCACCATCACATCAACGCTAAATGAGTTGCCATCAAAATCTGTAACCGTTAAACAAACACCATTTACGCTAACTGAGTCCCCTACTTTGATTTCAGAGGTAATTGGTGGGCAATTGATCATTAAACGGGCGCTGGTATCTGCCTGTTCAATCTTTGATACCTCACCGACATATTGAATTAATCCAGTAAACATTACTTAACCCCCGCATTCACTTTGGCAGGGATTTGATAGGTAAGTTTTAAATCAGAGCCAATTACCTCATTTGATACCAGAGTCAGATCAAGGCGATCAGTAATTGAATTAATGCCAATGTCAGCGATCGAATTAGTGCCACTGCCGAAAATAGTAGGAGCCAGGTAAAGAATTATTTCATCAATTAAACCGGCGGCTAATAAAGCGCTGCCAAAAATTGGGCCAGATTCAACTAGTACTCGATTAAAGCCTACCTGATTTACAAAGTCGATCAATGCTGAGATCTCTTGGGATTTAATAATCTGCGTAGGCGCGTCATCATTTAAAACATTTGATTTCGGATCAATAGTGGCATTTCCCATCACAATTCGGTGGGGATTTTTTCCAACCCCTTTACTATCTAAAGTTGGGTTATCGGCAATAACTGTTTTAGTGGAGGTCAAGATCGCATCTGCCTGACTGCGAAGCTTTGCAACATCAGCTCGCGCCGCCTCGGATGTAATCCACTTTGAACTGCCATCGGCTGCTGCCACTTTGCCATCAAGGGTTGATGCAATTTTCCAAGCAAAGCTTGGTCGGTTTTTTGCTAACTTACTTAGCCAATCCTTATTTACATCTTGTGCACTATTTGCCAATAAGCCACTGTCAACTTTTACGCCGGCTTGGCTTAACTTTACTGCCCCACCTGCTGCGATTGGATTTGGATCAGTTACTGCATAAATTACATTTTTAATTCCAGCATTAATTATTGCATCAGTACATGGTGGAGTTTTACCTGTGTGATTACATGGCTCTAGCGTTACAAATAACTTGGCACCTGTTGGAATTACGCCAGCATTTTTAATTGCCACTACTTCAGCATGATCACCCCCTTGATGAAAACCTTCACTAATAATCTGGCCATCTTTATCAGCCAGTACTGCGCCAACAATTGGGTTTGGAAAAGTTTTACCCAGGCCAAGAGCAGACAGATCAATTGCGCGTTGCATCAATTGTTGATCCTGCATCTTTAGCCCTTCCGAAAAACTTCGTGTTGCGTTTTCGGGGGCAAGGCAAATACAAATAGCGTGTACGCAAAATGAGTACACATCAGTTGGATTTCTCTCATCCGGACTTTAACCGTCGGTTCGGGAATTTCACCCAATCCACCGGTCAATGGCTTTGACCGGGTCGCAGACTTTAACTGCCGGTTCGGAATTACACCGACCCCGAAATACAACACCGAAATTCTAGCCCAGATGGGGATACCCTGATCACATGAAAAAAGAGATCACACATAACAGCCTACGTAAGTTGAATATCTACGCTGGATTGCTGCATACAGTACAAATGGCAGCGGTCTTGATGATGAGCAATGATTTTGCTCTGCCGATCAATGCCACATATATGTCTGGCCCACCAGGAACAACCTTTGATCCACAAGTTACATTATTTGAAACACCAATTGGCATAACCGTTGCCGTCTTCTTAGGACTATCTGCGCTAGCTCACTTTATTGTGGCATCGCCAAAGTTTTTCCCACGTTACAGCGCTGGCCTATCTGCGCAACGAAATTACTTCCGCTGGGTGGAATACGGGGTCAGTTCATCAGTAATGGTGGTCTTAATTGCGCAAGTAACAGGTGTTGCTGATGTAGTTGCGATCATTGCCCTATTTGGTGTTAACGCATCCATGATTTTATTTGGTTGGTTGCAAGAGAAGTATGAGAATCCAGGAAATGGTGGCTGGCTACCATTTATCTTTGGCTGCATAGCTGGAGCGGTTCCATGGATCGCAATTTTGTTCTATGTATTCTCAATCGGTGGTACTGGTAGCGAATCAGCACCTACCTTCGTTTACATTATCGTGCTTACGATCTTCCTATTCTTTAACTCATTTGCACTTGTGCAATGGCTGCAATACAAGAAGGTTGGCAAGTGGAGCAATTACCTAAATGGTGAGCGCACCTATATCACCTTGTCACTTCTTGCTAAATCAGCACTTGCCTGGCAAATATTTGCAAATACTTTAATTCCATAAGGTAGAGAATTAGCATGCGTGTAAATGGAGTACGTAAAACTCTTAAAGCAGGATCAGTTGTTTTTGGTGGCTCGGCGATAGTTCTCATAGTTATTCCATCAATATTTATAGATTTACTGGCGCTAGATTCAACAAATCAGATGCAATGGTCAATGCGAATGATCGGTGTGACCGTTTTTGCTCTTGCTGGAAATATGTGGCAAAACTCGGAGCAAATTTCAGTAACTCGTTTAATGCAGGTAGCCCAAGTTATGTTCATCAGTGCAGCCTCCCTGGGTATGTTAACTCTATTGATACCAGCAGAGTTGACTTGGTTTACTTATTTCTACGCCGCTATTGGCTTTGCATTTGCGATCTCTTACTTAATAAATCTGATAAAAAACTAAACGCCTTACGGTTTAGTTCCGAGTTTATGGAAAGTGGCAGGGTTAGCGCCGGCTTATTTATAAGGTTGTTTTTACGACGGAGTTGGGGTTGGTGTCGGAGTTGGGGTTGGGGTTGGTGTCGGAGTTGGGGTTGGTGTCGGAGTTGGTGCAGTTGAAGGCATAGTGATCGACATCGATTGAGCAGATGCCACAGAACTTCCAATTGAATTACTTGCCTTGACGGTAAATGTGTAAGTAACGCCAGGAGTTAAGCCGGAAATATTTAAGCTACCGCCACCTGATTGATTAATAGTGTTTACTCGATTTCCAGGTGAAGAAGTAACTGCATATGAAGAAATTGCTGACCAGCCATCTAACTCTGGTGCCGCAAAAGAAACGGTAGCTGTATACGAATCGACGGCTACGACAGATGTGATGCTGGGTGCACCTGGCACTGTTTGAGTTGGTGCAGTTATAAATTCTGTGTCATAACCGGTACCACTGCCAGAGAGATTAGTTACCGTAACTAAGCAGATCAGGTATTTGCCCTTAATTTGATCAAGCACTTGCTTGGTTAAGGTTAAAGTGCTGGACCTTCCTAGAACTGTAGCGAGAGGTGAGGTATAGGAACCGTAGGAACTACTACCGAATCCCCACTCGTAACTCAGTGAATCGTAGTTAGAAGAGCTTGAACCTGTGCAAGTAGCAACCGAACCAATACTTGGAGTCGTTCCGTAAGTGATTCCACTGATTGAACTACTTGCTGAGTACGGAGATGAGGGTGTTGAAATATATTCGAAATCATAGGCAATTGTTTGTCCACCACCGTTTACTCCGGTCGCAGAACAGATTAAGTATTTACCAAATAATGATCGGAGCACAGCTTCAGATAAATAAAGAGATGAAGCACTAGAAACTAAGGTTGATTTAGATGGATCAAAAGAGTAACTAGATGCAGCTGTGTACCACGCATAGTTTGTACTTTCCACTTCGTTACTCCAGGTGACGCCACCACATGTGAGAGATGTGCCCAATTTGGCATAAGTAGAATAAGAAGTTCCCGTCATGCCTGAAATTGTTGGATAAGTTGTGAGTGAAGGTTTACTTGGAACGGTTATTGAAACACTCACGGGTAGGCTAGCGGTTCGGGAACTTCCGGTAACTTCGCAGGTGAATGTTTGACCCGCATTACTTGCAGTTAACTGAATAGATTTTGACACAATTCCCGAAGCGTTATACGGCGCAGTCCATTTGTATCTAATCTGTGTTGTATTTTCACTCCAGGTTCCAGTTTCACATGTAATGACAGATCCAACTCGGGCGGATCCAGTAATCGATGGTCTGACCGTATACGAAGGAGCTGCACGGTTTACTGATGTAGCAGCTTGGGTTGCAACCGCAACTCCAGATTTAATATCTTTTAGGAAATATGTAACTCTGGAAAAAATCGATGGTTTACCTAAATCACACTCTCTCATTCCCCAACTTGTAACACCAATAACTACTTCAACATCATTGACAATAGTTGTTAGCGGTCCACCTGAATCTCCATTACAAGCGCCGGCGTATATTCTCTCCGACCTAATGTACTGACCAGCTGCCAGCATTGTCGTTGATGAATACCCCAATTTAGACATACTCTTTTTTGCGGCGGCATCCTGGTTAGGTATCTTTGCAGTTCGAAGGAATGTAGCACTCACGCCATTTTGATCCACACCCCAGCCATATAAAGTGTAATTCTTTAATTTATTTATCTTTGCATTCATGGCAGTAGTTGGTAATGCAATAGGCAGTATATTTGTTACTGGTTTAGTTAATTTCAGAATTCCGATATCGTTAACAATTTTCTTTGTGCTATATCTAGGATTGCGCCAGGCTGCATTTACTTCAAGTAGTGGTACATCTTCTTCGATGGTATTTGCACCTAGCTTTACAAAATAAAAACCTTGATCCATTACACAGTGGGCTGCTGTTAAAACTTTATCTGGTTCTATTAAAGAACCCGAGCAAATAAAAGTAGGTTTGTAATAATCCTCCGCTGATTCTGCGTACCAGATCTGCGCTACCCATGGCTTGCTGATCGCAGCATCGGTTATCTCTGATCCATTGACCACTGCTTTTGCAGGATTTGAAATTAGTCCTAGAACAGAGATCGTGAGTGCAAGCGAAAGCAATAGCCTTACTAAACCGGAGATCTTCTTCTTCACCTATCTAGTGTATTCCTAGAGAATTGAAAATGAAGATTTCTCTTTTTATTTACGCTTAAGTCGGCGAAGAGATTTCTTGATTTCTCTTCGCCGAGCCCGCTCAGCCTTTACCGATGGTGAGTCAAAGGTCCAACGAAGTAATGGAATAAAAACAAGCAAAGCTAAGAAGCCGCCAAGGCTTTGTAGAAACAAAGCATTATTTATTCCACCAAGCATGCCCAAACTATAACCAAAGATTAAGATATTGATATGGCTACCGGTGATCGTAAAGCGCACTTTCCATCGATTGAGAAGAAGTATGGGATGCCAATGGCGCATTGGTTTAAGCAGATGGAAAAGGTTGCTGGCAAGAAGTATCCAGAGCAGATTGCATTTCTTCGAGAAAACCACGCCTTCAGTCAGGCCCACGCAAATGCACTGGTTATGTACACACGTGGCTCAAAGAGTTCAAAGCGTTTTAACTCACTAGATGATTATTTAAAAGATTTTGATCCAGTAAAAAAGAAAACAGTGAAAGCAATTTTTAAAGCCGCTAAAGCAAAGCATCCAAAGATGGAGATCGTGATGGCTTGGAACCATCCAATGCTTAAGTTAGGTGAGGATTACATCCTGGGTGTTTCAGTATTGAAAAATCATATTTTGCTTGGTCCATGGGGAGATAATGTAATAAAGCGGTTTGCTGATCGATTGGAAGATTACAAAACTAATAAGAAAACCATCCAGGTTCCAGTTGACTGGAAGGTAAACGCAAAGTTGCTGCAGGACATTGTTAAGGATCGAGTTAATGAGCTGTAATTAGATCTTAACCACCGCATCAATTATCTGCTCCGGCGTTGCTCCTGCTTTAACCTCGACTCCTACATTTGTTGGAATTCCATTTAATTGTGCAGTAGCAAGAAGTGTCATTTGCGCTGCGATCTCAGTCATCCAAAAGAGTGAACTGGGGCCGGCGCGATCAAAGATACGTTGTGCTTCGGCCAACTGTTGATCACTAAATTTCTCTCGATCATTTTTATCATCATCTAAAACACGCAGTAAGTAATTCTTGATATCTAATGCAATTCCGGTGGCATCCGTTGAGGATTCGAGCAGATCCTTCAGTTCGGTATCTAGGCTTTTCTTTCTTCGCTTCTTGCGATTTAAAAAGAGATAGATCAAAGTGAAGAGGAATAGGAACTCAAACATGGGCACTCCTTGCATTGGTTTAGAGAGTAAGTTAGCAACCACTACCGACAGTAGTGCTGTAAGCACTATCTGTTGAATAAGTGGGATAGAGTCACTTTATGATCAAAGTAGTTGGCTCAATTACCGGAATTGCACTGGTCCTGATTTATGTCATCGGCTCAGGCTTATGGGTTAACACCGGTGATAATTGGTATCGATCCTTAAATGCTCCCAAATGGCAGCCACCAGATTTTATCTTTGGCGTAATTTGGCCATACAACTTTATTGTTTTAGGTGTTGCTGCCGTAAATGTTTCGCAGCGACTTAGCACTGGCTGGGTGATTACTTATTTAAGTATCTTTGCTGTAAGTATTGCCTGCGCTTTAACCTGGGCTTATCAATTTTATACACCGCATAATTTATCGGCCGCTTCCATTGCTTTGACCTTAGTTGCAATTACGACTGTTCCGCTTTTGGCAATCGCATTTAAATCTTCACCAGGCATCTTTGCGCTGTTAGTTCCCTACCAAATCTGGGTAAGTGTTGCCGCATCAATTAGTTGGGGTTATGCCCGACTTAATTAATCTTTAAGACAGCCCTCGAGCAACTTACCTATTGCTGCCTTTTCTGGCGGCGTTACCCAAAGCTTGTACTTTGCTTTTACTGATACTTGGCGAGTGACATAAGTACAACGGTAGGACTTATATGGTGGCAACCAGGTGGCAGCATCACCATCACCTTTTTGACGGTTTAATCTAAAATCAACTGCAATTAAATTAAGTGGATCATTGGCAAAATTAGTTCGTTGCAGCACCGTTAAATTAAAGGCACCAGTTTGCCAAGCATTTGATAACGCAACAACATGGTCAATATCGATATTTGATGCTGATTGACTTAGATCAAAGATAATCTCTTTATTGCTGAAAGGATCCAGTAATTTTCCAGCAACTACCTTGCAATTATCAGTGCCTGACTTAAAAACAACCATCGTTAGATCTCTTTTTAAAATATCATTTCTGGCATCACAGCCGTTGCGATCTGGATCTCGCCAGTGCGAAAACTTCTCGCGGCTATACCCAGTCTTTGGTGCACGACCTTTTACCGGTAATTGATTTAATGTGGTTAAGGCAGCTTCATACTGTGATTTATTAGCTAGTGAATTAGCGGTTGAGCTTTCGGCGCTATTTGCTGGTGCCAGCGGGGTTAAAAGAGCGGTAACTAATAAGGTGGCACCCAAGCGTCTCATCTAATTAGTTTACTGGCAGACCTTGGTGATTACTTATAAAATGAAGATCAAAGCAATCATTACAACAGAGGTAATTGGCAGGGCTTGAATTAAAGCTTGCAAGGTTGAAATTAAATGCGCAGGGCCGTTGCGCCGATGAGAGAAGGCGCCAAGCACAGAGATAATTACTGGATAGGTAGATAGCGCGCCAGACACCCTTGAACCTAAAGTGTTTGCAACTGCAGTTAAAACCAAAATTAAAGCCATTGTCGTCAGCAACCTCACGGGTAATTCCCATCTAGGCGCACTTACCTTCTCTACTGGTTTTTCATATGCTGGAAATAATGCCAGGGCGATTGCCCAAAGAAAGAAGAGTGAAATGATGGCGCCAAAATCTGAAAAATTAATTTGATTAAACACGTAACCACTTACACAAACAGCAACTGTGGCAACTGTAATTGCCTTACCCCACTTAAGATTTCCAGCAGCTAATGCATAAACATATGAGAAAGTAATTAAAGATAATTGACCAATTAATACGCCATGGGCAGCAGATTTGGCAAAGGATTGGCCCTCTTGTAATCCAACAATTAAAACAAATGGTCCTGTAGTAAGGGGTAAGCCTAGAAATAAGCCACCCATTCGAGCGCTGTATCTACTTTGCAGAATAGAGATAATCCAAACAAAAAAGGGTGCTAAAAATAACTTTAGCGCCAGCAGTAATGTCACAGTAACTCGATTTTTCTGGCTAGTGCGCCATCGACCATGGCATGTAATTTGGTGCCCTCTGGTAAATACTCCTGTGAAATAATCTCACCACGTTCATGCACTGCACTTACTAAATCACCTCGGCTAAATGGAATTACAACATTTATTTCAACCTTTGGCTTTGGCAGCGCTGCCTCAATTGCTTTGAGTAAATTATCTACGCCATATCCAGTACGTGCTGAAATAGCGTAAGCATTTGATTCTTTTCGAAGCAGCTCCATTATTACTTCAGGTTTAGCAACATCTGCCTTATTAATTGCAATGATCTCCATGATCTCACCGCCACCAATATCATCAATTACCTCACGCACGGCGCGTATTTGCTCCATTGGATCAGGGTGCGCACCATCAACTAGATGAACAATTAGATCCGCCTCTGATACCTCTTCCAAGGTTGATTTAAATGCTTCAATTAATTGATGCGGCAGATGTCTAACAAATCCAACAGTGTCGACCAATGTATAAACCCGGCCATCATGGGTTTGTGTTTTGCGAACAGTTGGGTCAAGGGTTGCGAATAATGCGTTCTCAACTAATACGCCAGCACCAGTTAAGTGATTCAGTAATGATGATTTACCAGCGTTTGTGTAACCTGCAATAGCAACGGAAGGAATGTTATTTCGCCGGCGCTCACTGCGTTTGGTATCACGAGAAACTTTCATCTCTTTAATCTCACGGCGCAGCTTTGCCATCTTGTCATTAATTCGGCGGCGATCAGTTTCAATCTTGGTTTCACCTGGTCCGCGGCCACCAATTCCACCAGCTTGGCGCGATAGCGAATCACCCCAACCACGAAGTCTTGGCAACATATATGACATCTGCGCTAACTCAACCTGCGCCTTACCTTCGCGGCTCTTTGCGTGCTGAGCGAAGATATCTAAAATCAAAGCGGTTCGATCAATTACCTTAACCTTTACTTTTTGTTCAAGGGTACGAAGTTGCGCAGGAGATAACTCACCATCACAAACAACTGTGTCGGCGCCCGTTGCAACAACAGCCTCGCGTACCTCAACTACCTTTCCAGAACCAATAAATGTTGCAGAATCTGCTTTATCTCGGCGCTGAATTAAACCTTCCATAACTTGTGAGCCAGCAGTTTCAGCAAGTGCTGCTAACTCCTTCAATGAGTTTTCAGCATCTAATGCTGTGCCTTGTGTCCATACGCCAACTAAAACAACTTTTTCTAATCTTAATTGCCGATACTCAGCATCACTTACATCTTGTAATTCAGTAGAAAGTCCGGCAACACGGCGTAACGCTTGTCGATCTTGTAGATCTTGTTGTTTGCTTTCAACATTTTCAGAGGATTCATAATCTGCAACTGCTTGGGCATTTTCGCGAATTAAGGTGTCAATATCTAATTCCAGGCCATCATCCTTTTCGTTATTGCTCACAAATACTTATCCAATTCAACATCTTTTACAATCACAGCTGGACCAATCAAGGTGGCATTACTGTGACCATCAATTTCTACAATTAACTGACCACCTGGTGGATTAATAATCCATTTAATTGGCAGTGATTTTTTACTTTCAATAGTTGCAGCAAGTGCTACGGCGCAGGTTCCGGTACCACAAGATTGTGTTTCACCAACACCTCGTTCAAAGACTCGCATGTTTAATTGGTTCTCACCAGCAAACTGCACAAACTCAACATTTACACCCTCTGGGTAGGCATCCGCAGGTGACACAGATGGTGCCTGCTTTAAATCACCGATCTTTGTTAGATCATCAATAAATACAACTGCATGTGGATTTCCCATATCAATGTTAAGTCCGCGATAAGTATTTCCATCATCAGTTGCAGTAATCTCACCTGGCACCTGGGATACCTGACCCATATTCACTGAGATATCACCAGTATCTGGAACCGCTAAAAACTTTCGGCCAGCGCGGGTATTAATTGCATAGATGCCACTTGGTTGGTGGTTGCGCTCTTGTAAGTAACGAGCCATAACCCGGATGCCGTTGCCACACATCTCGGCGATCGAGCCATCAGCATTTCGATAATCCATAAACCATTGATTATTTTCTTTAGTAATTCGGATAAGGCCATCTGCACCAACGCCGGTGCTGCGATCACAGATTGCTTTCACCTGGTCTGGTGAAAAAGTTAATTTATCTTCACTATCAAATACCAGCACAAAATCATTGTGAGTGCCGTGACCGTATGTGCCTAAAACCATTAATTAATACTAACCAATAGCTTTTCTAATCGCGCTGCCAACGTATCTGGCGCCAACCAATTAATTCGATTATCTCTGGAGAACCAGGTCTCCTGCCTTCTGGCATATGCACGAGAAACCCGCTTGGTCTCCTCTTTGGCAAACTCTTCAGTGCACTCACCATTTAAGTAATCCATTATTTGTTTATAGCCCAACGCCATCTTGGCAGTTGTTGCTTCCTCTAATCCCTTTGTCATGAGCAATGAAACCTCGCGAGCAAAACCTTTATCCCACATATCCTCAACTCGTTTATCGATTTTGGTATCGAGGTTTTCTCGATCTAGTACTAAGCCAAATTGTTTAGCACTTGGATATCTACTGCTCTCCTGCCTTGGCAGATTAGCGGTGAATGGCTTGCCAGTTAATTCGATAACTTCTAGTGCTCTAATTACCCGACGAATATTCTCTTTTGGAATTGCAACTGCAGCAGCTGGATCTAACTTTGAGAGCCGTTGGTGCATTACATCATTACCAAGTTTTTCTGCCTCATCGGTAATCTGCTGGCGCACCTTAGGATCAGTATCTGGAAAATTTAGCTCATCCAGGATTGCCTTGATATACAAGCCAGTTCCACCAACTACAACAACAGATTTACCTGCTGTCATTAACTCATCAATTTTAGCCCTTGCTAAATTTTGATACCAAGAGACATTTGCCTCCTCTTTAATCTCCAGCAAATCAATTAAATGATGTGGCACGCCATCGCGCTCTGCCATTGTTAATTTTGCGGTTCCAATATCCATGCCCCGATAAAGCTGCATTGAATCAGCGTTAACGATCTCAGCATTTATCTTTTTTGCTACCGCTACTGCTAGATCACTTTTGCCAGTTGCGGTTGCCCCGCAAATGATTATTAAACTCATAGAGATTTAAGTGAGGCAAGTGTTGGTATGCCTAATAAAATCTTTTTATCTCCTTGTTCATCTACCCAAGCAGTATGGGCATCCCCACCTCGAGTTTTCTCAACTGAGATTGGTGCACCAGCAACAATGTGATTAGCAAAGGCCTCGGTTACCTGCACCTGTACTAGATCTCCAGGACGTGCGGTGTTCGCCGAGTTATCAAAGTGAGTCAGGCGGAAATCTTGGGCACGGCCAGTTACTCGCTTCAAATCAAGATCATGTCGGCCTTCATGGGCGCTAACTAATAATTGGATCTGCTTGCCAATTAACTTTGTGTTCTCACTCTTTGAAATCTCTTGTTGCACCTGGTGCAGTTGGTTATAACGCTCAGCCATTACTTCATCATTGATTTGATCTGGCATGGTGGCAGCTGGTGTGCCGGGGCGCTTTGAGTATTGGAAGGTATAGGCGGCGCTAAATTTTGCCACCTTTACTAAATCGATAGTTTGGGCAAAATCTTCATCACTCTCACCTGGAAAACCAACGATGATGTCCGTTGTAATTGCCGCATCTGGAATTGCACTTCGAACCTTTTCTAGGATTCCTAAGTATCGATCGCTGCGATATGAGCGGCGCATTGCTTGTAATACCTTGTCGCTACCTGATTGCAACGGCATGTGCAGATGTGGCATCACATTTGGAGTTTGCGCCATCGCATCAATTACATCATCGGTGAAATCACGTGGATGTGGTGACATAAAGCGAACTCGCTTTAGACCATCGATCTTGCCGCACTCACGAAGTAATTTGGAGAAAGCTAGGCGATCACCAAAATCAACACCGTAGGCATTTACATTCTGGCCCAGCAAGGTAATTTCAATGACACCTTGATCAACTAGAGCACGTACCTCGCGCAAAATATCTTCAGCAGGACGATCTTTCTCAATGCCACGAAGTTGGGGAACGATACAAAAGGTGCAGGTGTTATTACAGCCAACTGATACTGAAACCCAGGCACTAAATGCACTGTCTCGTTTTACTGGAAGTGTGGATGGGAAGTGTTCAAGTGATTCTTTAATCTCAACCTGTGATTGTTCTTCAATCCGAGCGCGCTCAAGCAAAATTGGAAGTGAGCCAATATTGTGAGTACCAAAGACCACATCAACATAAGGTGCGCGTTTAATAATGGCATCTTGATCTTTTTGCGCCATACAGCCACCAACTGCAATTTGAAAGTTTGGATCACTTTTTTTGCGTGGTGCTAAGAAGGATAGATTTCCATAAAGTTTGTTATCTGCATTCTCACGGACTGCGCAGGTATTAAAGACAACTAAATCAGGGTGGGTATCGGCCAGTGCTTGGGTGTAACCAGCATCAAGTAATAATCCAGAGATCCGCTCGGAATCATGGACATTCATCTGGCAGCCGTAGGTTTCTACGACAAAGGTAGGCATATGCCAAATTCTACTTGCTTAAACTACTTTAATTAACTCCGGTTAATTCGCGCATAATGCGGGCACAAATACCGTGGCCATAACCTTTTCGAGCAAGCAGGCCGCTGATTCGACGGTATGCAACCTCTGGATCTAAATGGGCGATTGAGTTGTACTTTCGCTGCGCTAAATTAAAAGCTTGCAGGTACTCGGACTCATCATCAATTTGATCAATTACCTCGGTGATTATGTCTTGTGAGACACCCTTATTGCGAAGCTCGGTTGCAATTACTCTTTTACTTAATTTTTTAGCACGTTGGCGAGATTCACTCCATAATTTTGCAAACTCGAGATCATTTAATAGACCTTGAAGTTCAAGTGAATCAAGAGCGGCGTTAGCGACTTCAATCTCGCAGCCGCGCTTGATTAAATGTTTAAGGAGCTCATCCCTACTCTTCGCACGAGGTGCAAGTGCATACAATGCAATTGACATCGCCTCAGAGTAGGGATCACTCGCTACTGTCTCTTTTGAGCGCAATTAATTACTTAGAACTCAACATCGGCAGTTGCCTCATCTACGGCAGCAACCAAAGCTGGATCAATCTCGGTTGGCACATATGATGCGCGGATCTTTGCCTCAATATTCGTAGGTAAACCAAGCACCAGATTTCTTTACGATGCCAAGATCTACACCCATATCAATTAATGAGCCTTCACGGCTGATGCCAACACCATAAATAATGTCGAACTCAGCTTGCTTAAATGGTGGTGAAACCTTGTTTTTAACAATCTTCACACGAGTACGGTTTCCAACCGCCTCTTGACCATCCTTTAATGTTTCAATACGGCGCACATCCATACGAACTGATGCATAGAACTTGAGCGCCTTTCCACCAGTTGTTGTCTCTGGTGAACCAAAGAAGACACCGATCTTGTCACGCAACTGGTTGATAAAGATTGCAGTTGTCTTTGATTGGCTTAATGCACCTGTCATTTTTCGAAGTGCTTGTGACATCAAACGAGCTTGCAGACCCATGTGTGAGTCACCCATCTCGCCCTCAATTTCAGCACGAGGAACAAGGGCAGCAACTGAGTCAACCACGATGATATCTAGCGCACCGGAGCGAACTAACATATCCATGATCTCAAGTGCTTGCTCGCCAGTATCTGGTTGTGAAACCAAAAGTGCATCAATATCTACACCAAGCTTCTTTGCATACTCTGGATCTAATGCATGCTCGGCATCAATGAATGCTGCAATGCCACCAAGTTTTTGAGCATTTGCAATTGCATGTAATGCAACAGTTGTTTTACCTGAGGATTCAGGTCCATAAATTTCAATAACGCGGCCGCGTGGCAAGCCACCGACGCCAAGTGCGATATCAAGTGCGACAGATCCAGTTGGAATTACCTCCATTGGAACTGCTTCGCGATCGCCCATCTTCATAATGGAGCCTTTACCGAACTGACGCTCGATTTGGGCAAGGGCGGTATCTAGGGATTTACTGCGATCAGAAGATTTTTTAACATCTTCTCTTTCTTCTTTGGCATTTTCTTTGGCCATGAAGTTTGTTTCCTTTCATTTCCTTGACCAGTACTGGTTTTCCAGCGAGGTCATATCTCGGTCCAGAAGGTACGGAACATCACTGACGGCTGGCACGAGGTACCAGCGGAACTGTGGAACCGCTCTGGTTGGGCATAAATAGTGTATCGAACAA
>JBILCN010000042.1:0-6879 GCA_044353095.1 Candidatus Nanopelagicus sp.
TTACTTAGCGAAACTTTTCTGGCATCTGCGGGTTATGTCTTACCACCGCTCGCCAAATCTCATCTGGTTCATCCCCACGCACAATCGCCTGGTTAACGGTGATACCGCCAAGCTCTGAGTGCACGATGTCCTGTGAGTAGGTGGCTGGATCTGGAAAGTAATCACTGATGCGCGAGCGCAACTCTGAGATCCGCATTAGCTTTTGCGAATTAAATAAGGGTACGAACTAAACGCTTAGCCTGGGTCGCAGACTCTTCCTCAGTAATCGGGGATGCAATCTGAGCGATCAGCCAGCGAAGAATTAAGCCACAGCCAGCGCTGTCTGCGCCAAAGATTGAGACCAAGCTTTGGTGCACCTTTACCCAAAGTGGGTGATCGCTGATTGTCATCAGCTTTGCAATATCAGTTGGGTCACTTTCTACCATCTGGCGAAGTGCTAGATCTTGTGAGATCTCAACGGATAGCCTGCGCAGTGATTCCTCTCTGGAATCTGCAGCGATTGCTAGATCAGTTAAGCGGGTGATTTCAGAGTCAATTAAAAACTGCATCATCTCGGCCTTGTCGGCAAATTGATTGTAAATAGTTGCTCGTGAAACTTGGGCTCTTAATGAAATTTGCGCCATATTTGATTCATAACTTCCTACCTCAGAGATAACCTCTTTGGCGCCGCGAAAGATTGCTTGGCGGGAGCGATTACTAGTTGCGTGTTGTTTGGCGTAGGTACCAGTTAAGTTATCGGGAAGGTTAAAGGCTGATGATGACAAGATTTAAGCTGCGGTTTCGACTACTTGCAGAGTTACAAGTGGTGTCTCATGTGCTTTAACCACATTTGCAACATCAAGCAAAATTGTGGAAAGTGATAAATCAAGGGCTGAGCAAATTGCATTTAAAAGTTCAGATGAAGCCTCTTTATGTCCGCGCTCTACCTCTGATAAGTAACCAAGGGAGACGCGAGCAGATTTTGCAACATCACGAAGGGTGCGACCTTGTTCAATGCGGGCAGCACGAAGTGCGGTTCCGATATGTGAGCGCAATAAGATCATGGCTTAAGGATACGCTCAAATGAGGCTAATGCACTTTCAATTGTTGCGTGGCGGATCAAATCCCGCGATCCAGATAGGGCCAGCGCGATCGCAAAGACCTCTTTTTTGCTGGCGATAGCCACCCAAACTGTGCCCGCCTTTTGGCCATAAGCCTTACCTGGGCCAGCCACCCCAGTGGTGGCAATTGCGTAATCAGAGTTAAATTTTTTGCGAACACCAATTGCCATCTCTTTGGCAACTTCCTCCGATACAGCGGTAAATTTCTTGATTGTTTTTGCATCCACATCTAATTGATTAATTTTAATCTCATCTGCGTATGCAATTACGCCTCCTAGAAAAACCTTTGATGAACCCGCTACCTCGGTAATCACAGCAGCTAATCCCCCACCAGTTATTGATTCGGCAACTGATAATGTCGCCTTCTTCTTAGTCAATCTTTTAACAACAGAGCTTGCTATCACTTTTTAAGTACCTGCTTAAAGTAGGCCATACCAGTTGAGATAGTTAAATAGATTGCTATTGCCATAAAGATATCTCGTGGAATATGCAGCCAGGTTGGCAGTGGCAGAATGTAGAAGCCAACACCAAATGATTGGAAGAAGGTCTTTAGCTTTGCACCTTTGCTGGCAGGAATGACGCCATCTTTAATTACTGCAAAACGCAGAACCGTAACCGCTATCTCGCGAAAAAGAAGAATTGCCGTAACCCACCAGGAAAGTAATCCCAAAATTGACGCACCAATTGCAGCGGTGGCAAGCATTGCTTTATCTGCGATTGGATCTAGTAACTTGCCAAACTCGGTGATCTGATTGCGATCTCGGGCTAACTTGCCATCTAAAATATCTGATAGGCCAACAATAAAAAATAAAGTCCAGGCAATTACGCGCCAAGTTGTGTCATCGCCACCATTTTTAAAGAGTGCGTATGCGCAAAGTGGTAGCAGCACAACGCGCAGAATAGTTAAGGTGTTTGGCAGATTTGGAAAACTTAACTTGCCCATGAAAACTAGATTACCTGAGCAATTAGATCTGCGCCGTTAACTTCGCTGATAACTGCATCAACATACTCTCCGACTCGGTATCGATTTCGTGATTTTACAAAGGTTGAGCCATCCACATCTGGTCCTTGATGATCAGCTCGTCCCTCTTGCTCTGCCTCATCCTCAATTAAAACTCGAACCGCTTGGCCAATTCGTGATTCAGCTCGTTGCGATAAAACCTCATCGACAATAGTTGATAGCTCCTCAACCCGCTCCTTAATTAATTCAGGTGCCACTTTGTTGGGCAAAGTTTCTCCCTCGGTCTTATCCTCATCGGAGTAACCAAAGACGCCAATTGCATCTAGATTTGCTTGCGAGATAAATTCAACTAACTCAAGAAATTCTGCATCGGTCTCGCCCGGAAAACCAACAATAAAGTTTGATCTAATTCCTGCCTCTGGTGATAAAGCGCGGATCTGGGTAATTAAATGTAGGAATTTTTCGCCATCACCAAAGCGGCGCATGCGCCTTAACAAATCTCCACTTGCATGTTGAAATGAGAGATCAAAGTAAGGCAGCACCTTATCCACCGAAACCATCGCTTGCAGAAGTGAGGGACGAACCTCAGCCGGTTGCAAGTAGGACAAGCGAATTCGCTCGATGCCATCAATCTTGGCTAAATCCGGCAGCATCTTCTCCATCAACTTTAGATCACCAAAATCTTTGCCGTAGCTAGTTGTGTTTTCACTGACTAAATAAAGCTCGGTAACCCCATTTTCAGCCAGCCACTTTGCTTCATCAATAATCTCAGTTGGCCGGCGCGAAACAAAGGAGCCGCGAAAGTATGGGATTGCACAAAATGCACATCTGCGATCGCAGCCACTTGCAATCTTAAGCGGAGCAACTGGCGCGTTATCTAAGCGCTTGCGTAACACCTGACCAATTGGTGCCACCTCTTTTTGCTTAGCTCGCTCAGCTGGAGCGATAGGCAGAAGTGCCCGACGATCCTTAGGTGTGTGGGTGTTTATCTTGCCACCATCAATGATGGTGTTTAGTCGCTGGGAAATATCTAAGTAATCATCAAAACCTAAGATCGCATCCGCCTCTGGCAGCGCCGTTGCTAACTCGTTTCCATAACGCTCGGCCATACAACCAACAGCGACAACCGCCTTTGTTACACCGTTGCCCTTTAATGAGTGCGCCTCTAATAACGCATCAACTGAATCTTTTTTAGCACTTTCAATAAAGCCACAAGTGTTGATAACTGCAATTTCAGCGAGTGCTGGATCTGAAACTAATTGCCAACCATCAGCGGCCAAGCGACCAGCTAGCTCTTCAGAATCTGTCTCATTTCGCGCACAACCTAAGGTCACTAATGCAACGGTGCGGGATTTAATCTCTGAATTACTCACAATCCGCTAAGTCTAGCGGGGAATTAAAAATTACTCTTTAGTGGCTCCAGCTTGAGTGTATTTATAACGTGCTACCTCACCAAAACCACCAGCAACTCCTAAATCAACACCATTTAAAGTGATTCGCACCGCAGATGCATTTCCAATTGATACACGTAATGAATCGCTATCTTGGAAACTTTTACTTTCACCACTTTTAATCTGACCATCAAATACTGTCTCGCCCTGTTCATTTGTAATTCCAAGCCAGGTTCTGCCATCAACTGCAGTAACAGTTAAGTTCACGCCACTTACATTGGTGGCATCACTAGTTGCACTTGGTGATGGCGAGGAAGTTGCAACAGTTTCTTGGCTCTCATTAGATGAAGAAACATTATTAATTGCAATATTAACCACAAAGCCAATTCCCAAAACCGCTGCAGCTAATCCAGCCAAGGTAGAGAACTTCATTACCTTTTTAACCTTTGGCCGATCGGCAACATTATTGTCATAGAGGGCGTCAATAATTCTTCGAGAGGTGTCTCCCTGTGCTGCCTCAATCTCGGCAACTAATAAATCACCATCAGCTTTAATTACTTTAGCAATTGATCTGATGTGGCCACGTGCATATGCAATTCCACCGCAAATATCAACTGAATTTTTTTCTAAATCTTCAATCACGCCCATGCGAATATTTGTTTTTTTAGCAACTTGCTCAACTGTTAAACCTGCCAGCTCACGTGCTGCGCGAAGTTTTGAAATCTCAGTCAAGGCGCTACCTTTTCTATAGGGGTGACAATGAGATAAGCGTAAGACTACAGGGGCTTATCACCCAATCCTTTTTTGGTGAACTTGAAGTATGACAGGCGTGAATTTCTCACCTCACCCACGGGTTAACCCCCTGCGGGCAGGAGTTAGTGCCCTTGTAACTGCTCCAGCACATCTGGCATCTGCTCGGCGGTAATTAAAACTGCGCGAGCTTTGGATCCTTCGGTAGGTCCAACAATTCCGCGGCTCTCCATTAAATCCATTAAACGTCCTGCTTTTGCAAAACCAATTCGAAGTTTTCGTTGCAACATAGAAGTAGATCCAAATTGTGTTGAAACAACTAATTGAATTGCTTGCAATAACAAATCCATATCATCGCCAATATCATTTTCAAGGACTTTTGGTTTAATTGGTGCATTTAAATCTATTCGATAAACCGGTTGCAATTGTGCCTTAACATGATTTACTACCGCTTCAATTTCGCGCTCTGAAATATAAGCACCTTGAATTCGAACTGGCTTACTGGCTCCCATTGGTAGGAACAAAGCATCTCCTTGACCAACTAATTTCTCTGCTCCTGGTGTATCTAAGATAACTCGAGAGTCTGCAAGGGATGAGGTAGCAAAAGATAAACGAGATGGCACATTAGCTTTAATTAATCCAGTGACAATATCAACTGATGGTCGCTGGGTTGCTAGTACTAAATGGATACCAGCTGCTCGTGCTAATTGCGTAATTCGAACAATGCTATCTTCAACTTCGCGCGCTGCCACCATCATTAAATCAGCTAACTCATCAACTATTACTAATAAATATGGATAAGGCTCTAGAACTCGTTCACTTCCAGCTGGTGCGCTGACCTTTCCTGTTTTAACCGCCTTATTAAAATCATCAATATGTCTGAAGCCAAAGACGGATAGATCGTCATAACGCATATCCATCTCACGTACTACCCACGCTAAAACATCAGCAGCTTTCTTTGGATTAGTAATAATTGGTGCGATTAAGTGCGGCACACCTTCATAATTTGTTAACTCAACCCGCTTTGGATCAATCATCACCATGCGAACTTCATCAGGTGTTGCGCGCATTAAAATTGAGATAATTAATGAGTTAATCATCGATGATTTACCAGCACCAGTTGCACCAGCAACTAATAAGTGCGGCATCTTTGCCAAGTTAGCGCACAGGAATAAGCCCTCTACATCTTTGCCCAATGCAATCAACATCGGATGGGTATCATTTCCAGAAACTGGTGAACGAAGCACATCTCCTACTGCAACGATTTCTCTATCTGAGTTTGGAATCTCAATACCAACAGCTGATTTACCAGGAATTGGCGAGAGAATTCTAATCTCACCGCTGGCTACGGCGTAAGCAATATTTTTAGAAAGTGCGCTGATCGCTTCAACCTTTACACCTTGACCAAGTTCAACCTCATACCGAGTAACTGTTGGTCCGCGCATAAAACCACTTACTTGCGCATCAACTGAGAATTGTTCGAATACCTGTTTTAACGCAGCAAGCACAGTTTCATTTGCCTTAGATTTTCCTTTTGAAGCAGGACCGGCGCGAAGTAGATCCATGCTTGGTAGTTCATAAACTGTATCTGCAGTTAAGAGAAGTTGTTGTGGCCGAGTGTTCTCACTCTTTGATTGCCTTACCGCTGTGGGAATCCCTTGGGTTAAGGCTGAGTCATCTGACATCTCAACTGAGTAATCAAGTTGCTCTGCCTCATACTCGCCATCATCATCTTCGTATTCATCATCGTCATCTTCAAACTCAGCTACTAAATCCTTAACCAACGGTGAGTCAAAGGGCGGAGTGTCACTTACCTCAAACGCCTCGCTCTCCTTCAAGGCTCTGCGCTCTTTAACCTTATTTATCCCAGCACCACCTAAAGCAAAAACCTTTGCAATCTTGCTGATTAACTTACTTACTGGAGTTTTCGTAATTACTAATACGCCAAACAAAAAGAGGATCGCTAAAATTGGTACCGCTAAAATTGTAGTAACTAAAGCAACAAGGGGTGTTGAAACGCCATAACCAATCCAGCCACCACCTTGGCGCATTGCAGTAGCACCAGTTCCGGTAGAGCCATTTAACATATGCAGCAAAGCAGTTGAGCTAATTACCAACAGCAATGTGCCGATCGTAATTCGCCCAGTCTCATTACCTTCATCCGGTGCTTTAAATAATCGATAGGCAAAGTAGAAAATGATTACTGGTGTAATCAAAGCTAGCCGGCCAATTCCGCCATATAAAAATGAGTAGGTTGCAAGGCCAACCCAATTAGCTAAACCAAACCAGGTACCAGCGGCAGCGATTAAACCCAAAATAAATAGGAAGAAGGCGATGCCATCTCGTTGATGAGTTGGATCTAAATCTTGTGCGCCACGAAAAACAAAACGAGTTGAGCTTCCTAATGCTTTAGCAAGCAAGCGCCAGAGTGAACCAATCGCTGAAAATATTGCACGCAGCAAAGATTTAGCGGGGTTGGATTTACCGCGTTTTCTACTCTTAGCTCTTGCCATAATATGGCTAAGCCTAGGCGTTAAACCTCAATAACTAGTGGAATGATCATTGGTTTTCGACGATGTTCTTCGCCAACCCATGAACCAATTGTTCGGCGCACTACTTGTGAAAGTTGATGAGTACCGTTGAAGCCACCGGCTACCGCTTTCGCTAACGCTTTTTC
>JBILCN010000003.1:0-54038 GCA_044353095.1 Candidatus Nanopelagicus sp.
GAAGCAGTACATCATCTGCAGCTTTAACTCCAGGTCGCCTGGTTGCACCAAAAGCAACAAAGGTTGCATTCTTAAGTTTTAACTCAGTTTGGGCTAATTTAAAAAACTCGGTGTCCTTTGGATTAGCACCTGGCCAGCCACCTTCAATAAAGCCAACACCTAAATCATCTAAGTGGCGAGCAATAGTTAACTTGTCATGAACAGAGAGATTTAATCCTTCTTGCTGTGCGCCATCGCGAAGTGTGGTGTCATAGATATGAAAGGAGTCATTAATTGTTTTGTTAATTGACATTAGATAACTCGCTTATTCCAACCATGTTTATCAGCGATCGTGCCGTGCTGAATTCCAAGTAGTGTTGCGCGAATTTGATCTGTGATTGGACCAGGCTTGCCATCTCCTGTAACCCAGGTGCCTTGTGCAGATTTTGCAGTACCAACTGCAGAGATAACTGCTGCGGTTCCGCAGGCAAATATTTCACTGATCTCACCTGATTTAACGCCATCGCGCCAATCATCCATCGAAATCATTACCTCTTCGGTTTTATATCCAAGATCTGCTGCAACTGAAAGAATTGAGTCACGTGTAATTCCCGGCAAAAGTGTGCCGGTTAATTTTGGTGTAACGATCTTGGCATCCTTTCCTTTACCTTTTACAAAGTAAAGATTCATGCCACCCATCTCTTCAATCCATTTACGCTCTTTTGCATCAATCCAAACAACCTGATCGCATCCCTGCTCGGCTGCTTGTTTTTGTGCAATTAATGAAGCTGCATAGTTTCCACCGCACTTTGCCTCACCTGTGCCACCAATTGCAGCACGTACATACTCGGTGGAGATCCAAACAGTTACTGCATTTGCCGCGTTGAAGTAGGCAGCAGCAGGTGTTGCAATTAAGACATAGGTCGCTTTATTGGATGGTCGAACGCCAAGACCAACCTCTGTTGCAATCATAAATGGGCGAATATACAAAGATTCACCAACATTTTTTGGAACCCAATTTTGATCAGCCTTTACTAACTCCTCCACTGTTTGAATGAAGAAATCAACTGGCATCTCTGGAAGTGCAATTCGTGCAGCAGATTTTGCAAAGCGTTTTGCATTTGCATCTGGTCTAAATAAAGAAATGCCACCATCTGGTTGAATGTAAGCCTTCATACCTTCAAAGATCTCTTGGCCGTAATGAAAAACCATTGTTGCAGGATCAAGAGTTAGTGGGCCGTAGGCTTTTAATTGTGCATCTGACCAGCCAGTTTTTTCATCCCACTCTGCAATCACCATGTGATCGGTGTAGTACTTGCCAAATCCAGGAGATTTAAGTCGTTCATCGCGCAGATCAGCTTTAACTGGATTACTTGATTGATTAAGGATTACCTTCATGAGATCGCCTTTGCTAACGTATCGCCAATTTCACTCGTTGAACGCTTTTTATCACCGCGGGTTAACAAATCAGCTGCCACCGCAGCTTCAACCTCTGCCGCTGCTTTTGTCTCACCAAGGTGATTTAACATCATTGCAATTGATAAAACAGTTGCGGTTGGATCAGCTAAATTTTTACCAGCAATATCTGGCGCACTGCCATGAACTGGTTCAAACATCGAAGGAAAGGCGCCAGTTGGATTTATATTTCCACTAGCTGCCAAACCAATTCCGCCACAAATAGCAGCGGCAATATCGGTGATGATGTCACCAAACAAATTATCAGTTACTACAACATCAAAGCGCTCTGGATTTGTTACAAAAAACATGGATGCTGCGTCCACATGTAAATAATCAGTTGTCACATCCGGAAACTCTTTGGCAATCTCATTAAATACTCGAGTCCACAATCCACCAGCACGGACCAAGACATTGTTCTTATGCACCAAGGTTAATTTCTTGCGCGGGCGATTTTGTGCCCGGTTAAATGCATCGCGGATTACTCGGTCAACACCTTTGTAGGTATTAATTGATTCCTCAATTGCTAACTCTGTTTTTGTACCCTCATCCTTTAGGGATCCGGCTCCGACATATAAACCTTCAGTTCCCTCGCGCACAACTAAGAAATCAATACCTTTGTTATTTGTAATTGGTGAGGTAACACCTGGATACAACTTTGCTGGACGTAAATTTATGTAATGCTCAAAGGCAAATCGCAGTTTCAAAAGTAAGCCACGTTCTAGTACACCGCTCGGCACTGTTGGATCGCCAACGGCTCCTAACAAAATTACATCTGCCTTTGCCAACTCTGCCATTACTGAATCTGGCAAAGTTTCCCCTGTTTTATGCCAGTACTTGGCGCCAAGTTCATAAGGGGTTTGATTAAAGGTTAGATCATATTTTTTTGAAACAGCAGCTAATACCTTTAAACCTTCATCGACTACCTCTGGCCCAATTCCATCGCCAGCAATAACTGCTAATTTAAAGGATTTCATTCACTGACCAAATTAACGTAGCGAACCATTACCGCACCAGTCTCTTTAGCAATTACATCAAGGATCTGATTTGGAATTACTGAATCAACAGTTAATGCCATTAGGGCGCTGCCACCAATATCAGTACGTGCAACCTGCATATCTGCAATATTGATTTGCAACTTACCTAATGCATTTCCAACAACACCGACAACTCCTGGCACATCAAGGTAGCGAAGAAATAGCAGATTATTAGTTGGCTTTAGATCAAGATCTAACTTATCAATTGCCACAATCTTTTCAACTTGGCGCATACCCATCAATGTTCCACTTACTGACGCTTGTGTGCCATCAGCACATACTGCGCGAACTGAAACTAAATTGCGGTGATCTGGTGAATCAGCATCCGTTGTAATTGCAGATGTTAGGCCGCGTTCAACTGCAAGATTTGGCGCATTTACATAGGTAACATCTTCTGCTCCCATAGCAATTAACGCACCCTTTAACGCACTTGATGACAAAACTGAAACATCAAGGGCTGCAATCTCACCGCGAACCTCAACATCAATCGAGACCAGTTGTTCACCAGCTAGAACTGTTGCAACCTGGGCCAATTTTTCAACAAGTGGCAGCGCTGGGCGTACCGCTTCATCAATTGCGCCACCCTTAACATTTACCGCATCTGGTACTAATTCACCAGATAAAGCTTTGCGAACTGAAACTGCAACTGCAATACCTGCGCGCTCTTGTGCCTCATCAGTAGATGCTCCAAGGTGTGGAGTTGCAACCACATTATCTAACTCAAATAATGGTGAGTCAGTACATGGTTCAGTTGAAAATACATCAAGACCTGCACCACCTACTCGGCCCTCTTTTAATGCATCATAAAGTGCTGCTTCATCTAAAACGCCACCACGTGCTGCGTTAATTATGCGCACCGTTGGCTTCACTTTCTTTAACGCTTCAACACCAATTAAATTTGCTGTCTCTTTAGTCTTTGGTAGGTGAATCGTGATGAAATCTGAGATCTTAAGTAACTCATCTAATTCGACTAAGCGAACATTTAATTGCGCAGCCCTTGCCGGTTGTAAATATGGGTCGTATGCAACTACATCCATACCAAAAGCTTGCATGCGAGCCGCAACTAATTGACCAATTCGACCAAAACCAACAATTCCTAGTGTTTTTTCAAATAGTTCAGCACCGGTGTATTTAGAACGTGCCCACTTACCATTTCGAAGTGCAGCATGTGCTGGTGATATAAATCTTGCTG
Organism: Candidatus Nanopelagicus sp.; assembly: GCA_044353095.1. Taxonomy (GTDB): domain Bacteria; phylum Actinomycetota; class Actinomycetes; order Nanopelagicales; family Nanopelagicaceae; genus Nanopelagicus. Next base: position 3,664 of record JBILCN010000003.1, read on the forward strand.
ATGCCAACAACAAACCAATTGCTAATTCCGCGGCAGAGACAATATTTGAAGTTGGTGCATTAACCACCATGACGCCAGCAGCTGTTGCTGCTGGAATCTCAACATTATCTAAACCAACGCCAGCACGTGCAATTACCTTTAAACCTTTTGCCGCTGCAATTGCTTCAGCATCCATCTTGGTTGCAGAGCGAATTAAAACTGCATCTACGCCTTTACCAAGTGCTGCCAATAACTCAGCGCGATCTGCGCCATTGCAATTGCGCACCTCAAAGTCAGGTCCGAGCGCTTCTAATGTTGCCGGACTTAACTCTTCAGCGATTAAGACAACTGGTTTATCTGTAGGTCCTTTAGCCACGCGCTGCGTTACCTTCTTTGTAATCATCCTTGTTTGCAGACTTTACCCAAGACATCATCTTGCGCAGATTTCGGCCAACCTCTTCAATTGGATGAGCCTCACCCTTTGCACGAAGTGATTTGAAATCAGGTGCGCCAGCATCTTGATCATCAATAAAGCGCTTAGCAAAAGCTCCTGATTGAATATCTGCCAATACCTTCTTCATGTTCTCTTTAACATTTGGATCAATTACACGTGGTCCAGAAACATAATCGCCGTACTCAGCGGTGTCAGATACAGACCAACGTTGTTTTGCGATTCCACCTTCATACATAAGATCAACAATTAACTTAAGTTCATGCAAACACTCGAAGTAGGCAACCTCTGGTTGGTAGCCAGCCTCAATTAATACTTCATAACCGTACATAACCAATTGAGAAGCGCCACCACAAAGAACTGATTGCTCGCCAAATAGATCTGTCTCCGTCTCTTCAGTAAAGGTGGTAAGAATTCCACCGGCACGTAATCCACCAATTGCTTTGGCATATGAAAGTGCTAATGGCCAAGCATTTCCAGTTGCATCCTGTTCAACAGCAACAATTACTGGAACACCTCGGCCTGCTGAAAACTCGCGGCGAACTAAATGTCCTGGGCCCTTTGGAGCAACCATACAAACATCTACATTTGCTGGTGGCTTGATGTAACCAAAACGGATATTAAATCCATGACCGAAGAACAGCGCTGCGCCAGCCTTCATATTTGGTGCGATTGAATCATTGTAAATATGGCGTTGCACGTGATCAGGAGCTAGCAACATAATCACATCTGCATTTTTAACGGCGTCCGCAACAGATGCCACTTTTAATCCTTCAGCCTCAGCCTTTGCGCGAGATTTTGAACCATCAGCTAAACCAACTGTTACATCAACACCACTGTCGCGAAGTGATAGCGCGTGGGCATGTCCTTGTGAGCCGTAGCCAATTACTGCAACCTTCTTTGATTGAATAATTGCTAAATCTGCATCTTCATCATGATACATCGTTGCCATTTAACTGCTCCTTTATTCTTTTGGTTATTACTCTTATTGGTTAGTTTTGGTAATCAGCTGTTTTACTATCGGGACTTGATTCATTCGCAGTGCCCATCGTAGTTAGCGTGCGATCGGCCAAGGTGCTGGCTCCTCGCTCAAGTGCTACTAACCCTGATTGAACTAGCTCACGAATTCCATGTGGTTTTAGCGCAGTAAGTAATTGCTCAATTCTTTCCTTATCGCCAACAATCTCAAGTGAGAGTGACTGATCATTTTCATCGGTGATAACCGCATCAAATTTCACTGCAATGCTCTTGGTAACAGGATTTGCTGGTACCTTTACTAGTAAGAGCTCGCGTTGCACAGAATCACTTGTTTTCATCTCTGAAATTCCGATTACATTTACTAATTTAAACAATTGTGCACTAACTTGATCCAGAGCGTGGCCTTCAAGATTTAACACGATAGTCATTCGAGAAACAGTTGGATTTTCAGTAGGTCCCACCGCTAATGAATCGATATTGTAGCCACGACGAGAAAACAATGATGCTACGCGGGCAAGAACTCCGGGTGAGTTTTCTACTAAGACTGCCAATGTATGAATAGCCATTACAACTCCTGTGAATCCCAGACAGGTGCCATAGAGCGCACAGTGGTGATGTCATCATTAGAGCTTCCCGCTGCAACCATTGGCCAAACCATTGCATCGCGATGAACGCTGAAATCAACTACAACTGGTTGATCATTTATTGCCATTGCCGCTTCAATAGTTTTATCAACATCTTCTGGTCGCTCACAACGAAGTCCAACACAACCCATTGCTTCAGCTAGCATTTTAAAATCAGGAACTCGCTTAGATTCTAAGCTGGTATTTGAGTAACGTCCGTTGTAGAACAAGGTCTGCCATTGGCGAACCATGCCGAGGGATTCATTATTTATAATTGCAACCTTGATCGGAATATTATTTAACGCACAAGTTACTAACTCTTGGTTAGTCATTTGGAAACAGCCATCGCCATCAATTGCCCAAACAGTCGCATCCGGTGCTCCTACTTTGGCGCCCATTGCTGCTGGAACTGCATAACCCATAGTTCCAAGACCACCAGAGTTAAGCCAAGTTCTTGGATTTTCATAACCAATAAATTGAGATGCCCACATCTGATGTTGACCAACACCTGATGTAAAAATTGTTTTTGGTCCAGAGATCTTGCCAATTCGCTCAATTACATATTGCGGTGAAACTGAACCATCACTTGGTTTGTCATAACCAAGTGGATACTTGCTGCGCCAGCCATAAACCTCATTTTGCCAAGGAGTTAAATCTGGTTGAACTTTGCTTAGCACTGCTTTAACTGCAGGATTTAACTTAAGCAAGATATTTTTTAGATCACCAATGATGGCAACATCAGCGTGACGATTCTTGCCAATTTCAGCTGGATCAATATCTGCGTGAATTACCTTTGCATTTGGTGCAAAAGTTGAAAGTTTTCCAGTTACGCGATCATCAAAGCGAGCACCTAAGGTAATTAATAAATCAGCTTTTTGTAATGCAGTAACTGCTGCAACTGTGCCATGCATTCCTGGCATACCAAGATGTTGTGGGTGTGAATCTGGGAAGGCACCGCGTGCCATCAAAGTTGTAACAACTGGAACACCAGTTATTTCAGCCAAAGCTAATAACTCTTTGGCAGCATTTGCTTTAATAACTCCGCCACCAACATAAAGCACTGGCTTCTTTGATTGAGAAATCAAAGTTGCTGCATCGGCAATATCCGCAGGCTTTGGTTCAGTAACTGGGTTATAGCCCGCTAAGGAAACCCGCTTTGGATAATCAAATGTAGTCATTCGTTGCAACGCATCTTTTGCAATATCAACTAATACCGTACCTGGGCGACCAGTGCTTGCAATATGAAATGCCTCAGCGATAGCACGAGGAATATCATCTGGATCAGTTATTAAATAATTGTGTTTGGTAAATGGCATTGTGATGCCGCGAATGTCAGCCTCTTGGAATGCATCTGTTCCAATTGCTGGTCCCGGTACCTGTCCAGTAATTGCTACAACTGGAACTGAATCCATCTGCGCATCTGCCAGTGGTGTAACTAAATTTGTGGCACCCGGTCCAGATGTTGCAATACAAACACCAACGCGACCAGTTACTTGCGCATAACCAGTTGCAGCATGGCCGGCACCTTGTTCATGACGAACTAATATGTGGCGAATCTTTGAATCAAAGATTGGATCGTACGCAGGAAGAATTGCACCGCCCGGAATTCCGAACATGACATCAACACCAGCAGCTTCTAGTGAATTAACTAGAGACTGTGCGCCAGTTACCTTTGTCATTTCTTCCTCTCCTAAAACAAAACCCCCCAGTGTTATCTGAGGGGTGCGAACTAACCTTTTCTAGTTAGCGCGCACGCTCGATAATCACCACGACCACAGATGTGATCACGGTGCTAGAAATTAGCGATGCGTTAGACATGGCGTTAGTTTCTCAGCAGAGCAGGGGTTAGGTCAAACCGTGAGATGCCGGTCTCATATGGTGAACGTGAAATCGAGCAGGAATTACTTAACTAGCAGCAGACCGCACCCTTTGAGGCTGAGCCGACCACCTTGGTGTATTTCGCAAGCACGCCATGTTTGTACTTGTGAGATAACGGTTTGAAATCTTTTTTACGCTTTGTCATTTCAGCTTCGTCAACTAATACATCTAATTTGCGATTAATTACATCAATTCGAATCCGATCACCATTTTCAATAAATGCAATTGGTCCACCATCTACCGCCTCCGGTGCAACATGGCCAACACACAATCCAGTTGTTCCGCCAGAAAAACGACCATCAGTTAACAACAAAACAGATTTACCAAGGCCAGCACCTTTAATTGCGCCAGTAATCATTAACATCTCGCGCATGCCTGGTCCACCCTTTGGACCTTCATAACGAATAACAACTACATCACCGGCAACAATTGATCCATTCTCTAATGCATCCATTGCCGCTTGCTCGCGTTCAAAAACTTTTGCTGGACCTTCAAATAAATCAACACCAATTCCAGCTGTCTTACATACTGCACCTTCTGGTGCAAGTGAGCCGCCAAGAATTGTGATGCCGCCACCAACTGATAATGGATTTTTTACCGCCTTTAATATTTCACCATCTGGATCAGGGGGTGCGATATCTTTTAGATTTTCAGCCATGGTTTTGCCAGTAACTGTTAAACAATCACCATGCAGTAAGCCAGCATCAAGTAAGGCCCGCAAAATTACTGGTACTCCGCCGACGCGATCCATGTCAGTCATTACATACTTACCAAATGGTTTCAAATCACCAAGCAATGGCACCTTTGCACCGATGCGTTGAAAATCCTCTAGTTCAAGTTCAACCTCTGCCTCGTGGGCGATTGCAAGTAGGTGCAAGACAGCATTTGTTGAACCACCCAGAGCCATCAAAATTGTGATCGCATTTTCAAATGCCTTCTTAGTTAAAATATCTCGAGTGGTAATTCCTTGACGAATTAATTCAACTACGGCTTCACCTGATTTAATCGCATAATCATCACGGCGTCGATCAATTGATGGTGGAGATGCTGAACCTGGAAGTGATAAACCAATTGCTTCACCAATTGCCGCCATTGTGTTTGCGGTGTACATACCGCCACATGCACCCTCACCTGGACAGATCGCACGTTCAATCTTGTCGACCTCTTCTTGGGAAATTAATCCGCGAGCGCAAGCACCAACCGCTTCGAATGCATCAATGATTGTTACATCACGGCCATCAACCTTGCCCGGCATAATTGAACCTGCGTAAACAAAAACACTTGCCACATCAATTCGTGCCGCTGCCATCATCATGCCAGGAAGTGATTTATCACATCCAGCAAATGTCACCATGCCATCTAAACGTTCAGCCTGCATTACCGCTTCAACTGAATCTGCAATTACTTCACGTGAGACTAGGGAGAAGTGCATTCCTTCATGTCCCATTGAGATTCCATCAGAAACACTGATTGTGCCAAATTGCATTGGAAAGCCACCGGCTTTTGTTACACCGATCTTTGATGCTTTAGCTAGTCGATCTAATGACAAGTTACATGGTGTGATTTCATTCCAAGATGATGCAATTCCAATTTGTGCTTTTTTAAAATCTTCATCTTTCATTCCAACCGCTCGTAACATTCCCCTAGCAGGAGCGCGCTCCATGCCATCCGTCACAAGTCCAGATCGAGGCTTCATTGGGTTGCTCATGAGATAATTCTAGCCTTACATAAGCATTCTTATGAAAAACCAAAGTTGATTCGAGGAGATATCGTCATGGCAAAATCGCAGAATAATCAAGTTTTAGACCCAACTAGATGGCGCACCTTATTTGTAGTTGCTATCGCGCAATTAATGATCGTGCTAGATAGCTCGATTATGAATATTGCGATCCCAAGTGCAAAGACAGAACTTGGAATCACGGACGCCAACCAACAATGGGTAATTACTGCATACACCTTGGCGTTTGGTTCATTACTTCTACTTGGTGGACGAATTGGTGATTATGTTGGCCGCAGAAAGATTTTCTTAATTGGATTAATGGGTTTTGCTGCAGCATCAGCTCTTGGTGGCGTAGCGGCTAATCAAGGAATGTTATTTGGCGCACGCGCACTGCAAGGTGTCTTTGCCGCTCTACTTGCTCCGGCTGCACTTGCGATTATCTCTGTCACATTCACCGTACCTAAAGAGCGCGCTAAGGCCTTTGGCGTAATTGGTGCAATCTCTGGTGGTGGCGCTGCAATTGGTTTAATTCTGGGCGGAATACTTACCGAGTACACATCGTGGCGTTGGTGTTTAGGTGTTAATACACCGATCGCAATCTTGGCAGCTTTGCTGGCAATTAAGTTTGTTCGCGAATCAAAAGCACCTGGTGATAATACATATGACATGCCTGGCGTTGTTACCGCAACTGCTGGTTTGTTCTCACTTACCTACGGCTTTAATGAAGCTGCAACTAAAGGTTGGGCAAGCACCACAACAATCTCATTCTTAATTGCAGCGGTACTTTTATTAATTGTATTTGTGATTATTGAATCTAAGGTAGCAAACCCATTGATGCCACTTCGTGTAGTAACCGAGCGCAACCGTGGTGGTTCATACCTTGGATCTTTAGTTGTTGGTGCTGGATTATTTTCAATGTTCTTATTTTTAGGTCTATACCTTCAAGTAGTTTTGGGATACAGCCCATTGAAATCAGGTTTTGCATTCCTGCCATTTACAGCTGGAATTATCATCTTCGCTGGTGTGGCATCTCAATTGCTACCTAAATTTGGACCTCGTGCATTAATGGTGCCCGGTTTAATTGCAGCTGGCTCTGGCTTACTGCTGATGACTCGAATTACACCTGAAACCTCATACACAACTCATGTACTTCCTTCATTGTTAATCATGAGCTCAGGTATGGCGTTGGTCTTTATTCCACTTACATCAACTGCACTACATGCAGTTTCATCCCACGATACTGGTGTGGCAAGTGCGATGCTAAATACTTCACAACAAGTCGGCGGCTCACTTGGTACTGCATTGCTAAATACAATCGCAGCAACAGCAGCTACCACTTATGCAGCTGCAAACTCACAATTGGGTGAGAAATTGCAACCATTTGCTATGACACATGGTTTTACTGTGGCATTTCAGTGGAGCGCGGTGTTGTTATTTACTGGCGCAATCCTGCTCTTCTTCTTCATCAATGTTGGTAAGGACTCATTGGTTGAAACAGAGGGAGCTGGCGTTCACTAACAGTAAATTGCTTTTACTGTCCTAAATGTTTCAGAAGTAATTCACGCACCTTGGCGGCATCTGCTTGGCCGCCAGTTGCCTTCATAACTGCGCCAATTAATGCACCAGCTGCTGGAATATTTCCACCACGAACTCGCTCTGCCGTATCTGGTTGCGCAGCGATTGCATCTTCAATCGCCTTCATTAATGCGCCATCATCGGAGACAACTTTAAGTCCGCGTTTACTAATTACATCTGCAGGCGTTCCCTCTCCTGCAATAACGCCATCAACCACCTGACGCGCCAATTTATCGGTTAGCTCTCCTTGATTAATTAAATTAATGATTTGCGCAACCGCTGTAACTGAAATTAATTCGGTAGCGAGTACTTCGCGCTCATTAGCAATACGAGAGATCTCACCCAACCACCAACTGCGTGCCTTTGTTGGATCAGCACCAAGTTTTACAGTCTCCTCAACAGTATCTAGTAACTCTGCATTGACCATTGCAGTCATCTCTTTTTCTGGAACTGACCACTCACTTTGTAAACGCTTGCGACGATCTGCTGGTTTTTCTGGCAAAGATTTACGTAACTCTTCAATCCATTTGCTATCAGGAACAACTGGAACTAAATCAGGCTCTGGGAAGTAACGGTAATCCTCCGCTTTCTCCTTTGAGCGACCAGGACGGGTCTGTCCACTCTCTTCTAGAAAGTGACGAGTCTCTTGGACAATTTTTTCACCAGATTGCAATCTATTTGCTTGGCGAACTACCTCACCACTTACTGCTGTTTCAACAGAGCGCAGTGAGTTAACATTTTTAGTTTCACTTCGTGTGCCAAGTTCACCACTGCCAGATGGCGCTAATGAAAGGTTTACATCACAACGTAGCGAACCTTGTTCCATCTTTACATCAGAAACTTTTAAGCCACGCAAAATATCGCGAAGTGCTGCAACATAGGCTCGTGCTACTTGAGGTGCATACTTGCCAGTGTTTGGCACAATCTTGGTAACAATTTCAACTAATGGAATACCAGCTCGGTTGTAATCAAGTAATGAGTATTCGGCGCCATGAATTCGCCCGGTTGAGCCGCCAACGTGTAGCGACTTACCGGTGTCCTCCTCCATGTGAACTCGTTCGATATCTATGCGAAATGTTTTGTTGCCTTCATCAGTTTCAATCTCAACATCTAAATAGCCATTTACACAGATTGGTTCATCGTATTGTGAGGTTTGAAAATTCTTTGGCATATCTGGGTAGAAGTAATTCTTGCGAGCAAATCTAGAAAACGGTGCGATTGAACAGTTAAGAGCTAAACCAATCAAGATTGAGGATTCGATAGCGGTTTTATTTACAACCGGTAATGCTCCAGGTAAGCCGAGACATACTGGACAGGTTTGCGTATTTGGCTCTGCTCCAAACTCGGTGGCACAACCACAAAACATCTTTGATTTAGTATTTAACTCAACATGTACTTCAAGACCTAAAGTTGGCTCATACTTTTCAATTGCTTGGTCGTAATTTAAACTCATTTTGAACCAGCTAATTTAGGTGCGAAATCTAAAATTGGTTTGCCCCACTTGGTTAGTAATGCCGCCTCAAGAGCGCCACCAACTAGATACATCCGATCATCTTTCATTGCTGGTGACATGATTTGAAAACCAACTGGCAAATTATCTTCATCCGCTAAACCACAAGGCAAGCTCATGCCACCAATTCCCGCCATATTTACTGGAATTGTGGCGATGTCATTTAAGTACATGGCAAGTGGATCTTCAGATTTCTCACCAATCTTAAATGCAGTAGTTGGCGCAGTTGGTGAGACTAGAACATCACACTTTTCAAATGCGGCATCAAAATCTCTTTTAATTAAGGTTCGAACCTTTTGGGCGCTTCCATAATATGCATCGTAGTAACCAGAAGATAACGCGTAGGTTCCTAAAATTATTCGGCGCTTAACCTCGCGACCAAAACCAACTTGGCGAGTTAAGTTCATAACATCTTCGGCGCCTTTTGTGCCATCATCACCGATACGAATTCCAAAGCGCATTGAATCAAAACGTGCCAGATTTGATGAACACTCAGATGGTGCAATTAAGTAATAGGCAGCTAATGCATACTCAAAATTTGGGCAAGATACTTCAACAATTTCAGCACCTAACTTAACTAATTCAGCTACCGCCTCATTAAATTTATTTTCAACACCTTTTTGATATCCAGCGCCAGATAATTGTTTAACAATTCCAATTTTTAAACCTTTAACATCTTTTTTCTTAGCAGCGGCAACCACATCAGGAACGGCGTGATTGATGCTGGTGGAATCCTTTGGATCAAAACCAGCAATGCTTTGGTGCAACATCGCGGTATCTAAAACAGTACGCGCACATGGTCCTGCTTGATCTAGTGAAGATGAGAATGCAACTAAGCCATAACGTGATACGCCGCCGTAAGTTGGTTTAACACCAACGGTTGCAGTGACTGCTGCAGGTTGTCTGATTGAGCCACCGGTATCAGTACCGATAGCAAGTGGTGCTTCAAAGGCGGCAAGGGCGGCAGCAGAACCGCCACCTGATCCACCTGGAATACGAGTTAGATCCCAAGGATTATGAGTTGGTCCATAAGCAGAATTTTCTGTTGATGAACCCATCGCAAACTCATCCATATTTGTCTTACCTAAAATAACAATGCCGGCATCTTTTAACTTAGTAACAACTGTTGCATCGTATGGTGGTCGCCATCCTTCAAGCATCTTGGAACCACAAGTTGTTGGTACACCCTTTTGAACAAGTACATCCTTTAACGCAAGTGGCACACCTGCAAGAGGTGATAACTTCTCACCAGCTGCACGTTTTTTATCAACGCTTTCAGCTTGTGCTAATGCACCGGTCTTATCAAGATGTAAAAAAGCATGTACATCTTTATCGACTGCTTCAATTTGTGCATAATGTTGGTTTGCTAATTCAACTGCGCTGATCTCTTTTTTTGCTAGCGCATCAGCCATCTCCGCAGCAGTGCTGCGAATATTCATTACGCTTCACCCAAAATTTGTGGAACTTTAAAACGTTGCTCAGCAGTTGCCGGAGCGCCAGATAAGGCATCGCTTGGTGAAAGACTTGGGATTACAACATCCTCGCGCACCACATTATTAACTGGAAGTGGATGTGAGGTTGGTGGCACATCAGCACTTGCTACCTCTTGCACACGTGCGACTGCGCCAAGAATTACCTGCATCTCACCAGATAGGTGATCAAGTTCGGCATCACTCATCTCAATACGAGCAAGCCTTGCTAAATTAGCAACCTCTTCACGGGATATGGCAGACATGATGTTGTAAGTATAACTGGAGATTATTTAACTGCGAACTTGTCCATTTCCAGTAACGATCCAGGTAGAAGTTGTCATTTCGGCAATACCCATTGGGCCTCTGGCATGTAATTTCTGATTTGAAATTCCAATCTCAGCACCAAATCCCATCTGCTCACCATCAGTAAATCGCGTAGATGCGTTAATCATGATCGCCGCACTGTCATTTAACTTTGTAAACAAATTAATAGCTGCATCATCTTTGGCCACAATCGCCTCTGTGTGATTGGTTCCGTAACGAGATATGTGTGAGATCGCAGCAAGAACATCATCAACAACACCAATATTAATCTCAAGGGAACCGTACTCAGTTGACCAAGATTTATCAGTTGCAGCCCTTACTTTCTGAGCAGATGAATCAGCAATCACTTGTGTTTGTGAGTCAGCATTTATAACAACACCTGCATTAATCATTGCGCCCAGCAGGTTTGGTAAAAACTCTTTGGCAATATCTTTATGCACCAAAATTGTTTCGGCTGCGTTGCACACACTTGGGCGATGAGTTTTTGAGTTAATTGCAATCTCAATTGCCATAGCCTGATCAGCACTCTTATCTATATAGACATGGCAAACTCCGGCGCCAGTTTCAATTGTCGGAACTGTTGCCTCATCCACCACCATTTGAATTAATTGCGCACTTCCCCGTGGAATCACTAGATCAACCTCACCACGAGCAGTAAGCAGGGCTGTAGTTGTTTCTCGATTTTCGGATGGAATTAATTGGATTACATCTGGTGAAATATTTAAGCCTTGCGCACAGCTGCGCATAATTTCAACTAATACCTGATTGGAATGGGCGGCAGTTGTTGATCCGCGCAGCAGCGCGGCATTTCCTGATTTAATCAAGATAGCGCCAGCATCGACAGTGACATTTGGCCTGGCCTCATAGATCATGCCAACAACTCCAAATGGAACTCTCATTTGGCGAAGCAGTAAACCATTTTCTAAAGTGCGTTCCGCTAAAACTTCACCCAGTGGATCAGTTAAATTAGCAATACTTTTAACACCCACTGCCATCTCATCAATTCGCTTTTCAGTTAATCGCAATCTGTCCAGCATTGATTTAGAGATTCCGGCTGCTTGTGCTGCATTTAAATCAATTTGATTAGCGGTAAGAATTTGTGCTTTGGATTTGCTTAATTGATCTGAAATCTTAATTAGGTAATCACGACGCTCAGTTGTCGATGCAGCCACTAATGTAAAGGAGGCAGTTCGTGCTTTTGCTGCCATCTCTGAAATCAACCGTTTGGCTTCCATGAGAATAGCCTACGGTCAATTATGCTTTGGATGTGAAGCGAATATACAAAATCCTGCGAAATACAATAATTTCCCTCTTAGTTTTATATTTAGCACTATTTGGCTTCCTGAAAGCGGTTCGTTATCCAGATCCAATGGCAACTATAAAGTTGGGCTTAGCACCTGCCTCAAAAACTCCGACTTTAATGCCGTGGCATGTGATTGATGCTGCTGATCGTCCGATTAATTTGCCAACTGCTAGCGAAAAGATGCCAGCAGATATTTTTTATCAAGGTGAGAAGTTAAGTTGGGATGATTTTTTAAGCAAAACTGATTCAAATGCATTTCTAGTAATTCGAAACGGTGTCTTAACTTATGAATGGTATAAAACAGGTTTAACTCAAAGCTCGCAACTGCCTTCTTACTCAGTTGCAAAAACAATGACCTCAATCATGATCGGTCAATTGATAAATCAGGGCAAGATTAAAGAGAGTGATTTCTTTGTTGATTATTTTCCAGATTTAAAAACAGGAACTACCTTTGATCAAGTAACAATTCAAAGTTTGCTAGATATGCAGGCAGGTGTTGGTGTTTCTGATAATTATCCAGCTGGGCCATCTGGTTGGGGCGTTGCAATCGCCCAGATGTATGCCACCACTGATCTAGATTGGTTCCTAAACAATAATCGAAAGATGGCATTTGATCCTGGCAGTAAGTCTGAGTACCGCAGCGTTGATACTCAAATGCTGGGCATGATTATTAAAAAGGTTACCGGAGTTCGAGTTGCTGATTATTTCAGCGAAAATGTTTGGCAACCACTTGGTGCAAAGTTTCCAGCCACCTGGAATGTTGATCGCGTTGGCGGAACTGAAAAAACCTTCTGTTGCTTTAATGCCTCCGCAATTGATTACGCCAAGGTTGGTATGTTGTTATTAAATGGTGGGTACGCTGGACCAAATAAAATTATTGATAAAGCTTGGCTAAATCGAATGGTTACACCAGTAACAACTCTTGATCGCGATTGGGGTTACGCTGCTCAACTTTGGCACCCATATCCAGGGATTTCACTAGCACTTGGCTTACATGGGCAATTTATCTTTATAAATCCAAAGAGTAGAACTGTGATTGTTAAGTTAAGTGATAACCCAACAGATTCAGATCATGAATCTGATACTGCAAAGGCTTTACTAGATATCTCTAACTTAAAGAGTTAGTTAGCAGCGAAGAAAGTACCGATATCTTTATCTGCAATTGCATCATTAAATTGATCTAATTTCAGCAACAGCATTGGAATATTGTTTTTGGTTACTACTCGGGCAGCTTCAATCTTTGTTGCCATCCCGCCACTTCCTACGCCAGAGCTGCCGGCACCGCCGATAGTTGAAAGATCTAAGTTGTCGATATCAGTAACTTCAGAGATTCGCTTTGCATTCACCTGAGTTGGATTGGCGTCGTAAAGACCATCAATATCAGTAATTAAGATCAAAAGATCAGCATCAATTAAATTTGTAACTAGGGCGGCTAGGCCATCATTATCACCGTACTTGATCTCCTCGGTACCAACTGAGTCATTTTCATTGATGATTGGAACAACACCGAGTGAAAGTAGTGAGTTTAAAACCGCTTTAATATTTTGTACATGCGCTGATTTTGTAATGTCATCTAAGGTAATTAAAACTTGGGAGGTAGTAAGTGCAAACCTTTGAAAGGATTGGGTGTACTTCGCCATTAATAAACCTTGTCCCACAGAGGCTGCTGCTTGTTGCAAGGTTAACTCGGCTGGTCTGGCAGTTAATTTAAGTGGTGCTAAGCCAGCAGCGATAGCACCGGATGAAACTAAAATTACCTCTGCGCCATCAGCTTTCAATTTAGCTAAATTATTTACCAAGGCATCAACAGCTGCTGGATCTAAATTCTCACCGGCTTGGCCAGTTAAAGTTGAAGAGCCGACTTTTACGACAACTCGCTTATAAGTTGAAAATTTACTTCGCATCTTCATCAACCCGTGGATCTCGTGGATTAGCTATGTTGTACTCCCATTGCATCTCAATCTCATCATCACTTAATTGATCAACATCATCATTTAAATCCATCCGCCAAGGTGTTGATAATCGCAGATCTTCACCACGTGGTCCAGCTAATAATTCAGCTCCGGCTTCAATACTTGGCTCCCAATCAAAAATAACTGCATCATCGCCAATACCGATGCGAACCTCATCCCCTGCCTTTGCACCAGCTTTGAATAACTCTTTCTCAACACCATATGAGGCAAGACGATCTGCCAAGTATCCAATCGCCTCTGCATTAGCGAAATCAGTTTGTTTAACCCAACGTTGTGGTTTATCACCAATTACATTAAATGTGCCATCGGCATTTGCAATTACTTTAAAGCCCTTGTCATCAACAGCAACTGGTCGAAGAACAATTCGAGTTGTCTCTTCTGCCTTCTGTTCTTTTCTTACCTTTTGCACAATCTGCGCCATTGCGTAAATCAACTCTTGCATACCTTCGCGGCTGGCAGCAGAGACTTGAAATACTGGATAGCCACGCTCTTCTAATAATGGCTGCACCATATCTGCCATCGCTTTACCATCTGGTAAATCAATCTTATTTAACGCAATAATTCTTGGCCGATCAGAAAGTCCACCGTAAAGTTTTAGTTCTTCTTCAATTACATCAAAATCTTTAACCGGATCTCGCTCTGTTTCTAAAGTAGCGCAATCTAGAACATGTACTAGGGCAGCACATCGCTCAACATGGCGAAGAAACTCATGACCTAAACCTTTTCCTTCACTGGCGCCTGGAATTAAGCCAGGAACATCAGCGGCGGTGAAACGTGTATCACCAGCTTGCACAACACCTAAGTTTGGAACCAAAGTTGTAAATGGATAATCCGCAATCTTTGGACGAGCAGCAGACATTGCAGCAATCAAAGATGATTTACCAGCACTTGGATATCCAACTAAACCAATATCTGCAACGCTCTTTAACTCTAAAAATAATGTACGGGTTTCACCTGGTTCACCAAGTAATGCAAAGCCTGGTGCACGACGTTTTGAGTTAGCTAATCCAGCGTTACCAAGTCCGCCTTTGCCACCTTGCGCTGCCATAAATCTGGTGCCATAACCAATTAGATCTGCAATTACTTCACCATTGGCATCCTTAACTACTGTGCCATTTGGTACACCTAAAATTAAATCTTTGCCTTCGGCGCCATTATTAAAATCACCAGCACCTTGCTTGCCATCGGTTCCGGTGCGATGTGGTGAATGGTGAAAATCTAAAAGAGTTGTGACATCTGGATCAACAACTAGTACAACATCGCCACCACGGCCACCATTAGCTCCATCTGGTCCACCAAGTGGTTTAAATTTTTCGCGATGCACAGAGACGCAACCATCGCCACCTTTACCGGCGCTGGCATGCAGAGTTACGCGATCTACGAATGAGGCCACGTTTACTCCTTATCTCTTTTGTTCTCTATCTTGTCGTTAAAATAAAAATGGGCCCGCAGTAAGCGGACCCACTAATAAAAGTTTCTGCCGCTTAGTTAAGCTGCCGGAACAATATTGACTACACGTCGACCGCGAGCGCGACCGAACTCAACTGATCCACCTTGTAGTGCAAATAATGTGTCATCTTTTCCGATGCCGACATTCTTACCTGGGTGGAAGTAGGTTCCGCGTTGGCGAACCAAGATTTCTCCGCCCTTAACTACCTGTCCTGCAAAACGCTTGATGCCAAGGTACTGCGCATTTGAATCGCGACCATTTCGCGTTGAGGAGACACCCTTTTTACTTGCCATTTATTTCACCGACCCTTACTTGTTAATTCCAGTTATTTTTACACGAGTTAATTTTGAACGATATCCCTGACGACGGCGATAGCCAGTCTTATTTTTGTAACGAAGGATTGCAAGCTTTGGTCCCTTTTGCTCGGCCAAGATTTCGCCAGTCACCTTTACAGATGAAAGCGCCTTTGGATCTGCAGTTACATCAGCACCATCTACAAGTAGAACAGCTGGGAAGGTTACAGATGAACCAACCGCTGCATCGATGCGATCAACAACAAGAGTTTCACCAATGGAAACCTTCTCTTGACGCCCGCCAGCTTTAACAATCGCGTACACCGTGTGCTCCTTATTTCTTGATCTATCTAAAATCTATTCGGCTAGTTAAGTACTTTGCCCAGAGGGTAAGGGTAGAGATTTCGCTAGCCTGGGTCAAACTGAGGCGAAATCTAACTTTAATTTGTGCTGATCACTCCAGTACTTACCGCCCTGCGACCCTTGCGGGCAGGCTTTTCAACAACGACTGGTGATTTTGGTGTTTGTTCGATTTCATCATCATCACTCAAATCATCAGATCCATTATCTGAATCGTCATCTAAATCAGAATCTTCAATCTCCTCTTTTGCCTTTGATTTCTTTGAAAAAGACTGATCCATATCTTTCTCGAGTGCAACCTTATTAACTGGCTCAGCATGAATGTGAATTCCGCGTCCACCACAACTTTCACAAGTTGTTGAGAAGGCTTCAATTAATCCTTGACCTACACGTTTGCGAGTCATTTGAACTAAACCAAGTGAGGTTACCTCTGCTACCTGATGCTTTGTGCGATCGCGGCCTAAGCACTCAACTAATCTGCGCAGTACAAGCTCGCGGTTTGATTCAAGTGTCATATCAATAAAGTCAATCACAATAATTCCACCCATATCACGAAGGCGTAATTGACGAGCAATTTCCTCTGCCGCTTCTAGGTTATTTTTAGTAACGGTCTCCTCTAAATTTCCACCCTTACCAATAAATTTACCGGTGTTAACATCAATCACAATCATCGCTTCGGTGCGATCAATAACTAATGAACCACCTGATGGCAGATAAACCTTGCGATCAAATGCTTTGGCTAGCTGCTCTTCAACTCGACTTTCAGCGAAGATATCTCGTGGACCAGTCCACTTTTCGATCTTGGTTGCCAGCTCTGGTGCAATATGGCCGATGTAATTTTGAATATCATCCCAGGCGCTATCGCCTTGAACTAACATCTTATTAAAATCTTCATTGAAAATATCGCGGATAACTCGAACCGTTAGATCTGGCTCACCATAAAGAAGTGATGGCGCAGAGGTGCTAGTTGAATTTACCTTTGCTTGAATATCATCCCATTGTGTCTTTAAGCGAAGAACATCACGTTCAATCTCATCCTCTGCAATTCCTTCAGCTGCGGTGCGAATAATTACGCCCGCCTCCTCCGGTACTAAGTTTTTCAAAATTGCTTTTAAGCGAGAGCGCTCTTGCTCTGGCAGACGGCGACTGATTCCGCTCATCTCGCCACTAGGAACATAAACTAGGTAACGACCAGGCAGTGAAACTTGGCTAGTTAAGCGAGCACCTTTTTGGCCAATTGGATCCTTAGTTACCTGAACTAAAACAGATTGTCCAGATTTTAAAACATGTTCGATTTTGCGAGGTGCGGTATCGGATAAGCCATGTGCATCCCAGTTAACTTCACCTGCATAAAGAACCGCATTTCGTCCCTTACCAATATCAACAAATGCTGCTTCCATTGAAGGCAGAACATTTTGTACCTTTCCTAAGTAAACGTTGCCAACATATGAAATATTGCTATTTCTATTTACATAATGCTCAACCATTACATTGTCTTCAATAATTGCGATCTGAGTTCGATCAGCAATTTGTCTAACTAACATTGAACGATCAACCGCTTCACGGCGTGCTAAGAACTCTGATTCGGTAATAATGGTTCCGCGCTTGCGAGTGAAATCACGGCGTTCACGTCGATCATATCTATCTCCGCGATCAGGACGATCACGTCGCTCATAACGATCGCGACGACCGCGACCTTCACTGCGATCAGGACGTGGCTCACGAACTCGTGCTTCACGAACTTTAACTACAGTTAAAACTCCATCTTCATCAATGCTCTCGCCAGGTGTAACACCCTCACCACGTGCACGACGGCGACGACGACGTCTTGGTGATGCGCCATCTGTTGCTGACTCATCAGTTGCATCTGCGCCATCATTATTTAAATCGGTAGTTGTTTCACTCTCATCGGCAGAATCTTTTCCACCACGACGACGACCTCGGCCACCACGGCGACGGCGGCGTCTGGCATCCTCACTGTCATCTCCTGATTTTTCAACTACAGCTTCTACTTCAGCCTTTGCTGGTTTTTCAACCTTTTTCTTAACTGCAACAGGTGCTGCTTGAAAAAGTGGGACTGGAATAGATTTTGCAGATTTTTTGGCGCTCTTTTTTTCTTCAGTGACGCCATCTGTGTTTACTGCTTTTTTCGCAGCACGTTTACGAGGTGCTTTAGGCTCATCGGCCATATAAATCAAATCCTTTTCAAAATTTTAATTACTGCAGTTTTGCAGTATCTCTTCTTCAATTCTCTTTGCTTATAACTTAATCTTGTTAACCAAAGTTAAGTTGTAATACTTAAAAATTGTGACGTAACCGCGGCGTTGGATCTTTATCCTCGCGCTGATTGCGTAGCGGAAGTATCGCAGATAACGCCATTACCTGCCAACTTGTCCTTAATTTATGCGTGTTTAGTGGCTTCTTACATGGACATTTTGCAACAAACCAACACCAATTAAATTAGCAAACATTGAGGAGCCACCGTATGAGAGAAAGGGTAATGGCACACCCGTCATCGGCATTAAGCCCATAGTCATTCCAATGTTTTCAAACGTTTGAAAGACAAACCAGGCGATCACACCAACACAGACTAATCGCCCGAAAAGATCGGTAGTTCGCCGCGCAATCACAAAAGCCCTATAAAATATAATGCTGTAGAGCATTAAAATTACTGAGCTTCCTAAAAATCCTAATGTTTCACCAGCAACTGTGAAAATAAAATCTGTTTGTTGTTCAGGTACGAATCTGCCATTAGTTTGTGGGCCATCAAATAATCCCTTGCCTAAAAATCCACCAGAACCAATAGTTATTCGAGCCTGCCGTAATTGGTAACCGCTTAACTGTGGATCAGCAGCTGGATCGATAAAGGATTGCAAACGTTTAACCTGATACTCACTGACAACACCTGTTTGAACAGCAACAAATCCACCAGCAACCGCCATAAGTATTAAGCCAACTACCCAGCGAATTGGAGCACCAGATGCACCGATCATGGCCACAACCGCTGCGCAAATAATTAACACGGTACCAAGATCTGGCTGCAACAAAATTAATCCGACTGGAATCGCAGCAACAACTAATGATTTTGCAACATCTGAATCTGTGGGATCTCCCCGCAAATCTTTGCGCTCAGCTAAGACCATCGCCATTCCAACAATAATTGATACCTTCGCTAACTCTGCTGGTTGTAATTGAAACCCACCAGGAAATGACAACCACGCCTTTGCACTGTTCACAGTTGCACCTGCAACTAATACCAAAATCAAACCAAGGACTCCTGCTCCCCAGACAAATGGTGTGTAAGCGCGAAGTAAGCGGTAATCAATCAAAGTAGTTCCATACGCCAGTAAGCCACCGATTAAAATATTTAATACATGGCGCTTTAAGTAATACTCAGGATCTAAACCATTTGATCTAAACCATTCACGGGTACCGGCATAAACTAATAATGTTCCAATGACAAGCAGGGCTGCAACTGCAGCTAATAAGATCTTGTCAAAACCAGCAAAATTGCTTTTGTTCGGGCGGGCATACTTTACATTTGCACTCATCTTAATTAGCCGCTGGCTTCTTTGGCTTTGGCTTCGCCTTTACATCTTCAATCTCAATCTTTACCTTTGCTACCGCTTTAAAATCAACCTTTGGAATACCACTTGGTACTCCGCTTGGAAAAATTTCATTACCTGGTGCAAGAAGGGTTTGATAAATCTCACGAACACCAACTCCTGAAGTTGATGCACCAAAACCACCTTGGCTAACCATCATGACAACAGCGTATTGCGGATTTGCAGTTGGTCCATAAGAAGCAAACCAAGAGGTGTCATCCTTTGCACTGCCATTTAAATTTCTGCCAAATACTTGCGCTGTTCCTGTCTTGCCACTTACCTCGACTGGCAATCCAGCAAATGCCCCAGCGCCTGTACCCCGCGTTACAACTGCGCGTAGTGATCGCTTTAGCAGATCCCAAGTTGATTGCTTAACATCTACCTTGCCAGCAATGATCGGTTTAAAATCCTTGATCACTACGCCATCTTGATCAACAATTGCTCGCGCAACCTGTGGTTTGTAGTAAGTACCATTATTAGCAATAGCTGAGTAAATTTGAGCTAGCTTTAATGGAGTCATAAGAGTGTCTCCTTGGCCGATTGAAAAGTTAACTGCATCTCCAGCTCGAACCTTATTGCCATCTAAACAATTCTCCCGGGCAATCTCAATTAAATAAGGTGTTAAGTCTGCTTTCTTTGCTTGGTTTCGATAATCACAAAAGAAATCTTTATTACCTTCATACCATTTCTGCTTCCATTCGCGATCAGGCAATCGCCCTGATGCCTCACTCGGTAGATCAACACCAGTTGATTTACCTATTCCAAATGCAGCGGCGGCATTGAAGAAGTGATCATTAGCATTTGATTTAGGCTTTAAACCACCATCTCTAACCCATTCATCATAAGCAATCTGATACCAAATTGAGTCACATGAAATTGCCATCGCCTGCTCCATGTTAATTCGGCCCGCACCAACACTGCCGAAGTTTTTAAATGTTCGTGTACCAATTTCAACAAAGGCTGGGCAGTTATAGATCGCATTTAAGTCATAACCAGCATTATCTGCCGCGATGACAGAAATAGTTTTAAAGGTAGAAGCGGGTGCAAATAATCCCTGAATTGATCGACTAAGGGCTGGTACGCCAGTTTTTTCACTAAACAAATCGGTGGCTTGTTTAACTGTTAAGCCCCGCTGCCAAATTGTTGGATCATAGGTTGGATAAGAGGCCATCGCTAAAACTCGACCGGTCTTTATTTCAAGAACTATTGCTGAACCAGCATCACCATTGAAACCACCACTTCGCGCACGAAGTACAGCGCGCTTAAGTGCTTCCTCCACCGCTGCTTGTAACTTGGCATCAATATTTGTTATTAAGTTACTACCAGCAACAGCCTTAATATTTTTTGATTGTTTTGTTACAACCTCTTTGCGATTTACAATCACCGTTCTTACGCCCGGAACACCACGCAAATAATCGTTGTATTGCACCTCAAGCCCAGCTTTTCCTACTACCTCACTGCGATAGTAATTTAACTCTGGATTTCGAAGATCCTCATCAGAAACAGCGCCAACATATCCAAGTACATGTGCCACATTCTCACCTGATAATGATGGATAACTTCGAATTGGAATTGATGCTACTTCGATGCCAGGAAATTGATCAGAGTTTTCCATAATTCGTAAAGCATCCTCTTTTGCTGCATTTCCAACTATTGGAATTGGTTGATACCTAGTTCCATTCCAACAACCAGCGCGACTATCTATTGGCAGCTCACCGCAAAGTCGGGTGCGCTGAAAAACATCGGCGTACTCTAATTTAAAGATGCTAGCGATCTTTGCCAGAACCGCTACTCCTTTATCCTCCTGTTTATCCAGATCAACTCTGCTAATAGAAACAGCAAGGCCCGGTAGATCAACCACCATCGGTACACCATTTATATCGGTGATTGCACCTCTTACTGCTGGGGTGACGATGTCTCGACTTTGAATACTGACTGCGGCAATTTGATATCGATCAGAGTCTAAAATTTGAATATAAAACAATCTGCCGAACAAGGCCAGAACTAATGAGATGACTAAGGTTTGAAAGACAATCAAACTTAATCTTGATTTGTTACTCATATTAGATCTCGACTTGAAAGTGAGTACTTGCGGAATCTAATTATTAATGGCAGAAATATTGGCGTAATGAAGAAGCTCCACAATGAGTTTGCCAAAATCACCGATAAATTATGGGAAACTCCACCATTTTCTTGGCCAAGCAGTAAGCCGATAAATAAAAAGATGAGCATCGAAATGGCGGCGGCCAGCGATATAAAGGAGACAGCGGCAAGTGGACGCTCAGTAAAATCTCCAATACTTTCTCTATTCACGGCAAACAGGTAACCCATTAATGTCATCACTAGCGCCCACTGACCAAATGGTGTCGAGGACCCGGGCGCTAAATCCATAATCAAGCCGCCCATGAATCCAAAGACAAGTGAGCCAGTTCGATCTTCAAATGCTAGTAATACCAGCAGCGCAGATAGATAGATAGAAAAACTGTGCCATGGAAAGTTGATTCGATTAATTATTGTTTCTTGAATAAAGAGCAGGAGAAGAAAGAAAATTGTGGTGTTTAAAATTCGAATCTGACTCATAAATTACCTAGTAGCTGTTGGGCTGGGCGTAGGCGTTGGTGTCACCAAAACTGTTATGACTGGTTGCGGTTTTGGAAATAGTGGTGCTCGAGGCGCTTCATTTGGCGCTGAGATTACAACCGCAACAACACCAACACGATTTAAATCAGCAATCGCTGTTACATCAGCGTTTTGAGTAATTGATGAAGCGTTACTTTGAACTGTACTTACGATACCAACTGGAACACCTGGAACAAATGGTCGATTACCGTCACTGCCTCGTGCAATTAAAACATCGCCCTCTTTAATTTCACCAGCTGAATCTAATAATTGTAAAAGATATGAATCTCCGCCTTGACCAGAGACAACTCCAATTGCTTGGGTGCCTGCAATGCGAACACCAATTTTAAAGGTTGGATCATTCATCAATAAAACAATTGCGCTGCTCGGAGTAACACTCTTTACAACGCCAATTAATCCAGCCTCTGAAATTACTGTCATATTGCGAGCTATGCCAGATGATGAGCCAGCATCAATTGTGATTGTTTGTTTAAATGTGGTGTTAGCGCCACGATTGATAACACGTGCGGCCACTACTTGGTAATTACCCCGTCCAGCTAAATCTAAAACACCCTTTAACTGATTTAACTGACCAGCAACATCCTCATTTAGGGCAGCTTCTGCATTTAGTTTTTCAACCTCATCAGTAAGGCTTGCGATTTTGTTTCGAGTTGATCCTAAATTTCTAATGTCACCGAAAAAATTACCAACTGGTGAGAAAACTTTTGAGAAAAACCCCTCCACCGGCGCCAAGGTTGTTTGCGCTGCATTTCTTAAGCCAGTAGCAATATTTACGCCTCGTAAATCCAATGTAATCAGAAAGAGGGATGAGACAAGCAGTAAAACTAAAAGTAACCTAGAACGATTACCGCCGCCTTTTGCCATAGTTAATTAAACCCCAAACCTATTCAAAAGTTTAGGTTAACGACGTGGCTCGGAGATCAACACCTTCTCAAGAGCCTCAAACTCTTCAATACATTTTCCAGATCCCTCTGCAACTGCTTGCAGTGGACGCTCAGAAATATGAATTGGCATTCCAGTGTCATGACGAAGACGCTCATCTAGGCCACGAAGTAATGCACCGCCACCAGTTAAGACAATTCCGCGATCCATTAAATCTGAAGCAAGCTCGGGTGGTGTCTTATCCAATGTGCTCTTTACTGCATTGATAATTGCATTTACCGGCTCTTCTAGTGCCTTACGAATATCAGCAGATGTAACAAGAATTGTTTTTGGTAATCCAGTTGCTAAATCGCGACCGCGAATTTCAGCATCTGGCTCACCAGGTAGTGGGAAGGCAGATCCAATTGCCATCTTGATCTCTTCCGCCGTGCGCTCTCCAAGTAGTAATGAGAACTCACGCTTTACCCAATTAATAATCGCTTGATCAAGTTCATCGCCACCGACGCGAATTGAAAGCGCAGTAACAATTCCGCCAAGTGAAATAACCGCTACCTCAGTTGTTCCGCCACCAATATCAACCACCATATTTCCAGTTGGTTCATGAATTGGTAGATCGGCGCCAATTGCTGCCGCCATTGGTTCTTCGATGATGTAAACCTTACGAGCACCAGCTGCATAACCAGCATCTTTTACCGCACGCTGTTCAACACCAGTAATACCTGATGGCACACAAACCACAATACGTGGCTTTGCTAAGTAACGACGTTTGTGCACTTTTTGAATAAAGTACTTAAGCATTCGCTCAGTTGTATCAAAATCTGCAATCACACCATCTTTAAGAGGTCGAATCGCAACAATATTTCCAGGAGTTCTACCAATCATTCGCTTAGCTTCAATTCCAACAGCAAGAATCTGGCCATTGTCTTGGTTAACTGCAACTACTGATGGTTCATTAAGCACGATGCCACGTCCGCGTACATAAACAAGTGTGTTTGCAGTACCTAAATCAACCGCCATGTCACGGCCGATCCAAGACATTCTATTTTGGCCTTTGCTCATCTTTTCCCCTTGTTTATTCCTGGTAGTTATTACTGTTGTTTAATTAATTTCCGAAAAAAATATTGATCTCGCGTTGTGCTGATTCTGGTGAATCACTGCCGTGCACAATATTTTGTACAACCTTTGTTCCCATATCTCGAGCTAGATCACCACGAATTGTTCCTGGCTCAGCAGTTGTTGGATCGGTAGTTCCAGCAAGCTTACGAAATCCTTCAATTACTCGCTCTCCCTCAGCCACCATAGCAACTATTGGACCTGACATCATGAACTCCATTAGTGGTTCATAAAATGGTTTGCCTTCATGCTCGGCGTAATGTTTTGCCAAGATATTGCGATCAGCTGTTAACATTTTTAAGTTAGTTACTTTGTAACCTTTACGTTCTACTCTTGCAATTACCTCGCCCACCAAACCGCGCTTAACGCCATCTGGCTTAACTAAAATTAAGGTTTGCTGAGAGCTCATTTGCGCATTCTACGGCCATTGTTGCATTGATAAAAATTAAGCGGTTTTTCCATCCCGTTCAGCGATTAATCTCGCCTTTATTGCCTCACCCTTGCGACCAAGCACAATCGCTATGATCCAAAGTCCGGCAAATAATGCCCCCAGAAAATACATGGCGAATACAACATATCCATATGCAATTAACCCAATTTGTAAGATCGATCCAATTTGATAACCACTTTTGCGCTTAAGTATTCCTGGTGTTAACAATAATAAAATTGCAAGCACGCCACCCAGCCACATTTCAATTGAGGTTGAATCATCTTTTGCAAGTAACAAAGCAAATCCCATGGTTAGTGACTCCATTACAAGAACTGCCGAGGCCATCACTCTCATCTTTATTGCTCCAATGTTTTCAAAATACTTCTTGCTTGCCCAGCGGTTACAACAGATCCAGTAATCAAAACAGCGCTTACGCCATCATTTACCTGATTTGAAAGAGTTGCTTTCTCTGTTGCATATGTTATTGCACCGCGCAGCTCTGGAATAATCTCAATTTGTTCTGGTTTGAAAAATTGCGCTGCTACCTTGGCTAATTCATTTGCGGCAAGTGCGCGAGGCGATGAACTCTCAGAAACAATTAAGTAATCAATTACCTGAGATAGCTCAGCCAGAATGCCACTTGCATCCTTGTCGCCTAAAACTGCGACTACGCCAATTAAGCTTTCAAAATCAAACTCAGAATTAATTGTTGATACCAACGCCTTGGCGCCATGTGGATTGTGGGCGGCATCAATGATTACCGTTGGATCTCGATGAACTACCTCGCATCTGCCAGGTGATTTAACCTTTGAAAAAGCTGATCTAACCAAATCAGAATCTAATTTCACTCCGGCAAAAGCTTCGGCTGCAGCTAATGCAATCGCTGCATTATTAGCTTGATGTGCACCATAAAGCGGTAAGAATATTTCATCAATCAAACCATGTATGCCATTGATAGCGATTAACTGTCCGCCAACTGCAATTGCTCTGTTTTCTAGTGAAAACTCAATTCCTTGTCGAAATGCAATTGCAGATACTTGTGCCACCTTTGACATCAAAACCTTTGCAACCTCAGATGTCTGCGCTGCCAGTACAACATTTGATTCTGGCTTGAAGATTCCAGATTTTGTTTTTGCAATCTTTTCTAGAGTATCACCGAGGTACTCCATGTGATCCAACCCAATCGGTGTCATTACCGCTACCTGTGATTGCACAACATTTGTGGCATCCCATTCACCACCAAGGCCTGCTTCAATTACAGCTAAATCAACTGGATGTTCAGCGAATGCAACGAACGCAATAGCTGTTAATGCTTCAAAGTAAGAAATTTTATGTGGTTGCTTAGAATCAACTAACTCAAAATAAAGAGCAATATCATTGTAATTTTTTATAAATTCAACGGGTGAAATTGCTTCACCTTTGATTGAAATTCGCTCTAAAAAGCTTTCAAGGTGTGGGCTGGTGTATCTACCAGTGCGATATCCCAATTCGCTCATTAGAGCATCAATCATTCTTGATGTACTGGTTTTGCCATTTGTACCAGCTAAATGAATTGTTGGATATGAAAGTTGCGGGGAACCCAATAAATCAGTTAGCGCGCTTATTCGATCTAGGGTTGGTTCAATTATGCTTTCGGGCCATCTAGCCATTAATCCTTGTTCAATTGCTGAAAGATTTTCTAAATTATCAGCGTTGCTCACTATTTTGGAAGTTTTTCTAACATGGCAGTTAGGCGTTCAATATCAGCGGTTGTCTCTTGTAATCGCGCTCTAATCTCAGTTACAACCTCCATCGGCGCCTTCGCCATGAAGCCCTCATTATCTAATTTAACCTTTGCAGTATCACGATCTTTTTGAGCAGTGCTCAAATCTTTACCTAACCTTGCGCGCTCTGCTGCTAGATCAATAGCGCCCGTTAAATCAAACTCAATTACTACATTTGCAACCTCAACCTTTGCAGTGAAATTACCTTCACTGCCCTCGCACTTAACAATAAAGCGAAGTGCAGCCTCGTAGTCGGCAAGGCCAGCCTGGGCTAGGCCAGTAAATTTTGCAGCAATCTTGGCGGTGGTTTTAATGCCTTGATCTGCTCTGAACCGGCGAATCTCGGTGACAATCTCTTGTAACTTGTTAACTAATTCAATCGATTTTAAATCCTGCGTTGCTTCATCACTTGTTGGCCACTGGGCAATTACTAATGACTCACCACCGGTTAATGAACACCAAAGCTGCTCAGTTATAAATGGCATCACCGGATGCATCAAACGCATAAGTTGATCTAGCACCTCACCAAGTACTCGCTTGCTAGCCTCGGCTGGTTTGCCACCAGCATTAAATGTTGATTTTGATAACTCGAGGTACCAATCGCAAAGATCATCCCAAGCAAAGTGATAAATCAACTCACATGCTTTAGCAAACTCATACTTTTCAAATAGTTCATCAACCTCTGAAATAGTTTGGTCTAATCTGCTTAATATCCAATTATCAATCGCATTTAAATCAGCGCGAGCAGGTAAGTTGCCCGTAACATTTGCGCCATTCATCATGGCAAAGCGGCTGGCATTCCATAATTTGGTGGCAAAGTTTCGAGAACCAGCAATCCAATCTTCAGCAAGTGCTTGATCAGTTCCTGGATTGGCTCCCTTTGCTAAAGTAAAACGAAGTGCATCGGAACCGTACTTATCCATAAACTCAATTGGATCAACGGTATTTCCACGGCTCTTACTCATCTTTTTACCAAATTGATCACGTACTAATCCATGCAGTGCGATTACATCAAATGGTTGCTTGCCATCCATCGCGAATAATCCCATCAACATCATGCGCGCTACCCAGAAAAATAAAATGTCATAACCAGTTACTAGTACAGATGTTGGATAAAACTTCTTTAAAGATTGGGTTTGCTCTGGCCAACCTAATGTTGAAAATGGCCAAAGCGCTGAAGAAAACCAGGTATCTAATACATCTGGATCTTGCTCATAACCAGCAGGTGGTTGCTCATCTGGTCCGCAAACAACTACTTCACCATTTGGTCCATAGAAAACTGGAATTCGATGTCCCCACCAAAGTTGTCTGGAGATACACCAATCATGCATGTTATCTACCCACTCGAAATATCTTGGTGACATCTCTGCAGGTTCAATCTTTACCTTGCCATTTCGCACTGCATCACCAGCTGCTTTTGCAAGTGGTGCTACTTTTACAAACCATTGTTTTGAAAGTCTTGGTTCAACTGTGGTCTCACATCTTTGGCAATGACCAACTGCGTGAACATAAGGACGCTTCTCTGCTACTACGCGACCTTGTTTCTTTAACTCTTCAACAACTGCTTTACGAGCATCGAATCGATCCATGCCATCAAATTTTGTACCGGTACCAGCCATCACACCGTGCTCATTCATAATTACAACTATCTCAACATTGTGGCGCATCGCCATCTCAAAGTCATTTGAATCATGAGCTGCCGTTACCTTTACCGCACCGGTTCCAAACTCTGGATCTACTAACTCATCGGCAATAATTGGAATATAGCGATCTACTAATGGCAGTAGTACTTTCTTGCCAATTAAGTGTTTGTAACGATCATCATTTGGATTTACTGCAACTGCGCCATCACCAAGCATTGTCTCGGCTCGAGTTGTTGCCACTGTAATGTTTACATCATCATCACCGTACTTGATTGAAACAAACTCACCAGCATCATCTTGGTGTTCAACCTCAATATCTGAAAGTGCGGTTAAACAACGTGGGCACCAATTAATAATTCGCTCTGCACGATAAATTAAATCGGCATCATATAAACGCTTAAATACTGTTAAAACCGCTTTAGATAATTGGGCATCCATGGTGAATGCTTCTCGATCCCAATCAACGCTGTCTCCAAGCCGTTTCATCTGATCTAAAATCGCACCGCCGGACTCCTCTTTCCACTGCCAAACCTTTGCAACAAACTCTTCCCGGCCTAAATCATGACGAGACTTTCCTTCTGCAGCTAACTTCTTTTCAACAACATTTTGTGTAGCAATTCCAGCGTGATCCATTCCAGGTAACCAAAGTGCTTCAAAGCCTTTCATTCGCTTCATGCGAATTAATAGATCTTGAATTGTGTGATCAAGTGCGTGACCAATATGCAGTGAGCCAGTGACATTTGGTGGTGGAATTACAATTGTAAATGGCGGCTTAGTTGAGTTTTCATCTGCCTTGAAATAACCAGCAGCTAACCATTTTTTATAAAGCGGTGCTTCGATATCTGCCGGCACAAAGGCTGCCGCTAACTCCTTGTTATTTTCACCGCTCATCAGAGTGCAAGTCTAGAGGATGGAATTACGCTGTTTTTTCCTCGGCGTTTTTATCACTCTTCTCGCCTTTGTTTCGCTTTGCGCTACTTATTGAACGAGGAACATAAGTTGGCTCCGCCTCTTTGCGAACAACTGCGGGAGTAATTACTACCTTTTCTACATCTTTGCGGCTAGGTACTTCATACATAACTGCAAGCAAGGTATCTTCCATAATTGCACGAAGTCCACGCGCACCAGTGCCACGCTTAATTGCTAGATCAGCCACTACTTCAAGTGCCTCGTTTGAGAAATCTAATTCGACATCATCTAATTCAAATAGTTTTTGGTACTGCTTTACCAATGCATTTTTTGGCTCAGTTAAAATTTGCATTAACGCTTTTTGATCAAGATTCTCAACTGATGTCAGAATTGGCAGACGACCAATGAATTCAGGGATCATTCCAAACTTCAATAGATCCTCAGGCATAACCTCACCAAAAATATCTGTAACGACTGCGTCATCAATTGTTTGTAACTTGGCATTAAAGCCAACGCCAGCTTTGCCTTTTCGGCTTTCGATAATTTTCTCAAGTCCTGCAAAAGCACCGCCCACAATAAATAAAACATTGGTGGTATCAATTTGTAGAAACTCTTGATGAGGATGCTTGCGTCCACCTTGTGGTGGCACCGAAGCAGTTGTTCCTTCAAGAATCTTTAGTAATGCTTGCTGCACACCTTCACCAGATACATCTCGAGTAATTGATGGATTCTCGGCTTTGCGAGCAACCTTATCGATCTCATCAATATAAATAATTCCAGTCTCAGCTTTTTTCACATCAAAATCTGCAGCTTGAATCAGTTTTAACAATATGTTTTCAACATCTTCGCCAACATAACCAGCCTCGGTTAATGCAGTTGCGTCCGCTATCGCAAATGGAACATTAAGCATTCTGGCTAGAGTTTGCGCCAGTAAAGTTTTACCACAACCAGTTGGTCCTAAAATTAAGATATTTGATTTAGATAATTCAACTGAATCCTCACGCTTACCGCCACCTGATTGAACGCGCTTGTAGTGGTTATATACGGCAACTGATAATGATTTCTTTGCACGATCTTGGCCGATAACATACTGATCTAAAAATTCGTAGATCTCTTGCGGCTTTGGCAGCTCTTGTAGACCAAGGGTGCTGGTCTCATTTAATTCATCAATAATGATTTCATTACATAGATCAATACATTCATCACAAATATAAACACCAGGTCCGGCAATTAACTTCTTTACTTGCTTTTGAGTTTTGCCACAGAAGGAACACTTAAGCAGGTCGCTGTTCTCGCCAATCTTTGCGCTCACTTTTGTAATCTCCTAGTTCATTAAGGGAAGGTGATAAGAGTAGAACGAGCACGCATAGTGGAGCGGCAAAAGTGTGGGTAAATCTGTTCGCTTATAGACGAATTACAAAACTGACGAAGACTTAAGCTTTTGCCTTCGCCTTACGGGATGCGAGTACTTGATCGATAAGTCCGTACTCAACTGATTCAGCCGCAGTAAGAATCTTGTCGCGCTCGATATCTTTTGCAATCTCTTCTTTAGATTTCTTAGAGTGTTTAGCCAACATCTCTTCTAGCAAGGTGCGCATGCGCAGGATTTCTCTTGCTTGAATCTCAATGTCAGATCCTTGTCCACCACCTTCAGAGTATGGCTGGTGAATCAAAATGCGTGCATGCTCAAGTGCGTAACGTTTTCCAGCTGCGCCACCTGCAAGCAGGATTGCTGCAGCAGATGCTGCTTGTCCTAAACAGATTGTCATTACATCTGGGCGAACAAATTGCATCGTGTCATAAATTGCAGTTAGCGCCGTAAATGATCCACCTGGAGAGTTGATGTACATCATGATGTCGCGGTCTGGATCCATTGACTCAAGAGTTAATAACTGAGCCATAACATCATTTGCCACAGTGTCATCGATTGGCTGACCCAAGAAAATAATGCGCTCTTCAAATAATTTTGTGTATGGATCCAGTCGCTTGTAACCATAACTTGTGCGCTCTTCAATAGTTGGAAGAACATAGCGTGAGGTTATTTCATTTAATTTGTTAATGTTCATATCTTGATTCATCGTGAGGTTCCGCCACTTCCAGATACTTGTCCAGCTGATTTAACAACATGATCAACAAAGCCATACTTCTTCGCATCTTCGGCGTTAAACCAACGATCGCGATCTGAATCTTCCTCGATCTGCTCTGCTTTTTGGCCAGTATGGAAAGCGATTAATTCAGCCATCTTCTTCTTAGTAAATGACATTTGCTCTGCTTGAATCTTAATATCTGAAGCGGTTCCACCAATTCCACCTGAAGGTTGGTGCATCATGATGCGAGCGTGTGGAAGTGCATAGCGCTTGCCATCGGCCCCTGCACATAATAAAAATTGACCCATCGATGCAGCAAGACCCATTGCAACTGTTGCAACATCATTTTTGATGTACTGCATGGTGTCATAAATTGCCATACCGGCAGAGATAGATCCACCTGGTGAGTTGATGTAAAGGTAAATATCTTTTTCTGGATCCTCTGCAGCAAGTAATAACATCTGTGCGCAGATTGCATTTGCCATTGAGTCTTCAACAACAGAGCCTAAGAAAATAATTCGCTCTTTTAGTAAGCGTTGGTAAACCTGATCATCAAGTCCACCCATGCTTGATCCAGCATTACGTGGTGCTGTTGTTAAATCCACTTAGCTCTCCTCTTTAAAGATATTCCTTGAAATATATGTATTGACCTTAACAATATTTTGAGCAAAATGCTTCCGCAATTGAGCCTGTGATCTGTTCGCCGTAAGCGATTATTTCTCTTCAGCAGGTGTTGTTTCGGCTTCCTTAGGGCGAAGCGCTTCAAGATCAACCTTTTTCCCAGACTTATCTATAACTTTTACTCGACCTAGAACTCCGGCCAGCGCCTTTGCTCGGGCAACCTCTGCAACCATTGTTGTGATCTGTCCCGCCTCTGATACCTCTTTAATAAATTGATCAGGTGTCATTCCATAACGTTGTGATGCACGAACTAGGTACTCGGTTAACTCAGACTCATTTACTGAAACAGACTCTGCCTTCACAATTGAATCAAGTAAGAATTCGCGTTGAATTGTTTGGCTTACTTCAGTAACAACCTCGGCACGATGCTTGTCATCCTCAAGGCGACCCTCTTTTTCTAGGTGCTCATTAACCTCGGCATCGATAATCTCTTGTGGCAGTGGAATCTCGATCATGCCAATTAACTTCTCGACCAGTAGGTCACGGGCTTGTGCGCCTTGTTCCATCTCTTTTAACTTAGTCAATCTTGTCTTTAAGTCCGCTTTTAACTCAGCAAGTGTTTCAAACTCAGAGGCCATCTTGGCAAATGCATCATCAACTGGTGGTAGATCGCGATGCTTAACCGCTTTGACCGTTACCTTTACATTTCCGCTCTCACCCTCAGCCATGCCAACTAATTGAGTTGAGAACTCTTTGCTCTCGTTAGCTGATAATCCAATTAGTGCCTCATCTAGACCATCAATCATTCGAGCAGATCCAACCTCGTAAGAGATGTCATTTGCAGTTCCGCCATCAAGCTCTTTACCATCTGCTGTTGCCACTAAATCAATCGTCACAAAATCCTTATCTTCAACCTTTTTCTCAACTGTGCTTAATGTGCCAAAGCGAGCGCGCAACGCATCGATCTGCTCATCTAAATCTTTATCCAAAACCGCTACATCATCAACAGTAATTTCAAAGGTTGAGAAGTTTGGCAGCTTTAACTCTGGGCGAACATCAACTTCAACAGTAAATGAAAGAGACTCATTATCTTTTAACTCTTTGATGTCCACAGTTGGGCGACCAATTACCAACACATTATTATCTTTAGCAGCTTGTGAGTAGAAGGTTGGAAGTGCGGCGTTAATTGCCTCATCCAGTACAGCTCCGCGACCCACACGTTGATCAATCATCGCTGCCGGAACTTTGCCCTTACGAAATCCAGGAATATTTATCCGCTCACTTAAGGTTTGGTAAGCAACTGAGATATGTGGCTTTAACTCTTCGAAAGTAACATCAACTGAAAGCTTCACACGTGTTGGTGATAGTTGTTCAACCGCGCTCTTCAATTGGCTCTCCCTGTAATTGTTTATGAAAAAGATTTTGGTCGGGGCGGAGGGATTCGAACCCACGATCTCCTGCTCCCAAAGCAGGCGCGCTAGCCACTACGCTACGCCCCGTCGGCGTAAGGCGCATAGTCTAAAGGGTAATTTTCCCTTCTACTAACCGAGGTAATAAGGTATGACCTTGCTACCGCTAAACAAGTTAAACTTGTTAATGCAGTAGCAAATTACGCAACCAAATTGCGGGTGTAGCTCAATGGTAGAGTTCTAGCCTTCCAAGCTAGCTGTGCCGGTTCAATCCCGGTCACCCGCTCCATATCTTTTAATTTATCGCTCCCACCACAATTGCAAAATAGTCACCGCTAAACGTGATGGGCGCTCCTGTAGTTCTAGTCCCTGAGGTCACTGATGCAATAAGCGAAAAATCTGCACCTGCAACCGTGGCGTCTATTACAACTTTTGCAACTAATGAATGTTCTGGAGTTACCAAACCACCTCTATACGACTGGCCTTCTATAACCAAATATTTAACAGTAATTGTTGGTGAACCAGCAGTAGCAGTAACATTTAGAGAGAGTGCATATTTACCAGAATCGTTGTTTGCGCCAGCAATCATTATGTCTACTAAATATTTTTTACCGTCCGTAAAACTGCCGAAAGATCCTGAGTTTTTTGAATTATTTGCTTCCGCTGCGAGAGTTCCAACGAATGGAATCGATCCGACATAAACATTTGTTGGCCCAACCGCTCCAGTACTTCCAGCAGTTCCAGTCTCGCCCTTGGGTCCAGCAGGACCAACACTTCCACTTCCAATTCCCGCTGGTCCCGTTGCGCCAGTTGATCCTGTTGCACCAGTTGATCCAACCGAACCTGTTGCGCCAGTAGGCCCTGCAGGGCCAGCAGCTCCACTACTTGAAGTTGATGTACCAGCTAGGCCATTTTTTCCATCAACACCTAATGGTCCGATTGGTCCAGCAGGACCTTTTAAAGAAATAGGAAGTGGCCATTTATCTTTAGTTTTTGGGCCATAGAAATTTAATGACCTGGTATCAATATAAAAGTCGCCATTAATTCCGATTTTGGTTGAGGGAACACCTTTGCCACTTAAAACAGTATTGGCAGGTAATGAGTTATTTCTTCCTGCGGCATAGGCATTTGTTGAGTTTATCGAGGTAATAAGTATCGAGGTAATCAAAATCTTAACCACTTTATTTGAAGTCATTGTCATTATCGTTGGCTCTCTCCTTGCACTGAACTATTTATATTTAGCCTCTTTGACTAGGTAATAAACATCGTCCGCTTAGTTACTCTGCGTAAGCAAGAATGCTGGCACTCATTTGAGGCTTAAATAACTTGATGAGCGAGGGCTAGCCCTCATTAGATAATGTGGAAGCAAAAACACTAGTCCGCTACTCAGGTGAATCAGATAATCTGCACAGGCAGAGGATGTTATCTACATACATCAGGTGCAAATGCACTTGAAGTTGTAAATGAAACGAGGACCTATGAATAAGAAATTAATTGCAACAGTACTTGCTGTTGCGGTAGCCATTTCAGTCGGTGCAACATCCGTTGCCTCAGCTCATGGTGGCATGGGTGGTAAAGCCGGTAAGGGTGGAGAAAATCGCGTTGCAGAGCAAGCGGTTATCACTTCAACTCTTGGCATCACTGCTGAAGCATTAAATACTCGCCTTAAAGCGGGAGAGTCATTAGCAACAATTGCTGGCGTGAAGAAAGATGCATTAGTTACAGCACTAGTTGTATTTCATACCAAAGCAATTGATGCTCGTGTAACTGCAGGAACATTAACTGCGGCACAAGCAGCAACTGCTAAGGCAAATCTAACTGCAATGGTTACCGCAAAGGTAAACAGTGATTGTGGATTTGGTAAGAAAGGTTTTGGCAAGGGCTTTAAAGGCGGAGCTACTAACGCTAGCTACACCTCTAGCTCAACATATAGGGCGTAACCACCTCGGTAGCCAGCACTTCCCCTAGACACTTTCGGCCTTGCTCGTGAAAAACGGCAGGGCCGAAACTGTTTTCTGCCAAACTACAAACATGAAAATCCATATTGGCAGTGATCATGCTGGTCTTGAATTTAAAGCAAAAATAATTGAACATCTTAAAAAGTCCGGACATGATGTAACAGATCACGGACCCCACCAATATGACGCACTAGATGATTACCCGGTTTTTTGTATTCCAGCCGCGCAAGCAACGGCAAATGATCCAGCCTCTATCGGAATTGTTTTAGGTGGCTCTGGTAATGGTGAACAAATAGCGGCTAATAAAGTTAAGGGTGTTCGAGCAGCATTAGTTTGGTCAGTTGAAACTTCAAAGCTAGCCCGTGAACATAACAATGCAAATGTAATCT
This sequence comes from Candidatus Nanopelagicus sp., assembly GCA_044353095.1. Lineage (GTDB taxonomy): Bacteria > Actinomycetota > Actinomycetes > Nanopelagicales > Nanopelagicaceae > Nanopelagicus. The sequence goes on from JBILCN010000003.1 coordinate 39,002, forward strand.
CAATTGGCGGGCGAATGCATGATGAAGCCTTCTGTTTACAGCTGGTAGATACCTTTATTGCAACGCCTTTTACAAATGATGAACGACATGTGCGCAGAATTGGTCAGATCGGAAAGTATGAAGGTACTGGAACTATTTAATCTTTTCATACTTTAAATCTGTAACTGCATGACCCTTTTTTAATCCCTGTCCTTCAAACTTAGAGATCGGTCGCCACTCTGGGCGCTGGATTACTCCCCCGCTAAATCTTTGGTTGCCATCAAATCGCACCTTTATCCAATCGGTATAAGGCTGCCAATCTGTTGCAATATGAATATAGCCGCCTGGCTTTAGCTTGCTGGCAATTAACTCAACAAACTCATCCTGCACAATTCGCCGCTTGTGTTGGCGCTTTTTTGGCCATGGATCGGGAAAGAAAAGATGTACTGCATCAATTGAATTATCTGGAATAAAGTTGTTTAACAAATGGGTAGCATCCTCACGGATTAATTTAATATTTTGTAATCTCTTTTCACTAACTAACATCAATAGAGCACCTAAGCCTGGGTAATGCATTTCAACTGCAACAAATCCAGTATTTGGAAAATGCTCAGCTATTTCAGCTGTCGCCTCACCCATACCGGAACCAATTTCTAAAATGACCTGATTTAAATCTGGGAATAGATCATTAATTTTTATTTCACTTTCAACTTGCAAACTAAAGTTGGCCCATTGTGTTTGCATCGCCAATGCTTGTGCTCGAGTTGGGCGATTACCCCGAAGGGCGTAACTTCGATTGGATGGCCGTTCCATCTTGGCTTAACCTGCAATCTCTGATTGGATACTTGTACACGAGCAATTCAGAGTTAATAATAAGGAGTAAATGTGCCAGGTTTGAACTCCACGCGTGCTGAAGCCCGTGAGCGCTCTGCTCATATTCAAATGCATGGCTATGAGGTCACATTAGATGTGACAACTGGTGAAGAAAGCTTCTTATCAAAAACAATTGCAACCTTCTCTTGCAACAAAGTTGGATATGAAACCTTTATTGATGCCGTTGCTAAGCGCGTAATTTCAGCCACCCTAAATGGCAAGCCGGTAGATACCTCAAATTATGATGGCGAAACAATTTATCTAAAAGGCCTAGCTGCTGAAAATGAATTAGTACTAGAGCTAGAAGCTCTTTATTCAAATACCGGTGAAGGTTTACAACGATCAGTTGATCCAGTTGATAAAGAGGTTTACCTGTACTCACAAGGTGAGACTGCATTTATTCGAAAGATGTATCCATGTTTTGATCAGCCGGATTTAAAGGCAACTTTCACATTAACCGCAATCGTGCCATCTCATTGGGAGGTTGTTGCTAACAATCCATTAAAGGAGAAGGTGGATCTAGGAAATAACCGCATGCAGTGGTCATTTACGCCAACGCCAAGAATTTCTACCTACATCACAGCATTTGTAGCTGGTCCTTATTACTCTGTTAAAGATACATATGTTGGAAAGAAAACTGTGCCACTTGGAATTTACTGCCGTAAATCTTTGGCAGAGCATTTCGATCCAGAGGATATTTTCCTAATTACCAAACAAGGATTTGCTTACTTTGAAAAGGTATTTGGTCTTGAGTATCCATTTGAAAAGTATGATCAAATTGCAGTTGTTGATTTCAACTGGGGCGCCATGGAAAATGCTGGCGCAGTTACCTTCCTAGAGCGGTTGCTTGTATTTAGATCCAAAGTAACCGAGCGCATGTATAACGCACGTGCCAACACAATTTTGCACGAGATGGCTCACATGTGGTTTGGAAATATGGTCACCATGAAGTGGTGGGATGATCTTTGGCTTAATGAATCATTTGCAGAGTGGTCTTCCTACCTAGCAATGGTAGAAGGAACAAGATTTAAAAAATCTTGGACCGGCTTTAACCAGGAGCGAAAGAATTGGGCTTACCGCCAAGATCAACTCTCATCTACTCACCCAATCGTCTCTGACATGGTTGATATCGATACCGTTGCTGGCAACTTTGATGGTATTTCATATGCAAAAGGTGCTTCAGTACTTCAACAATTAGTAGCACATGTTGGTCGCGATAACTTTATTTCTGGCTTGCAAAATTACTTTGCTAAGCATGCCTTTAAAAACACCACATTGGATGATTTATTAGATGAGTTAACTGCAACCAGTGGCCGTGACCTAAAGCCTTGGATTTCTACCTGGCTACAAACAGCCGGTGTTAATACATTGCGTCCAGCACTTGAAATTGAAGGAGATGCTTACAAATCTGTTGCTATAGCGCAAGAGGCGCCGACTATGCCGGCTGGATCTTCAGAACTTCGTCCACACCGAATGGCAATTGGTTTGTATGATCTAGTTGGTAACAAAGTTATACTTCGTAAATCAGTTGAACTAGATGTTACGGGTGCAAAGACAGTTGTTTCTGAATTAGCTGGTCAGAAAGTTGCAGATCTTCTATTAATTAATGATCGTGATCTTTCTTACGCCAAGGTGCGATTTGATGATCGCTCAATCGCCACCTTGAAGGCTCACCTTGGAAAAATTGATGATTCACTTACCCGCGCACTTTGCTGGTCTGCGGCATGGGATATGTTGCGAGATGCTGAAATTAGCGCCGCCGATTTCATTGATATTGCTCTTGCAGGCTTACCTGGTGAAGATGACATTGCAACGGTTACCATCATTGCTAATCAATTAGTAACAGCAGTTGAGCTTTACTCACATCCGAAAAAACGGGATTCTGCTCGATTAAAAGTTGGAAATGCTTATGAGGCAATGGTGCGTGGTGCAAAAGCAGGCAGTGATCACCAACTTCAATTTGCTCGTAACTTCACCTCCTTTGCAGCGAGTGCTGAACACAATGATTTAATCCGCGAGTTACTAGATGGAAAGTTATCTGGCCTTAAAGTGGATGCAGATCTGCGTTGGACATTTGTTACCGCATTGGCCGAGCGTGGCTTAATGGATAAGGCAGCACTTTCTGCTGAATTATTAAAAGACAACACATTAACTGGCCAACTTGCGCACGCAACATGTCTGGCAGCCTTGCCAACACCAGATGCAAAGGCAGAAACCTGGAAATCATTAACTACAGCTGAGATCTCAACCTCGGTTCGTGAAGCACAAATCGCAGGCTTTCAACGAGCACTTCACCGTCCATTACTTGCGGCGTACGTTGATCCTTACTTCGATCTTCTTATGGAGACCTGGGGCAAGAAGTCATATGAGGTTGCCAGCAAGTTTGCTACCGCTTTATATCCAGTATTTATTACAACTCAAGAAACACTTGATAAGACAATTAAGTGGCTTGATACAACTGGAAAAGATGGTCAAGCAGGACTTCGCCGTTTGGTCTCTGAAGGACGAGATGCGCTAGATCGCGCACTTAAAGCACAAGCAAGAGATAAGTAACTACTCGATCTGAGTAAGTGAGCTTGCCTTTTTTGCCTTACTGCTTTTGCTAGGACCAGTTAACGCCCAAACAATTACTGAGATGAGAATAAACAAGCCAAGCGGTGCGCCAAAAAAGTAGAGCGAGGTCTCGAGTGCGGTTAAGCCCTCACCTGGCATTGATCCATCTTCATTCATGCGCTAGCTGCTCCCATCGCTTCGACACCAAAAGGCTTTAAATATGGAATCCAAATTAAATCAGGTTTACCAGTTCCTAAAATTCGCCAAGCAGCGCCAACTGGTTCGCGAGGAACATTACGTAAGCGCCAACCTAAATCCTTTAAAGTTTTATCTGCCTTTACATGATTGCACTTATGGCAAGCCGAAACCACATTCTCCCAATTATGTCCGCCGCCACGTGATCTTGGAATTACATGATCGATAGATGTAGCAGTTGCTGAACAATAAACACAACGATTGTTATCACGAGCAAAGATTGCTCTGCGCGAAAGTGGAACTGCATGGCGATAAGGGATGCGAACAAATTTATTTAATTTAATAACTGCAGGCAGAGTGATTGAACCGCGAGCGTAAGTCAAAATTCGATTTGAATCTTCAACGGAAATGGCACGTTGATTTAAGACGAGGATCAACGCTCGTCTCTCTGATACGACACCTAGTGGCTCGTAGGTGGCGTTCAGTACCAAAGTTTGTGACACTGAAAGCTTCTCCTTTTAGATCAACGCGTGGCTCGCGCTGGTGGGTACATCTTGCCCGAGATAGGGCAAAAAAACAGTATTTGTCTGCCAAATCCGCTTAACATTTAGGTTAAAGTTTTCTCATATTATGAAAATAAATGAGAATTTGCAGAGCGCCTACGACTGGTTTACCGGCGCCCCCTTAAACATCACGGTCATCTCACTTCTTGCCCTATCAATTCAAATAATAGGTGGGCGGGCAATTACTAGGGCAATGTTGCGAATTGCTAATGCAGATTTAATCCCGGGTCCAAAGCGCGTGGGTGGTCGACAAAAAGAGCGAGCAAAGACAACTGGCACAGTTTTGAAATCAACTTTAAATGGCACTGTCTGGTTAATTGCAATCTTTATGATCTTGTCTGAGTTTGGATTCAATCTTGGACCACTAATTGCATCCGCCGGTGTATTGGGTGTGGCACTAGGTCTTGGTGCACAAACATTAGTGCGCGATATTTTGTCTGGAATTTTTATGTTAGTTGAGGATCAATACGGCGTTGGTGATCAAGTAAATGTTCTTGATGTTGTTGGCGTAGTTGAAACAGTCGGCCTTCGAATTACAACTGTGAGGGATAGTGAAGGAACGATTTGGTACTTACGTAATGGTGAAATCCTAAAGATTGGTAATAAGTCCCAGCCTAAGAACTAATCAGGTTGATTTACCATCGAGTTTGCGGCTAGCTCCATGTAATTCCAAAGCTCTGCCTTTAAATCATCAGCGATCTCAAGCCCGTTCACTGCATCTTTCATACACAGTAACCATGCATCTCGTGCTGCACTATCAATATGAAATTCGGCATGACGCATGCGCAGTCTTGGGTGTCCGCGCTCTTCGCTGTAGGTAGATGGACCGCCCCAGTACTGCTCGAGGAAAAGTTGCAATCTGCGACCAGCGCCATGCAAATCATTATCTGGATACATTGGACGAAGGATTGGATTAACTGCAACTAGAGCATAAAAGTGTGAAACTAAATCATTGAAGGTGCGCTCACCACCAGCGCGTTCATAAAAAGTTTCTTGGGTCACTAATTATTCTCTAAAAACTTATTTAAAAAGGCGCGTTCTTCATCATTTAGTGGGCGAGACTTTCGAGTTGTTAGATCAATAGCTACTTGAACTGTCTTCATCTTTGCGTAAACAACACCATTTTTTGTAACATCGTAGCCATTCACAAATGATGAGTTACCAATCTTTTCTACCCACAAATTAACATCATAAAAACAGCCACCTTCAGTCATTGGTATTAAGTAATCAACCTCGGCGCGACCAACCACCATCTCCATCAATACTGGCTTTTCACTCCTCTCTGAAAAACTAAACCAACCCCAATCAAAGCGTGCCTCTTGGGCGTAGGTTAAATACTTTGCATTATTAACATGACCAAATGCATCTAAATCATCCCAGCGAACAAATGCTTTGTGGGTGTACTTCATCGTGTTAGCTTTCGATATGTCGCACGATGTGGCCTTGCAGCATCAATTCCTAGTCTTGCGATCTTATTCTCTTCATAACTTTCAAAGTTTCCTTCAAACCAGAACCACTTTGATTCACCTTCATTAGCCAAGATATGAGTTGCAACTCGATCTAAAAACCAACGATCGTGAGAGATAACTACTGCGCATCCTGGAAATTCAAGCAGTGCGTTTTCTAATGAACTAAGTGTTTCAACATCCAAATCATTTGTTGGCTCATCAAGTAGAAGTAAATTTCCACCCTGCTTTAGCGTTAGAGCTAAATTCAAACGGTTGCGCTCTCCACCAGATAAAACTCCGGCTGGCTTTTGTTGATCTGGTCCTTTAAAACCAAATGCTGAAACATAAGCACGGCTTGGCATTTCAACATTGCCGACCTTAATAAAATCAAGACCATCGGAGACAACCTCCCACAATGATTTCTTTGGATCGATACCACCACGTGATTGATCAACGTAGGAAATCTTTACCGTCTCGCCCACTTTTACAATTCCAGAATCTGGCTTTTCCATACCTAAGATTGTTTTAAATAGTGTTGTTTTTCCAGCACCATTTGGTCCGATAACTCCGACAATTCCATTTCGTGGCAATGTGAAAGATAAATCATCGATCAAGATTCGATCATCAAAGCCTTTAACTAAATGATCAACCTCAACAACAACATCACCCAAACGTGGGCCTGGTGGAATTTGAATTTCTTCGAAATCTAATTTACGAGTTTTATCTGCTTCAGCTGCCATCTCTTCATAACGTGCAAGACGTGCCTTTGATTTAACTTGGCGCCCTTTTGCATTCATGCGCACCCACTCGAGCTCCTCCTTCAAGCGCTTTGAACGTTTGGCATCCTTCTGGCCCTCTACCTTCATACGAGCTTCTTTTGTCTCTAAGTATGTTGTGTAGTTTCCTTCGTATGGATATGCGCGACCACGATCTAATTCCAGAATCCATTCCGCAACGTTGTCTAGGAAGTAACGATCGTGAGTGATTGCAACCACTGTTCCTTCATACTTACTTAGATGTTGTTCTAGCCATAAAACAGATTCGGCATCTAAATGGTTAGTTGGCTCATCTAGCAGTAATAAATCTGGCTTTTGCAATAACAATTTACAAAGTGCAACTCGACGGCGCTCACCACCGGATAAAACCTTCACATCAGATTCTGGTGCTGGACAACGAAGGGCATCCATCGCTTGTTCTAATTGTGAATCTAGATCCCACGCGTTTCGATGATCTAATTGCTCTTGCAATGTTCCCATTTCAGCTAACAACTTGTCGTAATCAGCATCTGGGTTTGCCATCTCTTCAGAGATTGTATTGAAGCGATTTAGTAATCCAATAGTTTCGGCTACACCTTCTTGCACATTCTTTAGAACATTTTTATCTTCATTTAGCGGTGGCTCTTGCAGCAAGATTCCGACTGAATAGCCAGGAGTTAAATAAGCCTCACCATTTGAGGGTTGTTGCAGGCCAGCCATAATTTGCAGCACAGTCGACTTACCGGCGCCGTTGGGTCCGAGCACACCGATCTTGGCACCAGGCAAAAACATCAGGGTGACATCATCGAGAATTACTTTGTCGCCATGCGCCTTACGCGCCTTTTTCATCGTGTAAATAAACTCAGCCATAGGGACAAACCTTACCTGTTGCAATCGGTAGACTTACGCAGGTAAATGCGCTTGTAGCTCAGTCGGATAGAGCGAATGCCTTCTAAGCATTAGGTCGCAGGTTCGATTCCTGCCAGGCGCACTTTCAAGTTAACAAATGGAACTACTAACGACTAATTTCCTAAATCAGGTGTTGCTCCAAATACCTTTAAAACCCCTTTGCTATCTGCTCGAACCAAAACTCCTTCGCCTGAATCAACTCCAACGCCAGTCAGTGCTGCAATATTTACATAATGCCCAACTAATACCAGCAGGCCTACTTTGTTTCGGTGATTAATGATTTGCTGGCGAACCCTGGAAGTTTGTGGATGTTTAGTTGCATCTGCCTCTTGAAATAGTGAGTCGAGGTTTCGATTTAATACGACTTTACCTAAATTTAGTAATTGCGCTGTTTCCTTTGCCCGACACCATCTGCTTGATTCCACCCGAAAGATTTTTACCTGCCGGCGCTGTAGCCATTCACCAATCTCTTTGGCATCTTTTCGCCCTTCAGCTGAGAGATTTCGTTGAGTTGAACAATCATTTAATTTGAAGTTTTCGGGATCCCCTACTCCCGGTGCCAAGCTGTGACGAAACAAAAGTACATAACCCTTTGGAGCTTTGCCTTGTAATTGATCCCAAATAAGCAGTTCATTAGCAAAAGCAGATTGTGCAGTAAGGCTAAAAGTAAGAAGAATGATGAGAGCTTGTATTAAACGTCTAAACAATGGCAACCTCCCCGAACTCCCTTTTATTTCACAAAAACACTCTTTGTTACTCAACTCTTATCTACTGATCTTATAGAATTAATTAGTCTTATAAACCTAAATATTTCCTGAGAGAGCGGGTAAATGTGAGTCTTTTACTCTTTGCATTGGCTGGCTCAATTGCTCAATTAGTTGATGGTGCACTTGGTATGGGATTTGGATTACTTAGTTCAACCTTGCTCTTAACACTTGGCGCATCCGCTGCACTTGCATCTACTGCAGTTCATATGGCCGAGATCTTTACAACCCTTGCCTCTGGCGCCTCCCACTGGCATGCAGAAAACATAGATAAAAAAGTATTGTTGCAACTTGCGATTCCAGGTGGGATTGGTGCCTTCTTAGGTGCGATGTTCCTTTCATTTATTGATTTGTCCACCGGCAAGATCTTTATCTCAACTATTTTGCTATTTCTTGGCTTCCTTCTTTTATTCCGAAATCTCTTTGCTTCGATGAGCTCAAATATTGTTGAGATTAATCACCCAAGATACTTCTCTTATTTAGGTTTTACCGGTGGCTTTGTTGATGCATCCGGTGGCGGTGGCTGGGGTCCGATCGTCACACCAACCATGATGACAACTACATCCCTAGAGCCAAGAAAGATTATTGGAACAGTAAGTGCTGCCGAATTTATTGTGGCTGTCTCTGCCTCTATTGGATTTTTGATTAATATAAACAGAATTGAAATGGATTGGAATGTTGTCGCTGGACTGGCTATCGGTGGCACTCTTATGGCGCCTATTGCGGCCAAGATTGTCGGAAAGTTACCCCGTAAGCAATTAGCTATTCTGGTTGCCATCGCAATTATTGCGATTAATGGCTACCGGCTTTTAATTAGTTAAATCTTTACTCTGTAACAATCCACCTCTTGAAGCTGTAATCTTCAAACTGATAAACATTTACTGGCCGCTTTCTATAGATGGCAGTGAAATCCTTGCCACCGCGATAACGCATCGTTCCCAACAGAATTAGGTACGGAAAACCTGTGCCAGGTGCTCGGACTCCCCTTAAAACTTCAGTGGACCACGGCTTTGCATAGCCTTTTTTACTAATCAATTTCGCTTTGCTTACCTTCAATTGTTTAAAGTGGAAGGCAAATATTTTTTCAATAAGGGATAACTTTAAAGTCAACTGGTCGCCTTGCTCGATTACCTTTGCCATATACCGACTATACCTGGGCATAGAAAAACCCCACACGCTAGGTCGTGTGGGGTAATTCCTATTGAGTTACTTGATCTTTGCTATTTGTTGCTTCGCTTTGTCATATAGCTTTCCAGTAATTGAGATGTATCCCTTTTCTGGAAACTTCTTAGGACATTGATCTAATAGATATGTGTGCCACTGGGCCACAATCTTTTGCTTCTCTGGATCTTTTCCAGCCGCTGCTGGGTAAACCAACCCATATGATGCTGTTGCAATTGGATATCCGCCCTTAATTGCCTTTTGGTATGGCGTATCAAGGCTTCCATTTTCGTTGACGGTGCCACCAACTAAGAATGCAGATGTTCCTGCCGCATTTGCCTCAACAAACTCGCCTGCCCAATTTTGGACTAATGCTACTCCGAGATTGTTACCGGTAAACCATGCACTCTCTGCATAACCAATACCTCCGACTTTACCCTTCACGCCGGCTGCAACCAATGCAGAACCGTTAGCAGATTGGAAGTTGAAGTAATTTGAAAGTGGGTTTGGAGTTGAGTTGGCAAATGTGCCAGATGCTGTTTTTGGCCACAATGCTTTGTTATCTCCAGCATTTGCTCCTTGCAAGAACTTACCGAACTGCTCTGAAGTTCCAGATGAATCGCTTCGGTAAAAAACAGTGATTGGAAGATTTGGCAACTTTGCGTTTGCTTCAACAGTTTTGTAACTTGAGATTTTAGGGTTTCCATTTTTATCAAGAACCGGAAGATTCTTGACTACATTTTTACCGCCGACCTTTACGGTTGTGCGCTTGGTTGCAAAGACTGGAACTCTAACCTCTCCATCATTAACTGTACGAATGCGAACATCATTCCAGTTTTGAATTTCACCTGAGAAGATTTGTGCAATAACTTGAGGAGTTAAGTACACCGGTGTTTTGACTGTAGGTAGGTTGTAACCGATTGCAATCGCAGCTGCATAAACAGGTGCGTATTCAAGATGCTTCGGGAAGCCTGAGGTATAAACAGAATCTGAAGCAGCAAAATCAACTAAGTTAGCTGCGAAATCTGAACGTCCCTTACCTGATCCACCAGCTCCGTAGTTCACTGTATGGCCAGTATCTTTTGTAAACTCAACCTTACAAACATCGATAAGTGGTTGAGCAAATGTTGCGCCGCTACCGTTGATCTGACCGGCGAATGCTGGTCCAGATGAAAGTATTAATGCCGCAGCTGCGATTGAAGCAATCGCCACTCTCTTGCGTAATTTCATAAACCCTCCGTAAGTTGTCCTTGGAGTTGAAAATTAGCGAGATACGGCAAACAAACAACGGGAATTAGGGAAATTTAACATGGCCCTTAAGTTAACAATTGGTATACAGATTGGTATACAGATTGACATGCGAATAGGTACACAGATCAGACAGATTTTAGGCTTAGCCGAATCTTCCTGATACATAATCCTCGGTTCGCTTCTCCTTTGGATTAGTGAAAATGTCATTAGTGGATCCACTTTCAATCAAACGACCTGGCCCACCATCAGATAGGAAAAATCCGGTGTAATCCGAGACTCGCGCCGCCTGTTGCATATTGTGAGTCACAATCACAATGCTCATGGTTGCTGAGAGCTCTCTGATTGTCTCCTCAATTCGAAGTGTTGATCCTGGGTCAAGTGCTGAACATGGCTCATCCATTAATAAAACTTGTGGATTAACTGCAAGAGATCGGGCAATACACAGACGTTGTTGTTGTCCACCAGATAGAGCACCGCCATACTCATTTAGGCGATCCTTAACCTCATCCCACAAACCCGCACGACGTAAGCAGCTCTCTAATAAATCATCTGCATTCTCAATCTTTAATTGGGCTAACTTTAAGCCAGAGAGAACATTCTCTTTGATTGTCATAGATGGGAATGGGTTTGGCTTCTGGAAAACCATTCCGACCTTTAATCTAATCTTTGTTACATCAACGCCGGCATCATAAACATCCTTACCATCTAAAATTACCTGTCCAGCAAGAGCTGCGGTTGGAATGAACTCGTGCATGCGATTTAAGATTCTGATAAATGTAGATTTACCGCAACCAGATGGGCCAATCAATGCAGTTACTGTTCCAGTAAAGAAATCTAATGAAATATCTTCAAGTACGTGCTTGCTGCCAAACCAGGCGTGAATTCCTCGAGCTTCAAGTCCGGTAGTAGACATGTTTGGCTTACCAACCTTGGAGAGCCGGGCATTGGCCACATCAGCCAGTGAGTGAGAAGAGATCGGCCTGCTGTTAGCGTTTCTATCCTTGGTGTTGCTGGCCTGACTTCCGGTTACCTGACTCATGCTTTCCTCTCGATCATTGGTTGCGGATGGATTATCTTGATTACTCATGCAGATCTCCTTCTTGCCGAGCTGAAGTAACGGGCCATAGCAAAAAAGATTAATACTAAAACCATTAAAACAAATAGGCCAAGCCAAGCTCTGCTGATCGCATTTGGGCTGCCAATTAAAAGATTTTTCCAAACATACATCGGGAAGGCTGACATGTTTCCATCCAGCGGATTTAAATTAACTGCATCTGCGCCACCGATTGTCACCAATAATGGTGCTGTCTCACCCACTACACGAGCAATTCCTAAAATTATCGCAGTCACCAAACCACTTTTCGCTGCTGGAATTACCACTGTTGCAACTGTTCGCCATTGGGTAGCACCCAAGGCAAGTCCAGCCTCGCGCAGATCCTGTGGAATTAATTTCAAAACCTCTTCTGAGGTACGAGCAACTGTTGGGATCATTAGGACAGTTAAGGCAAATGCACCAGCAATTCCACTGTAGGCATTACCCATTTGAATCATCCAAAATGCAAATATAAATAAGCCAGCCACAATCGATGGCACACCGCTCATGGCTTGAACAAAGAATCTAACTAAGCCAGAAAATCTTCCCTTGACCTCGACAATATACAGCGCAGTTAAAACTCCGATTGGAGTTGAAAGTACGGTGGCAAAAAATACGACGTATGCAGTACCGATGACTGCGTGCAGAAGACCACCTTCACTTAAATCAGTTTCAGATGCGGTCACCGACATATCCTCGGTGAATATGCGCAGTGAAAAACCAGCAGTTCCCAATCTGACAACCTCATAAAGAATTGAGGTGAGTGGAATAATCACAAAAGCGGCAGCAATATAAACTAAAACTGTCGTTCTTGAGTTCATCGCAGCTTTACGATCTTTGCGTAACCAACTTACAGTGGTCGCTGTGATCATCGCTAATGTAATTAAAACGAGTGCAAAACCTAACTTTCCCTTAAGTGGTGTGATCGCAACAATTGCTAAACTGCCAAAAACAGTAAACAACGCGCCTAGTATGTCGGGAATTAAACTCCTGATAGTTAACTTCCATGGCCGGGCAGGCTTAACAGCGAATTGAGTTTGGCTCATAATTACTCTCTTGCTGTCTTATTGATAATAAAGTTAGCGATGAAATTTACAATTAATGTGACCACGAATAGTAAAAAGCCAGCAGCCATTAATGCTTGTAATTCTACAAAGTCTGCTTCACCAAACTTGTTAACAATCATCGAAGCTACATTGCCACCAGCGCTAAGTAGAATCTCAATTCTGATGTCATAAACCAAATTCAAAACAGTGTAAACAGCAACCGTCTCACCCAATGCCCGACCTAAACCAAGCATTGCACCGCCAACAACACCGCCACGGCCATAAGGGAATACAACAGCTTTGATCATCGCCCACTTAGTTGCACCAAGTGCGTACGCTGCCTGAATTCGCTCTGGTGGGGTTTGTGCAAATACTTCACGTGAGATTGCAGTAATGATTGGTGTAATCATGATCGCTAAAACTAAGCCAGCGACAAATGGTGATCGGGTAAATACTGGTGCTGGCATATCAAAGATCGGTATAAAATCTAAGTACTTGTGAATTAACCTTGCCCAATACTCAGCATGTGGCATAAATACAAAGAAGCCCCACAGGCCGTAAACAATTGATGGAATTGCTGCCATTACATCTACAACGATAACCATTGGTTTTTTCAACCATTCGGGTGAGTAATAAGATAAAAATAAAGCAGTGCCAACAGCGATTGGAACAGCAAATAGCATGGCAATAATTCCAGTTACCATAGTTCCAAATAACATGGCACCTATGCCGTATCTGGCATCTTGGCCAATCTCTGGAATTGCATCTTCCCATTCAAAGCCAGTTAAGAAACTCAGGCCTGCATTTCGAATTGCTTCAAAGCCGTTGAAAATTAAGAAATAAGCAATTAAACCAAGTAATACAAGTGAGATCATTCCGCCGCCAGTTACAACTGCGCGAAATACTTTGTCAGTAAACCTTGGTTCAGTGGTGATAACTCTTGGAACCGGAGCTATTTTCTTTTCAGGAAGCAAGGCTGTCATGGGCTCATCATGCTAAAGAGAGTGCATTTGAAGGTTTAATCGGAATAACGCCTAGATGAACGGCAGGTGAATTAGATCAGGGTGCCACGCCTGCCCTAGGGTTGGGCGTATGGGAAATGAACTGCCAAACCTGATCTGGGTCGATTGTGAGATGACTGGATTAGACCTTAATAAAGAGGCATTGGTTGAAATCGCAGTTCTAGTTACCGATGCTCAGTTGAATATCTTGGGTGAAGGTGTTGATCTTGTCATTAAAACCTCGCCAGAGAAATTGGCAGCGATGGATGAGTTTGTTAGAAACATGCACACCGAATCTGGGCTGATAAATGAGATCCCAAATGGTGTTTCACTTGAAGAGGCAGATGCCGCAATCATTGCCTATCTAAGTAAGTACGCACCTGGTGAAGGAAAATCCCCGCTTGCTGGAAACAGCGTTTATGTTGATCGTGGATTTATCGCTCGCGATCTTCCCCTACTAAATAAGTATCTGCACTATCGAACAATTGATGTCTCATCGATCAAAGAATTAGCCCGCCGCTGGTACCCAAAGGTTTACTTTGCCGCCCCAGCAAAGGATGGAAACCACCGCGCATTGGGTGATATTCGGGATTCAATCGAGGAGCTTGAGTACTACCGCAATAAAATCTTCATTCAATCGTGAAGTAGTATTAGCCTGTAATAACTATGGTGGGCGTAGCTCAGCTGGTAGAGCACCCGGTTGTGGTCCGGGATGTCGCGGGTTCGAGCCCCGTCGCTCACCCCACTATTTATCAAATGCAAAGGTCTAGGAGAATTAAATGAAGCCAATGATCTTTGATGTTGTAATTGAAATTCCTGCTGGTTCAAGAAACAAGTACGAGATCGACCACAGCACCGGCCAAATCAGATTAGACCGCATGCTCTTTACATCAACACGTTATCCATATGATTATGGCTTTGTTGAAAACACTCTCTCCTTAGATGGCGATCCACTGGACGCACTTGTCATGTTGGATGAACCAACCTTTCCTGGCTGCATAGTCTCTTGCCGAACTATTGGCATGCTTCGAATGACAGATGAAAAAGGTGGCGATGACAAACTACTTTGTGTTGCTGCTGGTGATATTCGCAAGGATTACCTAACTGATATTTCAGATCTACCAACTTTTGAGCTAGAAGAAATTCGACACTTCTTTGAGGTTTATAAATCACTTGAACCAAATAAATCAGTACATGGTGGAGATTGGGTAAATCAAGGGGCCGCCGAAGAGGAAATCAACAACTCCTACAACCGCTTTAAAACTCATTAAGCAAGAAATCAGCCTAAGTAAAAGGACTCAATCCACAATAAAACGCTGATAGGGTCGGCCAGTACAAAAGACCGGGTTGTTAGCTCAGTTGGTAGAGCAGGTGACTCTTAATCACCGGGTCGGGGGTTCGAGTCCCTCACAACCCACTTCGAGTTAAGCGTGAATAACGCGAAAC